>JAFYDQ010000086.1 GCA_017544705.1 Lachnospiraceae bacterium | reverse complement strand
TAAGGCTTTATAACCGTTATGATACGCCGGTATGGTATACGGTTTATGTGCAGCCTTTACGCGGCCTTGATAACCGTCCGGTAAGATATCTGGGCACCTTCCAGAATGTCAATACGGAGATGGAGATCAAGGCGGAAATGGAATACCGCGCGGACTTTGATTCCATGACGGGACTTTACAATGCAGAGGCGTTTTACCGTAAAGCGACGGAATTGATCCATCTCAATGAGGAATCGATGTATGCGGTACTTTCCGCCGATATTGAGAAATTCCGACTGATCAATGATAAGTTTGGGATTGAGATCGGTAACCGTTGTCTTGCCTACATGGGAAAGAGCATCCGTGAGATCATGCCCAAGAAGAGCCTGGCAAAACGCTACCAGGGCGATACGTTCACGGTATTGATGGAATACACCAGCGAACAGGATATTCTCAATTTCATCAATACGCTGACAAACCGTATGCGTGATAACGATACATTGCCGCAGGGAATTTCGATCGTATTCGGTATTTATAAAGTCACCGACAAATCCCTTCCGATCCGTCTGATGTGTGACAGGGCGAGGACGGTCAGAAGACAGGCTAAGGGATCGATCTTTACCAACTATGCGGTTTATGATGATGTGATCCGCCTGAAGATGCGTGAGCAGGCCGAGATTGAAGAAGAGATGGAAATGGCACTCCACCATCATGAGTTTATGATGTATCTGCAGCCGCAGGTGGATGTGAAGACCGGCAAACTATCCGGTGCCGAGGCTTTGGTAAGATGGGAACATCCGATCAAAGGCGTCATGGTACCGGCGCAGTTCCTGCCGCTGTTTGAGAGCAACGGTTTCATTACCAGACTGGACAGGTTTATGTGGGAGGAGGCCTGCAAATATCTTGCAGATCTTCGGAAACGCGATATCGATATCCCGATTTCCGTAAATGTATCCAGGGCGCATGTCATGGAATCCGATCTGTGCAGGGTGCTGACGGATCTTGTCAACCGGTACGGGATCACAACGGATAAACTGGAACTGGAGATCACGGAAAATCTTTTCGTGGATGATGTGGAAGAACTGTTCGGACAGATGGAAGAACTGAAGCGACGCGGGTTCAAGATCCAGATGGATGATTTCGGTTCCGGCTATTCATCGCTCAACATGCTCAGAAAAGCGCCCGTGGATACCTTAAAGATCGACCGGTTCTTTCTGGATGAGATCATGTCGACTTCCAGAGGAAAGATCATTGTTGAGGCTTCGGTCAAGATGGCCAAGGAACTGGGACTGAAAGTCATCGCAGAAGGCGTCGAAACAGAGGAACAGCTGAAGTTCTTAACGGATGCCGGATGCGACATCGCACAGGGTTATTATTATTCCAAACCGATCACGGTAGAGGAATTTGAAACATTTATCAAGGAACATTATTGATTGTTGCAAAGGTTTGCACAGATTCTGAGGGGGAAAAATTATGCTGTTTGTAAAAGCGGAAGATCTGAAAGTCGGCATGCGGCTGGCGAAACCAATCTACAACAAAAAGGGTGTTTTACTGTATGAACGCGATTCCAAGCTGACGGAGCAGGGCATTGCGTCCGTTAAGAATTTCGGGCTGATCGGTATCTATATCCTGGAGCCGGCCGAGCCTCTGCCGCCCATGACCAATGACGATATCGCCTTTGAAAAATTCCAGGCGGTTGCGGTTTTCACGATCGTAGACGAACTGCAGTATGTTCTGCAGCATGGCAGACAGTCTAAAATGTATACCTTTGCCGAGAATATCCTAAAGGAATACGGCAGGCTGAATCACAAGATCAATTTTGTCCAGAATCTGCGCAGCAAAGAGGACTTCATCTACAAACACAGCCTGAATGTGGCAATCCTTTGTGCGATGATCGGCCATAAAATGGGCCTGCGCTACGAAGAACACCGCGATCTGATCATTGCGGCGCTGATCCACGATATCGGCAAACTGAATGTACCGAAGGCACTTTTGGATAAGAAAGATCGTACGCCGGAAGATAAATATGAGATGAAGCGGCTTGAAAAAGACGGTGTCAGACTGTCCGAAGATGCATTCGCCGCGACCCCGAATATCAAACGTATGGTGTCTCAGGCATTCAGTGAATATGATGCATTTGAAAGAGGGGAAAAGGAAGCATCAAAGCTGGTGATCGGATCCAGGATCCTTATCGTGGCCAACGATTATGACAAATTGACGGCTATGAGCAATTATATGGAACCCAAGTCAGAGATCGCAACGCTCAAACAAATGCTGAAGCATCCGGAAATGTATGATCCGCAGGTGCTTGATGCACTGATCCAGAGCATTCATTTTCTTCCGAACGGATGCTGTGTCGAACTGTCCAACGGTGAAAAAGGTCTTGTATTACAGGCAAATGAATCGGATGTATTGCGCCCCATGGTGCTGTGCTTCTCGGATAATTCCATTGTGAATCTTGCCATGACGGGCCTGTATGGAGATCTCGAAGTCAAGGATATCATGAAGACACTTGACAATCGTTATGTCATAGACACAAAAACGATTGACAGTTTTAACGCATAGTGTATATAATATAATCTGTCTTATATCATTTCTGAATACAAATCTTTCTTTGTATTCCCTTTTTTGTACGGTTTATTTGTTTTAACAGAAAGGAGAATGAATGGTTCGTGTTGTCCATTCTGCCGGCCTGCACTGCTTAAGCGGCTATATTGTGCAGGTGGAGGCAGACATATCTGACGGCATGCCCGGCATGGAACTGGTAGGATTTCTCGGAAGCGAGGTCAAAGAGGCCAGAGAGCGTGTCAGGATGGCTATCCGTAACAGCGATGTATCCCTGCCGGTACGCAGGATCACGCTGAATTTATCCCCTGCCAATATCCGTAAATACGGAACCGGCTTTGATCTTCCGATGGCTGTCGCAATTCTTAAGGCAATGGAATGCGTGGATGGGGAATTAACGGAGGATGCCGTATTTTTCGGTGAACTGAACTTGAGCGGGACCATCTGTGCGATCAACGGGGTGCTGCCGCTGGTCCTTTGTGCCAGACAAGCCGGTTTTCACAAATGCTTTGTTCCAAAGGAAAATGCAAATGAAGCAGCGATCGTTCAGGATATAGAAGTATATCCTGCAGGAAGCCTTAAGGAGCTGATCGCCCATCTGAACAGGGAAACGATGATCCTAAGAATGAAACAGAATAAGGAACATTTCGCGAATGAAGGTAACGGTGATGATACGTATGACCTGAAATATGTGCAGGGGCAGCCGTTCGCGAGAAGGGGTTTGGAAATTGCTGCAGCAGGTTTACATAATATTATCCTTGTCGGAGAACCGGGTGCAGGAAAGAGCATGCTTTCCAAATGTCTTCCATCGATCCTGCCACCACTGACGCTTGATGAATGTCTTGAAGTGTCATCCATATATTCCGTTGCGGGTGAACTGCGGGGAGATAAGAGCCTTTTGGTCAACAGACCGTTTGTCAGTCCGCACCATACGGTAACGGATGTGGCTTTGATCGGCGGCGGTGCTTATCCCAAAGCGGGACTTGCCGCCCTGGCGCATAAAGGTGTCCTGTTTCTTGATGAAATGCCGGAATTTAAGCGGGAAGCCTTGGAATGCCTGCGGCAGCCCCTGGAAGACGGTGAGATCCGGATCTCGAGAAATAACGGAAGTTTTCGCTATCCTGCCGATTTTATGCTTGTGGGGGCGATGAATCTCTGCCCTTGCGGGGCATATCCTGACAGGTCACGCTGCAGCTGCACGCAATCGCAGAGAAAACGGTATCTGGACAGGCTGAGTAAACCGCTGCTGGACCGCATTGATATCTGCATTGAAGTGAAAAACCTGCAATATGCGCAGTTATCGGAAAACATCATACAGGAAGATTCGAAAACGGTCCGTAAGCGTGTGGAAATGGCGAAACAAATCCAGTTTGAAAGATTCGGGGAGGCAAAATTCAATGCATCCATGAGCAGGGAAGAGATCGGCCAATATTGTTTTCTGTCCCAAACGGGAGAAACGATCATGGAACGGGCATTCCACAAATACAACCTGTCGGCAAGAGGATATTACCGGATCCTGAAGGTCGCCAGAACGATCGCAGATCTTGGGAATTCGAGAGATATTGGCGATGAACATCTGATCGAAGCATTGCATTTCCGGTATACGGATCTGCTGAATGGCATCGGGAAATAAGTAACAGCGGAGGAAATATGGGAGAAAGAAAGGTTGAATATGATCTCTGGTGGGCTCTTGCTTCCGAAAAGGCCGGGATCAAATCCATGTAGATCATCAATCAGGTCGGCGGTGACAGTGAATGCCTGTACCGGATGAATAAAGAAGAACTCATGAAGCTCAAAGGACTAAACGAACGCAGTGCTGACTATATTATATATAGAAGAAATACATGGAACTATGAAGCAGAATGGCAGAAACTCATGAAAAGTCATATCCGGTTTATCCCATGGCATGATGAATGCTATCCGAAACGTCTGCTTCATACGGGGCATCATCCGTTTGCACTGTTTGTCCTGGGGAAACTGCCGGAGGAGGAGAAACCGGCCGTTGCCGTCATCGGTGCCAGGGAATGCAGTGAGTACGGCAGACTCTGTGCGAACTATTTCGGAAAAGAATTATCGCTTGCGGGCGTGAATGTATTAAGCGGTATGGCAATCGGGATAGACGGGATCGCACAACAGGCGGCGCTGGAGGCGGGCGGAAGTTCCTATGGAGTCCTTGGATGCGGTCCGGATGTCTGCTATCCAATGGCAAACAGGAAATTATATGCCATGCTATGCAATAAAGGCGGCGTGATCTCGGAATACGGGCCGCACGTGCCTGCGGCTTCGTGGCATTTTCCCATCAGGAACAGGATCCTGGCAGGCTTAAGTGATATTGTGCTGGTCGTGGAAGCAAAAGCAAAAAGCGGAACGCTGATCACGGTTGATATGGCATTGGATGAGGGGCGTGATATTATGATCATTCCGGGACGGATCACGGATGCGATGAGCGTCGGATGTATCAGATTGTGGCAGAGCGGAGCGCTGGTTGCAACCAATGTGGAAGACGTGTTGGATGTGCTTAGGGCAAAAGGTTTTTCCCTGTCAAAGGATGGGCATTCTTCCCGAAATGTACTCGAACAGGAAAAGAAACTGCCCCTTGAAAGCACGGAAGAATTAGTGTATAGTGGTTTCGATTTGTATGAAAAAAGCGCCACAGAGGTCATGGAGCAAACAAAACTGCCGTATCAGGAGTTCGTGAAGGCATTAACGAAACTGGAACTGAACGGGATGCTTCGTGAAACGGGCAGGGGATATTACGTGCGCGATTCGGGAGGATGAAAATGGCAAAAAACTTGGTGATTGTTGAGTCACCGGCGAAGGTGAAAACGATCAAGAAATTCTTAGGTTCCAATTATGAGGTCATGGCCAGCCAGGGGCATGTGCGGGATTTTCCCAAAAGCCAGCTCGGCATTGATACGGAACATGATTATACTCCGAAATATATTACCATCCGCGGAAAAGGAGACATTCTTGCATCGCTCAGGAAGAACGTAAAAAAGGCAGATAAAGTCTACCTTGCAACTGACCCGGACCGCGAAGGCGAAGCTATATCCTGGCATCTGTCCAAGGCCCTGAATCTCGACGAAAAGAAATTCTACAGGATCACATTCAATGAGATTACCAAATCTGCAGTCAAAGAATCCCTGAAGCATGCCAGAAAGATCGACATGGACCTGGTCAATGCGCAGCAGGCAAGGCGCATGATGGACCGTATGGTCGGCTATAAGATTTCCCCGCTTCTCTGGGCGAAGATCAAGAGAGGCTTAAGTGCCGGACGCGTACAGTCCGTAGCACTCCGGATCATCTGTGACAGGGAAGACGAGATCAATGCGTTTATTCCCGAAGAATACTGGACGGTAGATGCCAAACTGAAACTCGAAGGCGAAAAGAAACCGCTGATCGCACATTTTGCCGGAAAAGGCGATGAAAAAGTACAACTGCATTCCAAGGCGGAGGTTGATGCACTGCATCGCGAACTGCAGAATGCCGATTATCAGGTGGAGGAAGTTAAGCGCGGCACACGCACCAAAAAGGCACCGCTGCCGTACACGACCAGTACCCTGCAGCAGGATGCCGGGCGTAAATTGAATTTCACGACACAGAAGACCATGCGGATCGCGCAACAGCTGTATGAAGGCGTTGACATCAAAGGAAAAGGGACGGTTGCCCTGATCAGCTATTTAAGAACGGATTCCACGCGTGTATCGGAAGAAGCGCAGGAGATGGCAAAGCGCTTTATCGGCGATACATACGGAGAACAGTATGCTGCACAGGTAGCGACTGTGGCAGCCGGCAAAAACAAGATACAGGATGCGCATGAGGCGATCAGACCCAGTGATGTGGAGATCACGCCGTCTTCCGTGAAGGACTTCATTTCCAAAGACCAGTACAAACTGTATCAGCTGATCTGGAAACGGTTTGTTGCTTCCCGCATGACGGATGCGCAGTTTGAAACAACGGCAGTTACGATCCTTGCGGGCGAATACAGTTTTCATGTTTCCGCGTCCAAACCTGTTTTCGACGGTTTCATGTCGGTCTATACGATCGATGACGAGGAGAAAGATGAATCCAATGTGCTGCTGAACGCTATTGAAAAGGATTCCAAACTGAGCCTTCTGGAATTGGAAGAGAAGCAGCATTTTACGCAGCCGCCGGCACATTATACGGAGGCGTCGCTGGTCAGCGCCATGGAGGAATTCGGGATCGGAAGACCCAGTACCTATTCTCCGACGATCACGACAATTCAGGCACGCCATTACGTCACCAAGGAAAATAAGAATCTCTACGTTACGGAGCTCGGAGAAGTCGTCAACAATATGATGAAGGATGCTTTCCCGAGTATTGTGGATACGGGATTCACGGCAAATTTGGAAGGACTGCTGGACCGTGTTGAGGATGGAGAAGTAGACTGGAAAACGATCATCGAGAATTTCTATCCGGACCTGGAAGCGGCTGTCAATAAAGCGGAAGCGGAACTGGAACAGGTTACGATCCGCGATGAAGAATCGGATGAGACCTGCGAACTGTGTGGCAGGACCATGGTCATCAAGTACGGACCGCACGGGAAATTCCTGGCATGCCCGGGCTTTCCGGAGTGCAGGAATACCAAACCTTATCTGGAAAAGATCGGCATCAAATGTCCGGTCTGCGGCAAGGAACTGGTTATCCGCAAGACCAAAAAAGGCAGAAAGTTCTACGGTTGTGAAAGCGGTACGGACTGCAGTTTTATGTCCTGGAACAGGCCCGTTGAAACGCCCTGCGAAAAATGCGGTTCCCTGATGGTGATCAAAGGAAACAAACTGGTATGTACCAATGAGGCTTGCGGCTTCATGACAGAACGCAAAAAAGATGAATGACATTTTGCCGAATTGTCGGAAATCATTGATTTATATTTGCAATTGTGCTAAAATTTACCCAATACAGAGTGAAGGGGCAAAGTACACATGAGTAGTGTTCAACTGTTGGACAAGACGCGGAAAATCAACAAACTTCTGCATAACAACAATTCGAGCAAAGTTGTATTCAACGATATCTGCGATGTACTGAAAGAAATCCTGCGTTCCAATGTTTTAGTCATCTCACGCAAGGGGAAGATCCTTGGCGAGGGGGAGCTGAAGGAAATCGGCGCGATCAACGGCCTGCTGAATTATGCGGTGGGTGATTTTATCGATAAAATGCTGAACGAAAGGCTGCTGGATGTTCTTTCGACCAAGGAAAACGTGAATCTGGAGACCTTCGGATTCGACAAAGAAGAGTGTTCCAGATACCAGGCGATCGTTACGCCGATCGACATCGCGGGTGAACGCCTCGGTACTTTGTTCATCTATAAGGTTAAGGATTCTTATTCCATTGACGATATAATATTGTGTGAGTATGGCGCAACCGTTGTCGGGTTGGAGATGATGCGTGCCGTGCATGAGGAGAATGCGGAAGAGAGCCGCAAACTGCAGGTTGTAAAGTCTGCGATCTCCACACTTTCATTTTCCGAAATGGAAGCCATCACACATATTTTTGACGAGCTAAACGGAAACGAAGGAATCCTGGTGGCCAGCAAAATCGCCGACCGGGTAGGGATCACACGTTCCGTGATCGTGAACGCACTTCGAAAATTTGAAAGCGCCGGTGTGATCGAATCCAGATCTTCGGGTATGAAGGGAACCTATATCAAGGTACTCAATCCCGTGATCTTCGAAGAGATCGAATCCATGAAAAACAATCGATAAACGCCGGTTGCGTGGAATAGAGAAAACGGACTTTCCAGGAACAAACGGACTTGTATCTTACGGATATAAGTCCGTTTTTGCATATTTCCGGAGGAATGATCCTAACGCTATGTTGTGGGGAAAGCCACGGCAACCCACTTGATATTGTGCTTTTTTCGTAAAAAGCCCTTGTCTTTTTCCGATTATTATTTATAATAGAATAGAGTAGGAGGAGTATATGATTACATCAGGTGTTTTTGATTATGTGAATGTGATGGAGAAGGCGGCAGACGGCGCCTGGCTTCGTAATGAAGCGATCGCTCACAATATTGCCAATGTGGATACGCCGCATTATAAACGGCAGGATGTTTCGTTTGAAGCGGAATTAAAGCATGCGCTGAAAGCATCCAAGTATGTATCCCTTGACGAAAAAGTCAAGAACCTGAACGAACGGGACAGATTATCCCATGTTGAGCCGCGTGTATATACAGACTATGCCGGCTTTTCGTACAGGCTTGACGGTAACAATGTCGACATTGACAATGAGAACGTGGAACTTGCATCCAACCAGATCAAGTATAACGCGATCACACAGAGCATTGACCAGGAATTCAAGAATCTGAAAACCGTGATCAAATAGTCGTTTCAGTAATTAAGGAGGGGCTCTATGAGTATTTTCAGTTCATTCGGCGTGAACGCATCCGGTATGACGGCGCAGCGTTACCGCATGGATATCATTTCCCAAAACGTGGCGAATGCCAACACAACCAGAACGGAAGACGGAACGCCGTATCGCCGCAAGGTTGTAACATTTCATGAGAAGACCACGAATCCGACGGAATTCGGGACGATCTTCCGTAAGAGCCGCGGCATGGATGTAGGCGACGGCGTGAAAGTCGCGGGCGTTTACGAAGATCATAAAGAAGACATGAAGCTGGTTTATGATCCTTCTCACCCCGATGCGGATGAATACGGTTATGTGACATATCCGAATGTTAATATCGTAACGGAAATGACCAACATGATCGACAGTACCAGGGCGTATGAAGCCAATGCGACGGCGTTCACGGCAAGTAAATCGATGGCTATGAAAGGACTGGATATCGGCAGAACGTCCTAATCCAATGAAAGGAACAGACCATGGACATTAGTTCCCTGTTAAATGTCACATCCGATGCCGTAGCCAAAACGGCCGCAACCGCTTCCACGAAGCAGGCACAGGATGTGGATGAAAGCTTTACTTCTATGTTTCAGTCAGCGCTCAGCAACCTGCATGATACCAATGCGCTGCTGAATGATTATGAAGAGGAAGAGATTAAATTTGCACTGGGTCTCACGGAGAATACACACGATCTTTCGATCGCAGCGGCGAAAGCTTCTACCGCTTTGAGTTATACGGTGGCGCTCAGGGATAAGTTTCTCGAGGCTTACAAAGAGATTCTGCAGATGCAGATCTGATACGCCTTTTTCCTCTCTTTGATAAAACTTCTTAAGAAGAAGGATTTGCAGTAATGGATAGTATCATGGAAAGACTCAGACAGATTCCGCAGAAGATTCTGGACTGGTGGAACAAATTTACGGCGAAGCAGAAGACGATCATCATCAGCGTCACTGCCGGTGTGATCCTTGCGCTTGCGATCCTTGTCACGATCCTGACAAGGCCGCAGTACGAAACGCTGATCACATGTGAAACGGCGAAGACCGCGTCAGAGATCACGGCGCTTCTTGAGGGCGATTCCATCGAATACCAGACAACGGATGACGGACTTGTGATCTCTGTCCGAAAAGAAGACATCGCCAAAGCAACCCTCCTTTTGGGCGCCAATAATTATCCGGCAGACAGTTACAGTCTGGAAACGGCACTTGCCGGCGGGTTTTCTACAACGGAATCCGATAAACAGAAAACATACAAGTTGTATCAGGAACGACATCTCCAGGAAATCATGGAAGCACAGGCCGCAGTCAATGCGGCTTATGTCACGTTATCGATTCCCGATAATGACGGTACGCTGCTCGCCAAGGAAGAAGAAACGTATGCAAGCGTCATGCTGGATCTGAACGAAGAACTCGGTGTCGGCGTCGCGGAGAATTTTGCCAAGAACATTGCGACAGCTGTCGGCAATAAGACCACTGCAAATGTCACGATCATAGATTCCAACGGGAATCTGTTGTATTCGGGCGCCGAGGAAGAAGAAGCGGCATCCAATGTTGTCAATACAAGCAACCAGATCGCGCTCAAAGCCGAGGCGGAACGCCGCGTCAAACAGGAAGTGACGGCCGTTTTGCTCGGTTCCAATCTTTATGAGGACGTGAAGGTTGCACCGAACCTGATCCTGAATTTCTCCGCGATCAAAGAGACGGAGCACACTTATACACAGGCAGACGAAAACGGCACAAATGTCCTGTCCCATGAAGATACTTATTCCGCACAGGGAACAGGCGGAACCGGTGGTATTCCGGGTACCGACACGAACACGGAAGAACAGACTTATGTGATCGAGGACGGTACGAATTCCAATTACAACGTCGAAGAAGAGAGCAGGGACTACCTGCCCGGCGAGAAGATCAGGGATACCGTGATCCCGCCAGGAGCAATCTCATACGACGCATCTTCGATCGCCATCACGGCTTCGCATTACGTAATCTACAAGGAAGAAGAACTGAAGAGACAGGGTCTCCTCGACGGGATCACGTTTGATGAATTCATGCTCCAGAATTCCGAAATGCAGCCTAAGGACGTGCCGCCGGAAATGATCACGCTTGTTGCAAATGCAACCGGCATCCCCGAAGCAAAGATCTCCATTATCGCTTATGATGTGCCGATCTTCCAGGAGGCAGCCGGCAGTGCACTCAAGGCAGCCGATATCGCACAGATCGCTCTGATCGTATTGATCCTGGGACTGTTGGCATTTGTCGTCATCTCGAGTCTTCGCAGAGAACGTAAGGAAGTGGCTCCGGAAGAAGAACTTTCCGTTGAATCGCTCCTGCAGACGACACAGGAAGCCGAGATCGAGGATATCGATCTGGAGGCGAAATCCGAAGTGCGCCTGATGGTTGAAAAATTCGTCGATGAGAATCCGGATGCAGCTGCGGCGCTGCTTCGAAACTGGCTGAATGAGGAGTGGGGTTAATTATGGCAGGTAGGAACACGCAAACAGAACTTTCTTTTGCCGGTGTGCAGAAGGCGGCAATCCTGCTGATCGCACTCGGACCGGAACGGTCCGCCATGATTTTTAAATATCTGAAAGAGGAAGAGATCGAAGACCTGACACTGGAGATTGCCAATACCCGCAGTGTCACACCGCAGGTTAAGGAATCGATCATAGAAGAATTCTATCAGGTTTGTCTGGCACAGCAGTATATCGCAGAAGGCGGTATCGGCTATGCGAAGGAATTGCTGGAAAAGGCACTTGGCTCCGAAAAGGCGCTGGATGTGATCGGAAAGCTGACGGCATCCCTTCAGGTCAAACCGTTCGAATTTATCCGGAAGACAGAGGCTTCTCAGATCCTGAACTTTATCCAGGACGAACATCCGCAGACGATCGCCCTGATCTTATCGTATTTGAATCCGGCGCAGGCCGCACTGATCATTTCCGCGCTGCCGCCTGACAGACAGGCCGATGTTGCAAAACGTATCACCCTGATGGACCGTACCTCGCCGGATGTCATCAAAGAGGTCGAAAAGATATTGGAAACCAAGCTTTCTTCCCTGGTCAACCAGGATTACACGATCATCGGCGGTGTGGATTCGATCGTAGAGATCTTAAATACCGTAGACCGGAGCACCGAGAAGCATATCATGGAGACTTTGGAAATCGACGAACCGGAACTTGCCGACGAGATCCGCAAGAAGATGTTCGTATTC
>JAFYDQ010000085.1 GCA_017544705.1 Lachnospiraceae bacterium | reverse complement strand
CCGCTCTCTCCCACGAACGGACGCGCAATGACGCGGCCGACACCGTGTTCTCCCTGTAAGATATCACGCGCTATCCTGCAATATTCATACAGGGTTTCAAGCGGTACGATCTCCTCATGTGCGGCGATCTGGAACACGGAATCCGCGGAAGTATAGACGATCAGGTCTCCCGTCTTCACATGCTCATCGCCGTAATCATTGATCACCTGTGTTCCCGAATACGGCAGGTTACAAAGGATCCCCCTGCCCGTTTTCTCCGAAAAGGCATCCAGGATCTCCTTCGGAAATCCGTCCGGATAGGTCGGAAACGGCTTCGCACTGATCAGTCCGCCAATCTCCCAGTGTCCGGTCGTGGTGTCCTTTCCTCTGGAGGCTTCCGCAAGGCGCGCATAGGCACCCTTTACCTGCAGGTCGTGTGTCTGAAAGTACGTCTGTGCATAAGGAAGACCGGATACGCCGTCGATCGATAACAACCCGAGCTTCGCCAGATGATCCACCGCAAATTGCGGACTGCTCATGCAGGAGCGGATCGTATTGACATCAATGTCGCCGAATTCCTTTGAATCCGGCAATGCACCGACACCGAAACTGTCCATTACGATCAAAATCACACGTCTGCTCATAACCTACCTCCGTTTGATTTTTACTATACCATAAAACACCCGTTTCTGTCTTGATATTTGGCGATTGATTTTGCAATTGATTTTGCCGTTTTTCTGATTTGGATTTTTCACTTTTCTTTGGCAGTTTTTGCCGTCACATCGTAATATTTTCGGCAAATTTTGTCGTTTTATATCAATAAACTAACAATGTGTATTAGTCATGCTTTTTATCCACATTTTTTTTGTTTTACATAATTTGACGCCAAAAAAACTTGTACGAAAAAAAATACATTTTTCTGAAATGCCCTATTTTACTGGCTTTTTCCAAAACAACAGGTGTCATTTGCCATTTATTAAATCTTGTTTTAATTCTGACATACTTTTGTGGATAACTTCGCTGGCCCACAAAAAAACAGTATCGGAAGTCCCACCCCCGATACTGCTTTATGATCGATCAATGATCTGTTTGGTTTACTGTAACTTTTACCGCTTAGACATCCTTGATGGAGAAGCTCATTCTGCCCATCTTGTCCTTGCCTAAGCACTTCACGGTAACCGTGTCGCCGAGTGTTAAAACATCCTCTACTCGATTGATGCGCTCCTTGGCGATCTTGGAAATGTGAACCATGCCTTCCTTGCCGGGCGCGAATTCCACGAAAGCACCGAATTCCTTGATGCTTACGACTTTGCCCGTAAAGATCTGACCGGCTTCGAAATCGGTAACGATGATCTTGATCAGTTCCACTGCCTTCTCCATCATGGCCTGATCCGTACCGCAGATGCTGACTGCGCCGTCATCCGTAATATCAATGCGAACGCCCGTCTGGTCGATGATCGCGTTGATCGTCTTACCGCGCTGGCCGACCACATCACCGATCTTCTCGGGATCGATCTTGATCTGAATGATCTTGGGTGCATATTCGTTCACGTTCGGTCTGGGCTCAGCGATCGCCGGCTTCATGCAGTTGTCCATGATGAACAGTCTTGCTTCGCGGCATCTTGCAATGGCGCCTTCCACGATCGGACGTGTCAGGCCGTGGATCTTGATATCCATCTGGATCGCCGTGATACCGTCTGTCGTACCGGTTACCTTAAAGTCCATGTCACCGAAGAAGTCTTCCAGACCCTGGATATCGGTAAGCAGAACGTAATCGTCATCCGTATCACCTGTTACCAGACCGCAGGAAATACCTGCAACCATCTTCTTGATCGGCACGCCTGCTGCCATTAAGGACATACAGGATGCGCAGGTGCTGGCCATGGATGTGGAACCGTTACTCTCAAAAGTCTCGGATACGCAGCGGATCGCATACGGGAATTCTTCCTCACTCGGAAGTACCGGGATCAGGGCACGCTCTGCAAGTGCGCCATGACCGATCTCACGACGTCCCGGTCCTCTGCTGGGCTTTGTTTCGCCGACGGAGTAACTCGGGAAATTATAATGATGCATGTAACGCTTGGATACTTCGTTGGAATCCAGTCCGTCCACCTTCTGCATATCGGAAAGCGGTGCCAGCGTGCAGATATCGCAGATCTGTGTCTGGCCTCTGGTGAACATTGCGGAACCGTGTACTCTCGGGATCAGGTCCACTTCTGCTGCAAGCGGTCTGATCTGCGTGATCTCTCTGCCGTCCGGACGCTTGTGATCCTTTAAGATCATCTTGCGGACCGTCTTCTTCTCGTACTGGTAAATGGCTTCGCCAAGTACCGCAAGCCAGTCTTCCTTGTCCGCAAAAGCCTCTTCCAGCTTTTCGGTAATCTGGCGGATATTTTCTTCTCTTACCTGCTTCTCATCCGTAAATACGGCTGTTTCCATTTCAGCAGGCGGTACGATCTCTTTGATCGCCTCAAACATTTCCTCGGGGATCGCGCAGCTTGTGTATTCGTGTTTGGTCTTGCCGACTTCCGCAACGATCTTGTTGATGAATGCGATGATCTCCTGGTTGATGCCGTGTGCCATGTAAATGGCCTCGATCATCTTGGCTTCCGGAACCTCGTTGGCACCGGCCTCGATCATGATGACTTTTTCGGAAGTGGATGCAACGGTCAGGTTCAGGTCACCTGTCTTCCACTGCTCCTGTGAAGGATTGACGATGAACTGTCCGTCGATCAGGCCGATCTGCGTTGTTGCACAGGGACCGCAGAACGGGATATCCGAAATGCTGGTCGCAATGGCGGAACCGAGCATTGCCACAAGTTCCGGTCTGCAGGTCGGGTCTACGGATAATACCAGGTTGTTTAAGGTTACGTCATTTCTGTAGTCCTTCGGGAACAGCGGGCGCATCGGTCTGTCGATGACACGTGCGGTCAGCACTGCATTCTCGCTTGCCTTGCCTTCCCTCTTGTTGAATCCGCCGGGAATCTTTCCGACGGCATACATCTTCTCTTCAAATTCCACGCTCAAAGGGAAAAAGTCAATTCCTTCCCTCGGCTTCTCAGATGCGGTTGCGGTAGACAAAACGGTTGTATCACCATAGTGCATCAGTGCGGCTCCGTTCGCCTGCTTTGCGACTCTTCCGACATCTACGGTCAGTGTCTTCCCTCCAATTTCCATTGAATAACTCTTGTACATTTTTCTCTCCTTTTCTTCTCTTCTCGGGGGGATTCCCCATTTTCCGTATATACAATGTGTTGATCACATGCGCATATACGATGTTTCATATAATGTTGAAAAGGGTGGAAACTTTTTCCACCCTCCGTGAACATTCATTATTTTCTGAGACCAAGTCTCTCGATCAGGGAACGATATCTTTCGATATCAACCTTCTTTAAATAGTTCAGCAGTCCGCGTCTCTTACCGATCATCTTGTGAAGACCTCTTGCAGAATGATGATCCTTCGGATTCACTTTCAGATGCTCTGTCAGCTCCTTGATCCGTTCTGTCAGTACTGCTACCTGTACTTCCGGCGAACCCGTATCGTTCGGCTTCGTCGCGTACTCAGTCATGATTGCCGTTTTCTTTTCTTTTGTGATCATTTTTTTCTCCTTTGCTGTTTCAGCGTTCTGATTCTGCTCAACTTTCGGAATGATCTTTCTGACTTCTCTTCCGGTTAAGCAGTGGTTATGCCAAATACCTGGGCCGGGCTGGAGTGGCCGCGACTGAAGCATCGGCGTACAACAAAGCACATTGTAACACAGTTACATTGGCTTGTAAAGCGATTTTTACGCATTATCATACATGCAGAAGGCGATATTGACGGCATGATCCGCAACACGTTCGAGCCCAGAGATGATATCCGAGAAGATCATGCCTGCTTCCGCACTGCATTCGCCGCTGGCCATGCGTTCCACATGCGCCTGCTGGACCTCCCGCTCTCTCTCGTCGATCGCCTCTTCCAGGTTCTGCACATCATGCAGATGTGTCTCATCATTATTGGTAAACATCTCGATTGCAAACCGGATGATCGTATTGACCATATCCAGCAGTTCACCCATATCCTTCATCGCGGCGGGCGAAAAGCTGCTGTGATCCTGCCGTCTTTGTTTTGCCGCATCCGCCGCATTCTCCGCGTGGTCACCGATCCGTTCGATATCGTTTACCACATGGAAAAGCGCACCGATGCTCTTGGCATCTTCGACCGGCAGGTTCGTCTGTGAGATCTTGACCAGATATTCCGTGATCTCCTTATGCAGATAGTTGATGTTCTGTTCCACCTCATAAGCTTCTTCAATATCGTCATCATCCAAAGTGATCAGCGCATTCATGGCACGGTTCAAGTTCTCGCTTGCAAGCGTTGCCATACGGTCCAATTCCTTGATCACTTCGATCACGGCGGTAGCAGGTGAGAAAATGTTCTTGCCGCCGATGTATTTAAGCTGCATGTTCGCACGATAGCCGATCTTTTCGTCTTCGCCGGGTACCAAAAGATACGTCAGCTTCACAAGGCCGCCGCCAAACGGGAACAGGATGAGTACCTGGAAGATCTTAAAGATCGTGTGCGCATTCGCGACGCATCTGCCCATATCGCCGCCGGAGATCGCTTCGATCCCGGTAACCACATAGTCCATCGTAAACTGCAAAAGCACGAACATGATGATCGTACCGAACACGTTGAACAAAAGATGGATCAGTGCGGCACGCTTTGCCATCTTGTTACCGGAAAGACTTGCCAGCATTGCCGTGGAGCAGGCCCCGATGTTGCATCCGAGAATGATATAAAGACAGATCGGCAGTCCCAGAAGACCTTGCGACGCCATCAGCAGGGTAATGGATACGGTCACGGACGAGCTCTGCACGATCGTGGTGATCACAAGTCCCAAAAGGATCGCAAGGAGCGGATTGGTCAGCGATGCAAACGCATCCGCGATCACCGGCATTTCCTTAATACCGCTCATCGCATCCTTCATGCCGGTAAGTCCCATGAACAAAACACCAAAGCCGATCAGTACCGTACCGATCTTTTTGGCAAACGGTTTTTTGATGAATAACAGACAGACAACACCGATCAGGGAGATCGCCGGTGCATATGCGGACAGATTAAAAGATACGAGCTGTGAAGTAACGGTGGTACCGATATTGGAACCAAGGATCACACCAACCGCCTGCGAGAGGGACATTAGTCCCGAATTGACGAACGCGACCACCAGCGCGGTACATGCAGATGACGACTGGATCACGGCAGTAAAGAAGAAACCGACGATCATACCGGTAAACCGGTTGGTCGTAAAGAACTCCAAGATCGAGCGCATCTTTGCGCCCGCCGCCTGTTCAATTCCTTCACTCATCACATGCATGCCAAACAGGAAAAGTGATAACCCGCCGGCAAGCGACATGATAATCCCAGCTATCATACAGCCCCCTTGTAGTTTGTTGCCGGCACTACAGATTTTCTCTGTGCCACTCCTTGCCGGCCGCGATGTCGCGCTGCATCTGCTCCTTCAGCGCATCCACATCCGCAAACTTCATTTCTTCTCTTACATAATGATACAGCGAAACATAAAGAAAATCACCATAGATTTCTTCATGGAACCCATACATATAACTTTCCACGCCGACAAGTGGTTTCTCTCCCACGATCGTCGGCTTCGCCCCGAGATTCGTGATCGCCCGGTATTCCTGCCCCATGTGCGTGACTCTGGAATAATACACCCCGCTTGGCGGCAGCAGTTTCTCATGCTCCGGGATCAGATTCACGGTCGGCATTCCGAGCGTCCTTCCGATCTGCCGCCCATGCACGACCTCTCCGTAAAACAGATACGGCCGCATGAGCATCGCATTGGCCTTCTCAATATGTCCTGCCGAAAGTTCCCTGCGAATGAGGCTGGAACTGATCGCCTCTCCCTCATAGAACACTTTATCCGCAACAACCGTCTCAAAATCCAGTTCTGCTCCGATGCGTCTCAGGCTCTCCGTGTTACCTTCCCCAAGATAACCGAACCGGCAGTCCGCACCGCACACGATCACGTGCATCCGCATCCGTTCAACCAAAATCTGCTTTACGAACGCCTCCGCCCTGATATGCATGACTTCCTCATCAAAAGGAAGTTCAATGTAATAGTCGATCCCAAGCTCCGCAAAGATCTTGCGCTTCTCACGGCTTGTCGTCAGAACCTTGCCTCCCGCATCTCCTGCATCTGCACTTACTCCACTCTGCGCAAGCACACTCGCCGGCGACTTGGCAAACGTCACAACCGCAGTCGCAAGCCCCTGTTTCTTATAAGGAAGCATCCTGCGGATGATCTCCATATGTCCCTTATGGATCCCGTCGAACTTCCCGATCGCCACGACCGTCGGCACATCTATATGAAAATGCAATGTATTCTCAATAATGACCATGCTGATATTATATCATATCGGGCTTTCCGGGGCGTGCTTTTTCTGCCCTGATCAACAAATGCAACTGTTTCACCCTGATCAACGAATGCATCGATTCCTCTGATTCTCGCTGACTCTCGATGCACAAGCCCCTTACAGGAACATTTTATATGGTCGAAACCGCCGGGAGGCTGCCTCAAACCTGTACAGACCGATGAATTCGCCGCCGGCGCGGTAAACCCTGCAGATCTGACCATCATCAATTTGTATTATGTTAACCGCGCCTGCGGGTTTATCACAAAAAACATTATCGCGCCGCATATTATCGCCATCACTATTAGTTATGTTAACCTCACGTGCCCTATTGTTCTGATTTATGTCAACCACATCTCCGGACTCTGCCTTGTAGATTATGTCAACCATATCCGCCCCAAACAGGTTCCCATTCAACAGCAGTTTATCGGCTTCAGGAAGGGCATGTACAGCAGGATACATGGAAAGCGCGCGGTCGGTCGGAAGAAGGTGCGCCGCGAGCCGCTCCTCGCCGCTTTGCTCCCCATCTACAAGCTCCTCGCCGGAATGAACCCCTGACTCCGTCCCAAAGGGCTCATTGGGGGCACCGTGGGCCAGGGCTTCGATTTGCGCAAGGGTCAGTGCGTCTTCAAGAACAAAGCCGGAGGCCGCGGTGCGCACAAGTTCCTCCATGACGGCGCCGCATTGGAGTTTCCGGCCGATGTCATGGATCAGCGAACGGATGTAGGTGCCTTTGGAGCAGGTGACCGTAAAGGTCACGCGCGGCAGGTCGATCGCATCCACTGTGATCACGGGAATGTCCACATGCACGGCGGCGCGTTCGATCTCGATCCCGCGTCTGGCAAGTTCATACAGCTTCTTCCCGTCCACTTTCTTGGCCGAATACATGGGTGGCACCTGGTCATAGCCCGGCACAAACGAGGCAATGGCATCACGGATCGCCTCTTCGCCAAGACGCTCAACAACACCCGGCTCTACAGTGGTTGACATAACTCCCGTGACATCATAGGTATCCGAAGTCTGTCCCAGCAGCATCACGGCCCGGTAGGTCTTGGTCTGATCCGTTAAAAAATCACACAGTTTCGTTGCATTTCCGAAGCAGACCGGCAATACGCCCGTCGCCATCGGATCCAACGTCCCCGTGTGACCTATTTTTTTCTGGTGGCAGATGCCGCGAAGCCTTGCCACCACGTCATGACTTGTATATCCCTGTTCCTTGCATACGTTCAGGATGCCATTCAGATTCACTGCATCTGCTCCTCAATGTGCTTCGACAGGTTGTTGAGCACGTCGCGGTACGTTCCCATCATCGTACAGCCCGCAGCTCTGGCGTGCCCGCCGCCGCCAAAGAAGCCGGCAACCTCCGCCACATTGACTTTGCCTTTCGAGCGCATGCTGACTTTGTATTCGAGCGTGCCCGTCTGATACATAAAAATCGCAACCTCGCAGCCCTTGGTGACCAGCAGCTGGTTCACGATCCCGTCAAAATCTTCGCTGGAGACCCCGTAGAAATCCATCATCTTCTTATCCACGCAGCTGGCGATGCATCTGCCGTCCATTAACAGCATGCTCTCAAGCAGCGCGCGCCCCAAGATCTGGTTCTGCACGTAGGTCTTCTCATAGAACGTTTCACTGATGATCTTGGCCGCATCAAAACCGTATCCGATCAGTTCGCCGACGATCCCGAAGGTCGACTGTCCCATGCTCGAATGCTGGAACACGCCGGTATCATGCACGATGGCCGTATAAAGCGCCTGCGCGACATCCTGGTCGATGTACTGTTTTTCAAAATGCTCGTAAAGCACTTCCGCCGTCGAACTGGAATCCGAATCCACGTCCGTTAACTGGGCATAGCCGGTGTTGCGCAGATGGTGGTCAAAACACAGCCGCTTCGGCGTTGCAAGAAACATTTCCTTCGCATCGCCGAGCCGGTCGATGTCACCGGCATCCAGTGCGATGAAAACGTCAAACGGCGCATCTGCATGAAACGTACTGTCAATCTCTTCAAATCCGTACAAAAAGGAAAAGGTCTTTGGCGGCTGCTCCAAAAACACCTGAACGCTCACACCCGGACATGCATTCCGGATGTATTTATAAAGCCCCAGACTGGAACCCACACAGTCCCCGTCCGGCCGCACATGGCCGGTAATGCCGATCCTTTTTGCACCTTCAATTTCTTTCAGTAAATCCATATACTACCCCTGATTTCCTTGCTCATCCTCTTTAACAACTTCATTGATGATCCCGTCCATGCGGATACCGTATTCGATCGAAGTATCCGACAGAAACGTGATCTGCGGTGTGTTACGCAGATTCAGATTGGTCGCAAGCTGATGACGGATATAGCCTTCGGCACTCCGAAGTCCTTCCATGGTCTTCTCGCGCTTTTCCTCATCTCCGAGCACACTGATATATGCCTTACAGGTTTTCAGATCCGGAGCCACTTCCACGCCGGTTACGCATGTCATGGGCGCGATGCGGGGATCCTTGATCTCACTGCGGATGATCGCAGCCAGTTCCCGCATCACTTCGGAATTGATCCTTGTATTTTTGATACTGTTTTTTCTCATGTTCTGGGTACCTCAACCATAATGTACGCCTCGACGATATCCAGCTCCGTAAAGTTCTGGAAGTCCTCAAATACGAGACCGCATTCAAAGCCCGCCTTCACTTCCTTCACATCATCCTTAAAGCGCTTGAGACTTGCCAGCTTGCCCTCGTAGATCTGCTCGCCCTCATGCGAAATGCGCACGGAGCAGCCGCGCTGGAACTGGCCGTCCAGCACATAGGAACCGGCAATGTTACCGATACCGGAAGCCTTGAAGATCTGTCTGATCTCGGCATGGCCGATGACTTTTTCTTCAAAGATCGGATCCAGCATGCCCTTCATGGCCGCTTCCACATCCTCGATCGCCTTGTAGATGACATCATAGAGTCGGACATCCACGCCCTCGGACTCGGCAGTTGCCTTGGCTGTCGCATCAGGACGCACGTTGAAGCCGATGATGATCGCATTGGAGGCGCTCGCCAAAATCACATCCGACTCGTTGATCGCACCAACGCCGCTGTGGATGCACTTGACAACAACTTCCTCGTTCGTAAGCTTTAACAGGCTCTCCTTGACCGCTTCGACAGAACCCTGCACATCGGCTTTGATGATGATGTTCAGTTCCTTCAGATTGCCGGCCTGAATCTGCGAGAACAGGTCGTCGAGATTCATGTTCTTCTTGGTCTCGTCGATCAGTTTTGCCTTGTTCTGCGAAATAAAGGTTGCCGCAAAGTTTCTTGCTTCCTTATCGTTTTCAGGCGATACAAAGATCTCGCCGGCACCCGGTACGTCATTTAAGCCCAGGATCTCAACCGGTGTGGACGGACCCGCTTCCTTCACGCGCTTGCCCACATCATTGATCATGGCGCGGACCTTACCGTGGCATGCCCCTGCGGCGATAAAATCACCCACATGCAGGGTACCCTTCTGTACCAGCACCGTTGCAACGGGACCGCGTCCCTTATCCAGTTCGGCCTCGATGACGATACCTCTTGCTCTTCTCTTCGCGTTTGCCTTCAGTTCTAAGATCTCACTGGTCAGCAAAATCATATCCAGCAGGTTATCGATACCCTCTCCGGTCTTGGCGGAAACCGGCGCAAAGACCGTGGAACCGCCCCAGTCTTCCGGAACGAGATCGTATTCGGATAATTCCTGTTTGACTCTTTCAATGTTGGCGCCGGGCTTATCGATCTTGTTGACTGCAACAACAATCTCGATCCCTGCTGCCTTGGCATGGTTGATCGCCTCAACGGTCTGCGGCATTACGCCGTCATCCGCTGCTACGACTAAGATCGCGATATCCGTGGAATTCGCACCACGCATACGCATTGCCGTAAATGCTTCATGACCCGGTGTATCAAGGAAGGTGATCTTCTGACCCTTGGTATTGACCACATAAGCACCGATCGCCTGCGTGATACCGCCGGCCTCTTTATCGATCACGTGCGTCTTACGGATCGCATCCAGAAGGGAAGTCTTACCATGGTCAACGTGACCCATGACACAGATAACGGGCGGACGCTTCGTCATTAAGGATTCGTCCTCTTCCTCCTCCTTGAGCAGTTCCTCGATCACGTCGACAACCACTTCTTTTTCGCAAAGGATATCGAATTCTACCGCGATCTCCTCTGCCTGTTCATAGGTGATCTCCTGATTGACGGTCACGACCTTGCCCTGCATGAACAGCTTCTTGATGATCACTGCGGGCTGGATCTTCATCTTCTCTGCCAGTTCCTTGATGGTCAGGTTCTCCGGAAGCGTGATGACTTTGATCTTTTCTTCTTCCTTGACCTCGTTCTTCTTCTCGGAAGGGCGCTCTAACTGCTTAACCTGTTTGCCCTTGGCATTCTTGCCGCCTCTGAAACCATCCTCGGTCTGGTAGGTTTTCTCTTTACTGCGTTTATCGTTACGTCTGCCGGGACCCGGACGATTCGCATCGGGCGCATTCTGCGCACCGAAAGCACCGCCTCTTCCGGGGCCTGCTCCTCTCTGGCTCTGTGTGATGATCGGGCCTCTACCCTGGCCCATGGGACGACCCTGTCCTCTGCGGTCACCCTGCGTCTGGACTGTAATGCCGCCTTCTCTTCTTACCGTCCGCTCCTCACTTCGATGCTCCGGTACTCTGCGAGGCCTGTCAGCACTGCCGCTATCAGGACGGACAGGAGCAGCATCCCTTTGTACAGGTGCTTGGCCCGCTTGAACGTTTTGCGTAGTTTTTTCGTCCTGCTTGTTGCTTTCTGCATTTTTTGCCTCCGTTTGTCTGCGGCTTGCTGCCGCCGCTTCTTCTCTCTCACGAAGCAGTCTGCTCTCACCGGGTGCCAGGGGTTTCACGTTTGGAACGATCCTGCCCTGCGGTCTTGCCGGTGCTTCGCTTCTCGGACCTCTCGGTCCTGCGCCCTGCGGTCTTTGTCCGCCCATACCGCCTCGCCCGTTCTGGCTGTTATGGGGATTGCTGACGAAGATAATGTTTGATTTTTTCTTTTTGGGCGGTGCTGCTGCCGGCGCGGGTGCTGCTGCCGGTGCTTCTTCAGCCTTCGCCTTTGTTGCCGCCTTCTTCGCCGGTTTCTTTTCTTCCTTTTCCGGAGCAGCTGCGCTTTCCTCTGCAGGAGCCGCTGCCTTGGCAGTCTTCTTCACGGCCTTCTTGCCAACCTTCTTGCGAACGAGCTCAACCTGGTCATCCTCTAAGGAAGATGCCGCTTTCTTTCCTTCGATCCCGGCTTCCTCTAAGAGCGCGATCAGATCCTTGCTCTCCATATCTATTTCTTTTGCTAATTCGTGTACTCTCATTTTGGCCATTCTCTACACTACCTCCGTTGCTTTTCTTCGTATTTCCGCCGCCAGACCTTCGTCATTCACCGAAAGGGACGAGCGGAAATCCTTTCCGATCGCATGTCCCAAACCATCCCTGTCGGATAGGATCAGGATCGGAACTTTACGGAACGCGCACATATCCGTAAACTTCTTCTTCGTATTGTCAGATGCATCTCCTGCAATGATCACAAGATGCGATTTGCCTTCCTTCACCGACGTTTCCGTCATGAACTCGCCGCTTGCGACTTTGCCCGCACGCTGTGCGATGGAAAGCATCTGCAGTGCACGGTCATTCTTCAATAATATTCATCTCCTCAAACAAAACGGTCCGAAGCTGCTCTGCCTCCTGCCCCGAAACCTTCATGTGCAGGGCGCGCTCAAATGCTTTCCTTTGAAACGCATTCTTTACGCAGGTTTGATTTTTACACAGGTAAGCGCCCCTGCCGCTTGCACGGCCCGTCGCATCAAACCGGATCTCATTATCCGGCGTCTTGACGATGCGAAGCATTTCCCTGCCGTCACGCTCGGCTTTGCAACTGATACATTGACGCATTTTGACTGTTGCCATAAATTCCTCTTATTCTTCGCTGTCTGCAGCATCTCCGGCATCTTCGGCATCATCATAGGCGTCATCATAACCTTCCTGATATTCGCCCTCGAACTCACCTTCGTATTCGCCGTCCTCATACTCGCCGTCTTCGTATTCGCCCTCTTCATCATAGTAGTCTTCCAGACGGAATCCGGGTGCATCCTTCGCCTGGGTCTCGGACTTGATGTCGATCTTGAATCCTGTCAGTCTTGCTGCCAGTCTTGCGTTCTGGCCTTCTTTACCGATCGCTAAGGATAACTGGGAATCGGGCACAACGACTTTGGCCGTCTTCTCATCGCCGTCCGCGATAACGAATACGACTTTTGCGGGAGACAGCGCATTTTCGATCAGGAAACCGGGGTTCTCATCCCAGTTGATGATATCGATCTTCTCACCGTTTAATTCATCCACGATCGCATTGACACGGGAACCGTTCATACCGACACAGGCACCGACCGGATCCACGTCGGGATCGTTCGACCATACCGCGATCTTCGTACGGCTGCCCGGCTCTCTTGCGATCGCCTTGATCTCAACCGTGCCGTCACGCACTTCCGTTACTTCCTCTTCAAAGAGGCGTTTTACAAGTTCCGGATGGGTACGGCTGACCAGGATCCTGGCACCCTTGTTGGTGTCCTTTACTTCAAGCACATAAACCTTCACGCGGTCGTTGGGCTTTAAGTGCTCGCTCTTCACCTGCTCGTTCTCGGTCAGCAGTGCATCGGCCTTGCCCAGATCGATGCTTAAGTTCCTGCCGGCATAACGCTGTACGACACCCGTAACGATGTTTTTCTCTTTATCATGATACTGATTGTAGATCGCGGAACGCTCTTCTTCACGGATCTTCTGCAAAATCACGTTCTTCGCGTTCTGTGTTGCGATCCTGCCGAATTCCTTGGACTCGATGTTCACTTCCACAACATCGCCCGCTTTTGCTTTTTCCTTGATCAGCTTTGCATCGGCGACACTGATCTGCAGGACGGGATCCTCAACCTCCTTGACAACCTCTTTTTCCGCGAAAACGCGAAATTCACAGGTGTCGCGGTCGATCTCGACCTTCACGTTGTCTGCCTTGCCGAAATGGTTCTTGCAGGCGGTCATCAGCGATGTCTCGATCGCCTCAAAAAGCGTCTCGCGGCTGATGTCTTTTTCCTTTTCCAGAATTGTCAGTGCTTCCATCAATTCCTTGTTCATCTTTTGTCTCCTTTGAATGAATTAATATCTGTTTTGTTAATCTATTGAAAGCTTTACATTTGCAAGTTCTTTCCGCGCAAACTGTTTTTCTGTTCCGTTCTCCTCGATCGTAATGCTGTTTGCATCGTATGCTTTCAGAATCCCGGTAAATTCCTTTACGCCGTCGACCGGTTTGAAGGTTTTGATATCCACCTTTCTGCCGATGCTTCTCTCAAATTCCTTATCCTTCTTCAGCTTCCGCCCAAGTCCCGGGGAACTCACCTCCAGGATATAGGCATCTTCGATAAAATCCTGCGCATCCAGAAGGTCCGAAAGCTCGCGGCTGACATCCACGCAGTCGTCGATCGTGATCCCGCCTTCCTTATCAATGTAAGCGCGCAGATAATAATCCGCACCTTCCTTTACATATTCCACATCCCACAGGTCAAAATGCAGCCTCTCAAGGATCGGTTGCAGAAGGGCTTCGGTTTTGGTTTCGTAATCTTCGTGTCTTGACATAAAATGCAAAATGGTCTCTTGGGGACGGGGTTAGTGGTTCATTTTCGGGGGTTCATTTCCGCAAACCACATACTCCTTCTATACTCGTGCCACTCATAAAAGAAGTGGACCTCGTCGGTCCACTTCTTCTCTACTACACTACGCTAGTCATTCTAGCATGTTCATTTGTAAAAATCAAGTTGTTTTCGGTGCCGGCGGATTACCACCTTTTTTCTTGCCGCCCTTTGCACCGACGACCAGAACGATCGCCACCAGTGCGAGGCAGACAACGATGACGCAAATCAGTACGATCACAACCGTCTTGTTGGCACCGGGTGCCTTGGCGCTCGGCAGCGGATCATTCAGTGTATCCACGTAGATCTTCGCCTGATCGCCTGTGATTTTGCCTGCTTCAAAACTGTTATCCGTTACGTAAGTCATTGCGAATGCAGACAGGTTGCTGGTCCTGAAACGAACCTCGTTCGGATCGGTCGACAGATTCTCTAAGATCTCCGCATTGCCTTCATGGACGTGGATGATCTTGATCTGGCCTTTGCCCTTCATGGAATCCGGAACCTTCATGGAGAATTCCGCTTCCGCACCCATTTCCGTAACGTTCGATGTTACACCGTCGTAAGTCTTTAAGATCGTGATATCGAAGGTGTTGTCGATTGCCAGGCCTTCGGCCTTTGCGATCTTTTCGATCGCATCCATATCCTCTGCTTTCGTGATGCCCGTCATGTTGGTGATATCTAAGTGCATCTCAAGCGATTTTCCTTCCAGCGTACCGATCGCTTCGGTATCGGTTACGATCGAATTGTATACCTCTTCGAGATTGACAACCGCAGGTTTCGATGCGTAGATGAAGTCATCATTGTAGAGGGTATTGCGGCCTTCCTCATCGTAATCGTTGTTGATCACGAGCTGGATGTAACCTTCTTTGTACGCCTCCATGAACATCTCGTCACCGACCGCATCATTGATATGCAGGTAAGCTTCTTCCGGGGTCATGTTGTATTTCTGCAGGACGCCGGTCAGCTGGTCCATATCGGTATTCTGCTTGGTCTCTACGATGTCATCGATCTTCTCTTCCTTCTCCTTCGAACTCATGCCATCGATATCCTTGATGGCCTCGTCCATCGGCTTACCGTCTTTCTTGGTGTCGGAAGACTGGGATCCCTTCTTCTCATCCTTCTTGGTGAAGTATGCTTCGATCTTATGATCGGCCTGCACGTTGTTGAATGCGTAGCTGGCTACGGGACCGATCGATTTGCCGTCGATCTTGACATCCGAAATGTAGTATCCGGCATCCGGTGTGATCGCGTAGGAAACATTGCTGCCTGCGGGAACCGGTGCACTGACGGCCGGGGTGATTTTTCCGCCGCCGCCTGCAGAGGAGGTCATGACGTAAGCCTTTGCGCCTTTTTGTTCAAATACAGCTGTGATGCTGACATCGTTCTGCAGATTGCTGATCGTATAGATCGTGGAAGCACTTAAAAGCTGGTAGTTGGAATACCATCCCTTGAAAGTATAGCCCGCGGATTCATACGCTTTGAGTGTAACGTTGCTTCCCGGATCGTAAGCGCCTCCGCCGTCAACGGCACCTGCATTGTTGGGAGATACGCCCGCCCATACGTTGTAGCGGTTTCTCTCAAAGTATGCGGTTACCTTCAGATCGGAAGTTAAGTTGGTTACACGGTATTCGCGGTCGCGGCTGACGATCGTATCGCCGCTCTTCCAGTAACGGAAGTAGTAGCCGTTCTTCGGTTTTGCCTTCAGGATCGTGGAACTGCCGATGTTATATGTTCCGCCGCCTTCCGTATCACCGCCTTCTTCCGGAGAGGAATAGGTGGATACGTAAACCGTGCTTCTGCTGAACTTCGCGATCAGTGCAATGTCTTCGCGGATATTGGTAATGGTATAGTTACTCTTATTGGAAACAAATCCGCCGGCTCCGTCATACCAGCCTTTGAAGCTGTATCCCGTACTCGGGGATGCGTATACGGTTACGGAATCGCCGTCCTTCACCGTTCCGCCGCCGCTGACGGTACCGCCCTGGTCCGCTTTTACGGACACATAATGCGTCTTGGAGTTCTCGATCGTAACGGTTGCACGGTCTTCCACGTTCGGATCCACTTTGGATGTTGCAACAATGCCTACCGAACCGGAAGTCTCATCCGAACCGATCGTTAAATAACCGTCATCGCTGATGGTCGTTCCGGCGCTTCCCATGCCGCGTACAACCCAGTCAACATCCGTGCTCGGAAGATCGGTTCCGCGAACGATCGCAGCAAACTGTGCGCTGCCGCCGGGGCTTAACGTAGCGGATTTCGGCGTGATCGTAACGGAATCCACATGCGGCTGCGGTCCGCCCTGTACCGTTGCGGTAACGGTCACGCCGTTGGTATCCTGCTGGTCGCCCGCATCAGATCCGACAACAACAACGGATCCGGAATAGCTGCCGGGATTTAAGTTCGTGTTCAGTGTCAGCGTAAATGTGCAGGGTTCTCCCGGCATGATCACCGTTCCGGAAGGACCGGCTACGGTAAAGAAATCATCGCCGTCCACTTCATTCCAGGAAATACTTGCGCCCTCGGTTCCCTGATTGGTTACGGTAAAGGAAACCGTTGCACTCTGTCCCTGTTGTACCGTACCGAAGCTGACCGATGTTGGAGATGCTACGATCTTCAATACCGGTGTAATGATCGGCGGATCCGGCGTCGGCTCCGGCGTCGGCGGTAATACCGGATCGATAAAACCGGTTCCATGTTCCGGTTCCGGGTCCGGGTCCGGGTCCGGTGCCGGGTCAGGTGCCGGTGCCGGGTCCGGATCCGCATCAGTATAGATGTCCACATACAGAGCTTCTTCATCAGCTCTGACAGCCACTGCACCAAGTACGGTCGGTGCGATCAGCGCAAATGCCATGATGATCATCAGCATGCGTTTTAACGTACGTTTCTTCATACTCTTTCCTCCTGATTATCTTTCATAATAGCCGGGTTGATTGCTGTTCTCCCGCCCTTATGATTTATACGATGATAAATCAAAAAGGGTTAATACTTAACGGTTATTATATCACATAAGGGCCGCTACGTCACGAAATTTTCCTTCAATCTTACCTTGTCGCGGTACATCTCCTGGTCGGCGTTCGAGAACAGGATCCGGTAAGCGAATTCATCGCCCAACTCCTCGCCCTGCGCATATCCGATCGCCACGCGGATCTGATGTTCCGCATTCTTGTTATACGCTTCGACATGTTCGCGAAAATCATGGCAGCACGCATCCGGATCAGCCGCATGGTCGAACACGATCGCGGTAAATTCATCGCCGCCGACGCGGAAAAATTCTCCCTTCCCCTCAAACGTTTTCTTCAGGCAATCCGCACAGGCCTTGATCGCCACGTCACCCTCCTGATGTCCGTAGTGATCGTTGATCTTCTTCAGATCGTTTAAATCAAGCACAAAGATCGTCACGGCATGGAGCTCTTTATCCGCCACGAGTTCTGACATGCGCTGCTCAAACGCTGTCCGGTTCGGGATCTTTGTGAGGAAATCGAAATACGCCATTTCCTTATAAATCTCCGCCGCCTTCTTCTGCTCATAGAACCCCATCTGTCGGTTTAGGATCAGCGCAAACAGCATCAGAATGAAGATCGCGAGCCCGCATCCGAAGAACAGTGCATCGTAGCCGCCGGTCTTGGAAATGTAGAACAACACCAGGCCCGTCAGCGCAAAGAGGAACAGCAAGATCAGACTTGCCGCCAAAATCGCGGCGCCACGGTCTTCTTTCCACTGCTTGAGCGCGCACACGATCGCGATGAGCAACATGATCGCGATATACAGATGCGTCAGGATCAGCAGATGGTAAGGATCGCAGACATTCGTCACGAAACACAGACTGATCGTAAGCGGCAGGATCCAGCCGATATACGCGCTGATGCGGAACGCGTTCCGCCCCTTTTTAAGGATCAGCGAACAAAATGAAGAAAACGGGATCGGCAGCATGGAAAGTGCCAGGAAACTGATCAGACTCACCGTTTCGTTATTGTTTGTAAAAAACTGGGGAAAATCAGAACTGCAGATGATCCAGGTCAGAATGCAGAGTACGAACATGATAAACCTGTTCAGCATCTTCATGATCTCTTTGGATCCGCCAAACATTTCATAAAAGCTCATGCAAACCGCCGCAAGCGCCATCGTAAGGAGCACCAGACAGATCACAAGGCGCGGCATGTTGTGCATCAACACATAAAGTTCGAGTGTGCCGATCGCCGCATAGGAAACCTCCGGATAATCGGTCGCCGTATCATAATAAGGAGTATAGTGGATCGTGATCTGTTGCCCGGCATAGCGCTCGGGGATCCGGACCAGTACGCGGATATTGCCGATCATCTCGCCAAAGGGAAGCGGCAGCGTCGAGCCGTAACCGCCGATCAGCTGATCGCCCACATAGACCTGCGTTGCGCAGTATTCCGACTGCAGCATCAGCGTCGATTCCGGCGTGATATAGGCCGGCAGCGTCGTATATAAATACTCCGTTTCTCCGGCTTTGCCGTCAAATGACCCGGGCACCTTCTGCGTCTGTGCACTGTCCGAATAGACAGGCAAAATCGCGATCTCCTGCGCTGCAATGAACCTGGTATGTTCATTTTCGGCATAGATCGCGCACCAAAGAACGCAGCCCAGCACCACGATGGATGCCAGGACACACAGCGGTTTTGCGATTTTTACGATCGGCAGTTCCTGCCTTTGCGGATATTCCATATCGTTCCGTTATATTATGTAAACTAATCTCACTCGCAAAGAAGACTCATCAGGTCTTCAAAGCTTTCCCTCCTGCGGATCAGACGGTAATTTCCGTCCGGCGTGATCATCACTTCCGCAGGTCTCGGCCGCGTATTGTAGGTATAACTCATGCTATAGCCGTAAGCGCCCGTATCAAGCACACAGACGAGATCGCCGTCCCTTGACACCGGAAGCGTCCGCTCTCTTGCCAGCACATCGCCGGATTCGCAGATGTTCCCGGCAACCGTGATCTCCTCGGTCTGCCCTTCCGTAACCGGCTTGCCGTCCCTTAGGATTTCGATATCATGCCACGCATCGTAAAGCGAGGGACGCGCAAGCACGTTCATGCCGATATCCGTACCCAGGTATTTGACCCCGGCGTTTGATTTTCGCGCATAGGCGCGTCCTAAGATCACCGAGCCCTCTGCCACGCAGTACCGCCCGGGCTCGCTCTTAAAGAGCGGCGCAGATCCGTACTTTTCGACAAAATCATCCAGCACGGGTTCGAGTGCATCATGCAGATCCCCGATCGGGAAAGCTGCTTCCCCGTCAAGTTTATGATAAGGCGTACCGAGGCCGCCGCCGAAATCAATCAGCTTTAATCCCGGAAAATCAAGTGCCACATGCAGCAGATTTTTTACGGCCTGCACATAAGGATCGATCTCCATAAACAGCGAACCGACGTGCTGGTTTAATCCGACGATCTTTAAATTATGCTGCTTTGCGATCTCATGCACGCCTTCGATCTCATCCATGGATACCGCAAATTTCGTGTGTTTTCCGGCCGTGATCACTTTCTCGTGATGGCCTGCGCCGACTCCCGGATTGATCCGCACACTGCACTGCGTTCCCGGAAAAAGCTCGCCATAGCGCGACAGCTGGTCAAGACTGTCAAGGCTCACCATGATCCCGCGCTCCACGGCGTAGCGCATCTCCTCATCCGAAACATTGTTCGGCACAAAGAAGATCCGCTCATACGGGAAGTTGACCCGCTCCAGCAGCCGGATCTCGCCCTCACTCATGGCGTCGGCGTTTAATCCCTCTTCCTTTGCGATCTTTAAGATCGCCGTGTTGGAATTGGCCTTCATCGAATAATTTGCCGTATAGGGATATTTCGTGATCATACCCGCGACCGCTCTCATCCGGTCACGCAAAATGGCTTCATTATAAACATAGAGCGGCGTGCCGAAACGCTTCGTAAGTTCCTCCGGATCAACGCCTGCAAAGAAATGACTGTCCGCAACAAATGATCTCATCTTTTTTCTCCTCGTATCGTAGTATACTTTACTCGCCAACCTTCGGCAAGCAAAAAACAAAAAAGCGGAGAACACGCAGGACTCATAGACCGCCCATGCCGTCTGTGCTATAATTAAGAAAGAGCACAGCCGGACACCCCCGGCAGGAAAGGTCAGATATGAAGATCAAGTGTGAATACTGCGGTTCATTTATCGATGATACCGACGAAAAATGTCAATTTTGCGGAGCCGTCAACTCCCATCTGGTCCGGAAAGCAACAGGCATCCCCGAGACCATCGAGGAGCTGATCGCATTTGCCAAGGAGCACAACCTGCCCCTCAAGGAAATGCGTTATTTCCTGAACGAAAACTACACCGGCCCGAAGGCGATCGGTATTTATAAAGATGAAGAAACCGAAAACTTCATCGTTTATAAGAATAAGACCGACGGG
>JAFYDQ010000084.1 GCA_017544705.1 Lachnospiraceae bacterium | reverse complement strand
AGGCGAAGGACTCAAACGGTTTAAAAAAGGCGACAGAGTCATCGTCTATCACATCTCCGGCTGCGGCGTCTGCAACGACTGCAGAAGAGGCTACTACATTTCCTGTACAAGCAAATTCCGTGCAGCTTACGGCTGGCAGAGAAACGGCGGCATGGGCGATTACATTCTGGCGGACGAAAAAGATCTGATCGCGCTTCCGGATGAGCTGACCTACAAAGACGGCGCACAGGTTGCCTGCGGTTTCGGAACGGTTTATGAAGCGATCGAAAAGATCGGGATCAGCGGAAACGATGCAGTGCTCATTACAGGCTTAGGCCCTGTCGGACTTGCTGCACTGATGCTCTGCAAAGCGCTTGGTGCCAACCAGCTCATCGGCGTGGAAATGAATGACTACCGGATCGATCTGGCCAAAAAACTCGGTCTTGTGGATCAGGTGTTTAAACCGGGCGATGATACACTGGACGAGATCCTCAAAGTTACGAACGGCCGCGGCGTGGAAAAAGCGATCGACTGTTCTGCCGCAGATCCGGGAAGACAGCTTGCGATCCGTGCGACACATGCTTACGGAAAAATCGCATTCGTCGGGGAAGGCGGAACCTGCAATTTCAACCCGAGTCCGGACATCATTCACGGACAGAAGACCATTTACGGTTCCTGGGTTACCTCGCTTTGGAGAATGGAAGAACTGGTGGATCGGCTGGTACGCTGGAACATCCATCCGGATCAGCTCATCACACATGAATTTGACCTCTCCCAGGCCGGAGAAGCATATGCACTGATGGCATCCGGACAGTGCGGAAAAGTCGCGGTCGTTTTCGGCGATCAGAACGAAAAGTAGATCGGAGGAGACTATGGGTGAATTCATAACCAATGTTCCGTCATACAAACTGAACACGGGTGCGACCATGCCTGCGGTCGGCCTCGGAACGTTCGGGTCCGACAAGTATACGCCCGATCAGATCTCCGCGGCAGTAAAAGGCGCCATAAAAGCCGGCTACAGAATGTTAGACTGTGCGTCGGTATACCAGAACGAAGATCGAATCGGTAACGTTCTGACAGCGCTTTTTTCCGAAGGTACAGTGACAAGAGAAGAACTGTTCATCACATCCAAAGTATGGAACGATCAGCATCGCGAAGTGGAAAAAGCCTGCCGCAAAAGCCTTGCGGATCTTAAGCTTTCCTATATTGACCTCTATTTTGTGCACTGGCCGTTTCCGAATTATCACGCCCCCGGATGTGACGGCGATTCCAGAAATCCCGATTCCAAACCTTTTTCGGTGGACGAATTCATGGATACCTGGCGGCAGCTGGAAAAGTTGTATGACTTAGGCCTCGTCAAAGCGATCGGCATGTCCAACATGACGGTTGCAAAGCTTGAGCAGGTCCTTCCGCTCTGCCGGATCATGCCGGCTGCTCTTGAGATGGAGTGTCATCCCTCCTTCCAACAGGAGGAACTGTTTGCATATGCAATAAAGCACCGGATCAGGCCAATCGGCTTCTGTCCGATCGGTTCACCGAGCAGACCCGAGCGGGATCGCTGCGCAGATGATATTGTCGACACGCAGCTTCCCGAAGTCGTAAGCGTTGCAGAAAACCACAATATCCATCCGGCGCTTGTATGCATCAAGTGGGCTGTCCAAAGAGGCCTTTGCACGATCCCGTTCTCCGTCAAAGAGCCGCAGTATTTATCAAACCTGAAATGCACGACGGAAGATCCGCTGACGGACGACGAAATGGAACTTCTGAAAAAAGCGGACAAAAACTGCCGGCTGGTCAAGGGACAGGTCTTTCTCTGGCCCGGCGCGACCGACTGGACACAGCTGTGGGAATAGACAGATAGGAGAATGCTATGTTAAAAGGAATCCCGAAATTATTATCACCGGATTTATTAAAAGTACTCTGTGAAATGGGACACGCCGATAAGATCGTGATCTCTGACGGCAATTTTCCGGCAGCGTCTGTCGGCAGGAACGCGATCATCGTGCGTCTGGACGGGCACGGTGTTCCGGAAATCCTGGATGCGATCCTTACGGTGTTTCCGCTTGATACCTATGTGGAACACCCCGTAAACCTGATGGAAGTCATGAAGGGAGATCACGTGGAAACCCCGATCTGGGACACCTACAAAGAGATCCTGAAAAAACATGACGGCAGAGGGGAAACCATGATCGGCCATATTGAGCGGTTTGCCTTTTACGAAGAAGCCGCAAAAGCATATGCCATCGTGACCACGGGCGAATCCGCTCTCTATGCGAATATCATGCTGCAAAAAGGGGTAGTCAAAGACGCCTGATTCAGACGGGTGATAACAGAACCGCTACTGCGTCAAAATCATCCGCAAATATCATACGAAGCACATGGCCGGTGATCGTGATCTCATGATCACCGGTTTCATATTTGTCAGTGATAACATAGTCCCCGGCAAGCGGAAGGCTGATCTCCTGCACTGCATCATGCGCAAACGAATGCACGATCACAAGCACCTGCCCGTTCTCTCCGTAACGTACGCCGGCCTGATAATCTCTTAAGTCCCTGTTGGACTCCTGAAATCTGCCAAACCGTTTTGTAAGGCCGTGTGCGATCACGGGCGATGCTTTTTTATAGAAGACAACACCCGCTTTAGCCAGCGCACGCTGTTCTTCCGACAGGTCGAATACGTCTCCCGAAATGCACAGTACGCCATACATTCCTGCACAGACGGAATACGCGATCCGCTTTGCCGGGTCAGAAGAACGCAATACCGCCCAGATCTGTGATTTTTGCGAAAGGACCAGACGCTGCAGATCGGCTGCGATGACCGGGATCTCTTTTTCTTCATGCGCATCGGAAAAAGACAGGTAATCCGCAAGTTCCATAAAGCCCGGCTCCAGTCTGTGACCGCCGGAAGCACAGATCTCGATCGCAATCCCCGGCACCTTTTCCCGGATCTTTTCAAAAAAGGCTTTCGTGGCATTCATGCACGTCCGAAGCCCTTCGCCCGGGCTTTCCGCACCGTCACACCCGATGCCGACCGTCTCGTTATAGTCGATCTTGATATATTGAAAACCGTTTTCATTCAGGAAATCGATCACTTTTTCCGTCAGATACGTCTGCACCCATTTGCTTCTCATATCCCAGAATCTTCGGGTTCCGGAAATGATGACTTTGCCGTCTCTTTCCAGCAGATGGCCGACATCACCTGCCGCATCTGCATCTTTTCCGACCACTTCGAGTTCAAACCAGATCCCGGCCTTCATGCCGGCATCATTGATCTTTTTCACAACCGGTTTCAAACCGTTTGGAAAAAGCTTCTTCGAAACGCGCCAGTCGCCCATGTTGTCCTGCCAACCGCCGTTTTCGTTCGCATACCATCCCGCATCGATCACAAAATAGGCAAAATCATTTCCGTCGATCACCTGCAGGATCTTCCCGATATTCTCTTCGCTCGGGTTTCCCCACGTGGTGCAGTATTCGTTAAACACAGCGGGAAGCGTTTCGACCCTCTGTGTCATAAGCAATTTGTGGCGTGCTACATCCAAAAGCCTGTCGCACACAGTCGTCAGATCGCCAAAGGCCGCTGTTACATAGACTTCCGGTGTGGCAAAGGATTCGCCCTTCTTCAGGGTCTTTCTCCAATGTCCGAATTCGTAATCGGCAAGTCCCGCGCTGACGCTCAAATTCCGGTCGATCCTGACCGTCTCGATCTGCCAGGAAGATTCACAAACACACGATAGCGCAAAGAACGCGCCGGCCCCCTCATCTTCGATCGCAGCAAACGGGAAAAATCCGCGAACCGGCATGGAGCCGACCGTGCCGAATTTCTCAAGTCTTACTCCAAAGTCTGCCCAGGACGGCTCCAACAGCAGATCCTCAACGGAGCGTCTCTCATGGCGTCCTTCTTCGCTCCAACGGCTTCTGAACCGGTGCAGGAACAAACGCCCTCTTGCTTCATCTGCGGCATATGGCGTGATCCCGGAAAGGTTCACGGAAGAGATTGCCTCGAGAGTCAGGTCAGGCGCAGATTCATTGGTCACCTTTGTAAACACACGGATGCTGCGGCACCCTTTATGCGCGATCACCACATGCTCTGCGACGATTCCCTCTGCAGATCGCATCGTGGTCGTGATTGATTTTTGCGTTCCGGTTTCTGAAATATTCTGCGAAACATATGTGAAAGACCGTGTGAAGGCGCTGTTGTGCCTGGTCTCGCCCGCACAGAACCCGATCGAAGAAGCATCTCCCGTACAGGAGATCTGGATCAGCGGATCTGCGTTTCCTTTCTCAAAAAAGCATTCTTTTGCACCGAAAGGAACGAGCAGGAATGATACCTGCCCGTTTTCTGCGATCCCATAGACCGCTTCCATATCTTCGATTTTGATTTTTACGATATGATCCATTAAAGTTTGCTACCCGAGGTTGCGATACCTTCAATAAACTGTTTCTGGAAAATGATGTAGAGGATGATCATCGGCACGCACGAAATGAGTGCCGCCATCATCAGATCCGGATATTTCTGCGAGTACTGTCCGTTCATTTTCGCGAGCGCACTTGCAAGCGTGGTTGCCCGGTTGTCGGGGCAGACGATCATCGGCCACATCAGGTCTTTGTATGCGAATACCGCGGTAAAAATACCGAGTGCCACCATCGCCGATTTGGTCAGCGGTGCCATGACAAACAGGAAGGTCTGCGGAATGCTGCAGCCGTCAAGTCTTGCGGCTTCTTCGAGGTCTCTCGGAAGCTGCATGTAAGCCTGGCGCAGCAGGAACGTCCCAAACGCCGATACGATACCCGGAAAGACCAGACCGAAAATGGTGTTTGTCAGATGCAGTTTGCTCACCATTACATACTGCGGAATGATAAAGATCTGCACCGGGATCATCATCTGCAAAAGGACGAGTGCGAACATGATATTCTTTCCTTTAAACTTAAGCCTTGCGAATGCGTAACCGCTTAAGGTGGCCGTCAATACCGCAAACAGGATCCGGAGTACGACCATGCCAAGGGTGTTGGCGTAGAGTCTTACGAAATCCATTGCCTTGATCACGTTGGAAAAATTCTGCGTCTGCCACACGCTCGGGATGATCACGAACGGATCCACCTGCGTGGTTTCCGCAACCGTTTTGAATGCCGTCAGAAACATCCATAAAAACGGCACGAGCATGGTGATCGATACCAGGATCAGGATCAGATAGATGACCGCATTGCCTATCGTCTTTTTCTTCATATCTTCACCCTCCTATTCGTAATGCACCCATTTCTTCTGCCCGATCAGCTGGATCACGGTAAGGATCAGGATCACAACGAGCAGAACGACAACAACGGTTGCGCCGTATCCCTTTTTGCTCTGTTCAAAGGAATACTTGTAAAACAGGAATACCAAAGATTCCGTCTTTTTCCATGCCGGATTGTTCAGATCGATCATCATGTAGATTAAGTCGAATACCTGCATGGCGCCGATGATCCTGGTCACGATCACGAAAAAGATGGTCGGCGAGATCAGCGGCACCGTGATATGGACGAGCTTGTCAAAGCCGTTCGCCCCGTCAATTTCCGCGGCCTCATAGTAATCTCTCGGCACCTCCTGCAATCCTGCAAGGAACAATACCATGTTATAACCAAGCACCGACCAGATCCCGATCAGTGCGATCGAATAAATGGAGATGGCAGGATTTGAGATCCAGTTCACTTTGATATTGAAAACGTTATTGATCAATCCGAAGTTTGAGTTGTACAGCCATTTCCATACCATCGCGATCGCCGCGGGCGCAACGACCATCGGGAGGAAAAAGATTGTTCGAAATACGCTGCGCCCCTTCAGTTTTTTATTCAATAATACTGCGAGCAGCAAGGCAATGACTACGGAAATCGGAACTTCAACGATCGCATATTTTATGGTGTTCCACAGTGCCTGCCACACTTCGGAATCTCCAAGAACTTTCTCATAGTTCTTCAGGCCGACGAACACATTCCCCTTGCCAAAATCACCCGTCTTGTAAAAACTCTGGACGATCGTATTGATCATCGGATAGATGTTTAAGACGATCAGGCCGATCATGGTCGGGAGAATAAATATCCAGCCCCATAAAAATTCGCTTTTTTGTCTTGCCGAGATTTTCTTTTTCACAGTCTTCTCCTTGTCTTACGCATGATTGAAAAATGAAGGGTGTACCAAGGCACACCCTCATTTTATCACATCAGATCGGATCACATGCCGCTCTTATTCTTCAGCCAGATCCTCATTCATCGTTGCAGCGATGTCTTTGCAAACTTCATCAACCGGCTTGTCGCCTGTCCATGCATCCTGCAGTTTCTCGATCATCATGTCTTCCCAAACTGTCGTATCTCTGGAGTAAGGTCTGAATACCAGTTTCGCATCCAGCATCTTCATATGACCGTTCAGATCGAAGCACTGTACGCTGTTAACCCATGCATCACTTGTGCCCTTGTATGCGGACATTGTAACACCGAGTTCAGCCTGCTTTAACTGCGCTTCTTTGGATCCGAGGTACTCGATCAGGCTCCATGCTGCATCCGGGTTCTTTGTGTTCGCTGCTGCTGCCCAGCCAAGTCCGTTATAGATGGAAACGCGGTCATCCGGAGAATTCGTGAACGGCAGAACCGCTACGTCACAGTTTGCTGCTGCATATTCGTTATCACGATAACCTGCAAGCATCCAGGAACCGTTGATGGACATTGCAACCTTGCCTGCACAAAGGAGCTCATTGGGAGCTGTCTCGGATACGGTTGCCAGATCCGGGCAGGAGCCTGCTGCGATCATGTCTGTGAACAGTTTCATAGCCTTGATGGAATTCGGATCATCCATACCGGAAGTCTTCTTGTCGTCGCTGATCACATAGCCGCCCATGGAGTAGATCGTGTTGTAGTAACCTTCCTGGTTGTTGCCGGGAGCGATCGCGTAGCCCCAGTGATCGTCATTTGTGAGCTTTGCTGCTGCTGCTGCAAAATCATCCCATGTCCATGTATCATCCGGATAAGCAACACCCATCTCGTCAAAGATGGTCTTGTTGTACCACAGTGCGATGGTATCGATATCCTTCGGAACCGCGTACTGCTTGCCCTCGGACTGATACAGATTTACGATACCTTCGTAATAGTTACCGAGATCGATCTTATCGCTTCCTGCGATCCGATCAGTCAGATCCATCAGCTGATCATTTTCCATATATTTCTGTGCAACGTTACTGTGCATCCAGAATACATCCGGAAGTTCTCCGCCTGTTGCGCCTGCTTCCAGCAGTGTCCAGTAGTTGTTCCAGTCAACAACCTGAATGGTAGCCTTGATACCGGACTGTGCACTCCACTCGTCAACGATCTGCTGCAGACCGGGTCTCTGGCCTTCGTCCCAGATCGTTACGGAAAGTTCGCCTTCCACGCTCTCACCGATACTCTCGGGAGCCGCTTCTTCCGTAGCTGCAGGAGCAGCCTCTTCTGTTGCTGCCGGTGCAGCCTCTTCCGTAGCCTGAGGTGCTTCCGCTACAGATGCCGCACTACCGCAGCCGATCAAAGACATAACAGTAACAGCACTCAGTAAAATGGCAATTACTTTCTTCTTCATAAACAATAACCTCCTTTGTGTGAACAAAATGTTCCGTGTAAACGTAATCTGTTTTCCTTCTCCCTTGTTACCCGATCACGGCTACAAGAAAAGCATACGCAAATCCATTCTTATTTGGTATGGTATTTCGTGCCGTCTTGATGTCAATTTGTGATATCGTCTATCGGGCTTCCAAAACTTCCACATAGGAAACGAAATCTTTACCGGTCGTCAGACCGCCTTGGCATAACTTCGTCAAAGTCACACCCAGATTCATCAGTTCATCTCCGTAATATTCCGCATCCCCAAGTGCATACACCATGTCCGGATCAAGGCCCGCAAGCTTTAAGAATCCGGGAAGCGCATTGACGTTGGAACGCAGGCAGTAGAGGCCGAAGATTGCTTTTTTCTTATCTTTGGAAACAACGATCCATGCCGCCTGATCACTTTCAAACGGGGACCTTAACCTGTAAAAGGTTCCAAACTGGAGCAGACTGCGTTGTTCCTTCATGAACCTGATCTGTTCCTTAACCTGCTCAAACTCTTCTTCCGTGATCTTATTTAAATCCAGTTCATATCCAAACGTTCCGAAATAAGCAACATTGGCGCGCGTTTCGATCGGAACGATCCTTCCGGTCTGCTGGTTCGGGACGGCCGAAACATGCGCCCCGATGGAAGAAACCGGGTATCCGTATGATGTACCGTACTGAATCCTGATCCGGTCGATCGCATCGGTATTATCCGAGCACCATGCCTGCGGCGCATAATAGAGCATTCCCGCGTCATAGCGGTTACCGCCGGAGGAACAGGACTCAAACAGGATGTCCGGAAAATCACGGATCAGACGCTCATACAGGCTGTATACGCCGAGCATATATTTGTGATATACCATGCCCTGTTCGGACGGATCAAGCGCATGGCTGAACACTTCCGTAAGTGAGCGGTTCATATCCCACTTGATATAGCTGATGGGCGCGCCGCCGATCACTTTTTTCAGCATGCCGTAGATGTGCTCGACCACTTCTTCCCTGGAAAAATCAAGAACCAGCTGATGCCTTCCAAGCGACGATTTTCTGCCCGGTACGGACAATACCCACTCCGGATGTCTTCTATAGAGATTGCTGTTCGGATTTACCATCTCGGGCTCGATCCAGAAACCGAATTTCATCCCAAGCGCGTTGATCTTTCTGGCAAGTCCTGTCATGCCCTGCGGCAGCTTTTTGGGATTCTCGACCCAGTCTCCAAGGCCCGCATAATCGTCGTTACGCTCGCCAAACCAACCGTCATCAAGAACAAACAGCTCGACGCCAGCCTCTTTGGCCCGCCTGGCGATCGTAAGGATGCGCTCCTCGTCAAAATCCATGAACGTCGCTTCCCAGTTATTGATTAAAATCGGCCTTGGCTCGTTTTTCCATTTTCCTCTGACCAGATGGTTGTTATACAGATCATGGTAGGTCTGGCTCAAATCGTTTAAGCCGGAAGAAGTCATGGCAATCACAACTTCCGGCGTCTCAAAGGTTTCGCCTGCGTTCAGAAGCCAGGTGAACCGGTCCGGATGGATCCCCATCAGGAAGCGCAGCCGCCCGAAGCTGCCGCCTTCCGCTTTGGCAATGAAGTTGCCGCTGTATACCAGGGAAAAGCCGATCGCTTCTCCCGCAAAATCATCCGTATGCGGTCTCTTTATGATCACGAACGGATTCTGGTTTGCACTCGATGCGCCGCGTTTGCTCTCAATGGAAACGGAGCCTGCTGAAATCTTTTTGGTCTCCGGAATGCGTTCTCTTGCCCATGCGCCGGAGAACTGCATCCACTCGTAATCCTGATCCGGCAGATCCAGGCAGGCACTGAGCGCCCGGATCAGCTTTGTGGACGAAACACCTACATTTTCAAATACCGCATGCCTTGTGATCACCGGATAATCCGCAAAGATCGTATAAGACAACGTCAATGTCATCTTCGCGATCTCATCTTCGAGCACGATCTCAAGTGTCATGGCTTCCTGCTCGTTTGCGTAAGTCGCAGGAAGCCCGTTAAGTGCCTTCTTTCCGGGAAAGATCTTATGATCACGGTATACAAACGAACTGACTCTTGAGCCGTTTGGCAGCTCGATCTCATAAGCCTGCGTGCCGAAATCCGTCGTACCGAAAGCCGGATATTCCTGCAGGTTCAACTCCATGGAATAGCTCTCCGTATCAGGATCCAGCGTCACATTGGGCAGCCCGAAGCGGTTTACGACATAAGACATATCCTCTTTATCATGGATCCGTTTGCCAAAATAGATCCCGCCGATCTCGCCGAGCGGATTGACGCCAATGATATAACTGATCTTCTCGTTATATAAATGGAACTGTTT
>JAFYDQ010000083.1 GCA_017544705.1 Lachnospiraceae bacterium | reverse complement strand
GGTCGCATAGACATCGATACATTTTTCCATAAGCGCCCGGATCAGGTCATACTGTACCGGCGTAAAGCCCGTAAAACCGTCCAAAACGATCACGCTGCGCCCTAGCTTTTCAGATTCGGTCAGCACAGAGCTGACCCGGATCAGCAGCTCTTCCGTCGTCGTGTATTTCTCGGCACAGTACTTGCGGAAGGCATTGTAGAGGATGGCGCAGTCTTCAAGCTTATCTGAAAGCATACGCCTGTTATTTTGACTGCTGATCTCCTGTAATTTCCTGATCGCATCGGCATCCACGCCGTATTGCATGAATTCCGAGATGACCGATTTGACTTCCGTGATGTAGCCGAGTTTCTTTAAGTTCTTGCCGATGACTTTCAGGTTGTCTTCCTGTTCGGAGGCTAAATGACGCAGGATCAGGTTTTTGCCCATGTCATCGATCAGAAGGCCCGGTGCCTTGGCAAACCCGACCTCCTCGAACACGCGGTAGGACAGGCGCGCGAAGCTTAACACGTCAATATTTAAGATCCCGCCGTCCGGATGCAGATTGACCAGATCGCGCTGGGTCTGCAGCGTGAACTGCTCGGGCACGATCACCAGATACGTGCGGTCTTTATGCGTCATCGCCTCTTGGATCACGGTTTCGTATAATTTATGTGATTTTCCGCTGCCGGCATTGCCAAGCCAGAGTTTTAAAGCCATCGGGTTATCCTCACAATAACTATTATAGGAACAGGCAGGGGAAAATTCAATCAACCTGCCGTTTGTGATTTTTACGTGATTACTCTTTACGATAGGGGCGTAAAAAATGTATAATGATTTCAAGTATTTTCCGATAAATACAGTATATTTGATTTATTGGTCCATTTTGTGGACTTTAAGGAGGAACTTGCATGAAGAGTAACGTGCCGGAGATTTTCGGAAGCATGGTGTTTAACGACAGCATCATGCGGGACAAGCTGCCAAAGGACATTTACAAGTCGCTGCGCAAGACGATCGAGGACGGGAAGGACCTGGATATCGCAGTTGCGAACGTCGTGGCGATCGCCATGAAGGACTGGGCCATCGAGCAAGGCGCGACCCACTATACGCACTGGTTCCAGCCGCTGACCGGCATTACGGCCGAAAAGCATGACAGCTTCATCTCGCCGCAAAACGACGGGCGTGTCATCATGGAATTTTCCGGCAAAAACCTGATCAAAGGCGAGCCGGATGCCTCCAGTTTCCCGTCAGGCGGGCTTCGGGCGACTTTTGAGGCCAGAGGCTATACGGCATGGGATCCGACCAGCTACGCTTTTGTCAAAGACGGGGTTTTGTGCATCCCGACCGCGTTCTGCTCCTACGGCGGCGAGGCGCTGGATCAGAAAACACCGCTCCTTCGCTCCATGGAAGCCATCAACGAGCAGGCGCTTCGTGTCGTCAGGCTCTTTGGCGATACCGATGTCAAGCGCGTCAATACGACGGTTGGGGCCGAGCAGGAGTACTTTTTGATCGATGAGAAGGTCTACCACGAGCGCAAGGACTTATTCTACTGCGGCAGAACGCTTTTTGGCGCACCCGCGCCCAAGGGCCAGGAGCTCAGCGATCATTATTTTGGCGCCATCAAACCGCGCATCTCCGAGTTCATGCGTGAACTGGACGAGGAACTCTGGAAACACGGGATTTTGGCCAAAACCGAACACAACGAGGTCAGTCCGGCACAGCATGAGCTGGCGCCGATCTATACCACTTCCAATATTTCCGTTGACCACAACCAGCTGACGATGGAGATCATGAAGAACGTGGCCAGACATCACGGCATGGTCTGCGTGCTGCACGAGAAACCTTTTAAGGGCGTTAACGGCAGCGGTAAGCATAACAACTGGGCGCTGGCAACGGATACGGGTGTGAATCTCTTAAATCCCGGCAAATCGCCGCATGAGAATGCACAGTTCCTGCTGTTCCTTGCGGCTGTCATCAAGGCGGTCGATGAATACCAGGATCTGCTGCGCTATTCGGTAGCTTATGCCGGAAATGACTGCCGTCTTGGCGGAGATGAGGCTCCTCCGACGGTCATGTCGCTCTTTATCGGGGATGATCTGGCGGCTGTGTTGGATGCGATCGAGAACGGAACGGCCTATGATGCGCAGGCTGCCAAAATGGAGATCGGCGTGCATGTCCTGCCGACGTTTACGAAGGATGCAACGGACCGCAACCGTACTTCGCCGTTTGCTTTTACCGGAAATAAGTTTGAATTCCGCTCTCCGGGCTCTTCGCAGTCGATCGCGAGCCCGAATGTGATCTTAAATACAATTGTGGCTGAGGAACTGCGGCAGTTTGCGGATGAGCTGGAAAAGACGGATGATTTTACCGATGCTTTGAGCGAGCTCATCAAGCGCACGATCCGCGAGCATAAGCGCATCATCTTTAACGGCGACGGCTATTCCGAGGAATGGCGCGCTGAGGCCGAAAAGCGCGGCCTGCTGAACCTGCCGACGGCTGTTGATGCCTTTAAGACGTTCCTTGCGCCCAAGAATGTGGAACTCTTCGAGCGCCACAAGATCTTCTCCAAGACCGAGATGGAGAGCCGCTATGAGATCAGCCTGGATACCTATTCCAAGATCATCCGGATCGAGGGTCTGACCATGGTCAACATGGCACACAAGCAGATCCTGCCGGCCGTAAACCGCTATGTTTCAGAGCTTTCTACGACCGTGAACCGCAAGGGTGCGATCGAGAGCAGCGCTGCGAACCTCGGGGAGGATTTCGAAGCCTCTTCAATCTCCTGCAAGATGGAGTTATCGCTGATCGCGAAGCTTTCGGGGCTTTTGGATCAGGCTTTTGCGCAGGCCGAGGAGCTTTCCTCCAAGCTGGATGCTGCTGTTTCCATCAAGGACGGCCTTGAGGCTGCCACCTACTACCGCGATGTGATCCTTCCTGCCATGCAGGCACTGCGCGAATCCTGCGACACCATGGAGGTCTACACACCTTCGGATGTGTGGCCGTTCCCGACGTACGGCGCGCTGCTGTTTAGTGTGGATTGAGGGAGTTTTTGCAGAGGTTTTTGATTTTTACATCGATTCTTATTGTCATTTCTCATTTCCGATGCACTTTCAGGGCCTTGTTGAGGGGCTGTGCATCGGGAATTTGAAGCATATTGTGTTTCCGATGCATTTTGGGTCTCTTTTTTAGGGTCTGTGCATCGGGATGCTGATCTAGACTGCTTTTCCGATGTACTTCGACCAGTCAGACCACAATAATTACATCGATATGTATGATTGAATTCGGATTCCGATGCATTCGTGCCAAATAGCATGCACGAAATGCATCGGAATCGGCTTCTCATATTCCAATTCGATGTAATCTCCCCCATGACGGCATTTCATAATGCACATGATTAAACACGTCAAACTTATTTCACATCACAAAGGAGGTATACCATGAAAAAAACTGCTACTTTTCTTAATCAGGGGCTGGACGAGATCCTGCAGGATCGCTTAAATACCCTGGAAACCCTGTTTGAACAGAAGGCCAAGGCGATCGAAGGGGCGCCGCGTGGAAACCTGCATGTCGTAAAACGCGGAAAGATCACGCAATTCTATCACCGCACTGACCCGACGGACAAAAGCGGCGCCTACATCAAGAAGAGCAATCTGTCCCTGCTGCGGAAACTCTCGCAGAAAAAATATGATCAGAAGATCATCAAACTGCTTGCCAAAGAAATCCGGCATATCCGGATTTTCTTAAGGAATTACAAGCCATGCGAACTCTCAGGGCCTTTCTCTGAACTGAATGAGGAGGAGAAACGGTATGTCACGCCGGTTTGCATGGAGGATGCGGATTATGTGAAGGCTTGGCAGGTTTCGGGCTATGAGCAGCCGGCGTTTCGGGAGGGGACGGCGGAGTTCTATACGAAGCGCGGCGAGCGTGTGCGCTCAAAGTCGGAGATCCTCATTGCGGATGCGCTCCATGAAATGGGCGTTCCGTATATGTACGAATG
>JAFYDQ010000013.1 GCA_017544705.1 Lachnospiraceae bacterium | reverse complement strand
GGTATGTATGGAAATAAAAGTATTAAAAAGCGCCCGGATGGAACGAACTATAAGGATTACTTTTATTACGGTTGTAAGCATCGCCTGTTGACTCGCGGTCATAAGTGTACATACAGAAATCAGGTAAATGAGGAAGTACTTGATAAATCAGTGGCCGAGGTAGTCAGCAGACTTGTAAGCAGGCCGAAATTTGTGCAGCTCATGCAGAATAAGATTAATACTCAGGTTGATACCACAGCAATAGATCAGGAGATCAAAACCTGTGAAAAGAATCTCCGCAATAATACGAGTCTTAAGATCAAACTGATAGAAGAAATGGATGCGCTTGATTTTGAAGATAAGCATTATGACAGGAAAAAAGCAGACTTAAACGCCCGCCTTGATAAAGCATATGACAAGATAGAGGAATTGGAAGACCGGTTATTCGCGGCTAAAGCAAAGAAAAGTGCCATTGAAGCGGAGCAGGTAACCGCCGAAAATATTTATCGGGTGCTTCGCAGTTTTAATAGCTTATATAAGGTAATGGATGATGAAGAGCGTAGGAAGCTGATGGAGGCACTGATCGCTGAAGTACAGATATATGAAGACAAAAAAGAATCCGGACAGTGGCTGAAGTCCATAAAATTCAAGCTTCCGATAGTTGAGGAGAGTGTTGATATTAGTTTGGACAATCAAAATCGCGTCGAAGTCTGTTGTTTGCTTGAGATGTTAAGATCCGCAAAGGATCATATTGAAATTTCAATTGATGCAGATGATTATTATAGGATAAAGGATAACAAATGAAAGAATTGAGAACAAAGCAATTTCAAATACTGACAGATATCAATCTCGTATGGGATTTCCTGACGGATATCTATGATCGTAAGAATGGGAGCGGAGTCGCTGCACCTTTCTTTGAACATGCGATCCTTGCATCATGGATGGACAATTCGTATTCTTATCTGAACCGATTCTGGTTTGATGGAGATACGGTTGTAGCCTTTGTTTTCTATGAAGCGCCTGCAACGGATATCTATTTCAGTGTACGCAAGGGATATGAGTATCTTGCGGATGGACTGATAGACTATGCCATGACAACCATGCCGGATTGGGAAGGTGCTCAACAGCTTGTTTTGTTTAACGGTCAGGAATATCTTATGGAAGCCGCAAAGAAGCGCGGATTTAATAAAGTATTTGAATATGAGGACAGGTTCTTTGATTTCAAAAACGAGCTGAATTACGAATTGCCGGAGGGGTACCATTTTGTTGAACCTGAAGACATAGATCCCGTAAAGATCGGAAAACTATGTTGGTACGGGTTTGATCATGGGGATAAAGGAGAGTTTGTAAACTGGGACAAACAGGATGCATCCTTTGAGTGGACTCCGGAAAAATCCTATAAAGATTGTCTTGGTGATATCATGGCGCCGCTCCCGCATGCAACACATGAATATGACATTATCATAGCCGATGAGCAGGGCGAATATGTCTGCTTTTCGGGAATGTGGTGGGTGCCGGAGAACCATCTGGCATATATGGAACCTCTCTGTACTGCACCTGAACATAGGAGAAAAGGCCTTGCCGCGGCGGCATTAACCGTTCATTACCGCAGGATGAAAGCGCTTGGGGCGACACATATGACAGGCGGAGGTGATCCTTTCTATGAGAAGATCGGATATGGAAATGGATTGCACTGGAGTTTTTGGAAAAAAGGGATCGGTTGAAGAATATGTTGGATTACAGACTTATGACAATTGATGATTACGAAGCCGCATATGATCTGTGGATCAGATGCGGAAACGGGCTGAATGATAAAGATGATTCACGTGAAGGAATAGCAAAATATCTTAAACGGAATCCGAATACTTCGTATGTTGCCGTACTTGATGAAAAGGTTGTCGGCGTAATTCTCTGCGGGCATGACGGAAGAAGGGGGATCGTTCAGCATGCATGCGTCTCTCCAGACTGCAGGCGGATGGGGATAGGAAAGAAACTTGTCGATCTTGCTCTTGAAGCACTTAAAGAAGAGGGGATCAACAAGGTTCTGCTTGTTGCTTTCAAAAAGAACGAAGGCGGAAATGCTTTCTGGGAATCGCAGGGATTTACGCTTCGTGAAGATTTGAATTACAGAAACAGGGCACTTGCCGAAATGACCCGAATTGATCCGGATTATTTGAACTAATATATCAGAATTTGAAGGAGAGAGTAAATGGATCTGAACAGGAAGATATCTAAAGCAGGCGCAGCAATCGTAACAGTGACCGTATTTTTGTTTGCGATATTTCTGATCATTGATTTTTCCATGGGCAGCTACTTTGTCTGTCTGATCCTGCCGATCGGGTTTATCATGATGACGGCAGGCCTGCAGGGCGAGTGCGAAGGTGACCGCAAAGTCGCTGCGAATACCGGTTTGCTTCTTGCGGCGGTGTATGGCACGTTTATCATGCTTGTCTATTATACACAGCTGACAACGGTAAATAACGAACAGTTGAATGAACAGGCGGCAAATCTGTTAGTATTTGCCAAATATGGGCTTATCTTCAACTTCGACCTGCTCGGCTACGGTTTAATGGCACTTTCCACCTTTTTCACGGGACTGTCAATGAAGCCGGAGAACAGGACGGATCAGTGGCTTAAAGTGTTGCTGATGATTCACGGAGTATTCTACTTAAGTTGCACGTTTATGCCGATTACAGGAATCTTCACAAGGATATCTTCCGGCGGCAACGGCATCGGCGGAAGGCTTGCTCTTGTTGTGTGGTGTGTATATTTTCTGCCCATCGGAATTCTTTCATTTCTTCATTTCAGAAAAGGATCATAACATTGCCTCGGCGCGATCAAAGCAATAGGATTAACTTGAAAAATATGATTTAGAAGGATACAGGAGATTTTATGAAACAGTACAGACTGCCGATCATACTGCTGGTGATATTTGAAATCGTAGCCGTAACACTGTGGTTGACCAAAGATAACCTGTTTTATCTGTTTAATTTCAGCTATATCGGGTTATCCATATCACTGGGCGTATTTCTTTTCATAAAGAAATACAAATATGCCCGTCGCATCGTGCAGCTGCTTGTCGGGTTATATATGCTGGTCTATTTGGGCCTCATCTGTCAGGAAAATATGCAGATCGAAGGCTTCTGGTATTATCTCTTTACCGGTGTCTTTGAGGCTGCCACCATTCATTATGCAGTGGCGAAGATATTTGGCCCGCTGATCTTTGGGCGCGGATGGTGCGGATATGCCTGCTGGACTGCGATGGTGCTGGATTTTCTTCCCTATAAAGAGCCGGCGGAGCCAAGGAAAAAACTGGGCTGGATCCGGTATGTCACTTTTGCCACATCATTGATCTTTGTTGTGGCCTTATTTCTTGCAAAAGTCGGAAATATCGAGCGGATCATGTTCCTGGCGTTTATCGTCGGAAATATCGTGTATTACGGGGCCGGTATCGCTCTGGCGTTTGCTTTTAAGGATAACAGAGCTTTCTGTAAATACATCTGCCCGATCACGGTATTCTTAAAACCGATGAGCTGTTTTTCACTGATACGGATCAAGTGTGATGAGGAAAAATGCGTATCCTGCGGTAAGTGCAAGCGGGTATGCCCGATGGATGTGGATGTGACGGATAATTCGAGAAAGCGCGAGAATGGAACGGAGTGTATTCTGTGCATGGAATGCGTGAAAAACTGCCCGAAGAATGCGCTTTAAATTCTATGGCAAATATCATAACCTGCCTCAGAATCATTTGCAGTATCGTGCTGCTGTTCTGCCCGGTGTTTTCACCGGCGTTTTATGTCTTATATATCACTGCCGGCGTCAGCGATATGGTAGACGGGGCGGTTGCCAGAAAAACAGGGACCGCAAGTGCGTTTGGATCAAAACTTGATACGGCGGCTGATATTGTCTTTGTCGCCTCGTGTCTGATCAAACTGATCCCTGCCATTTGCGTACCGGCCTGGCTTTTCATCTGGATCATCGTGATTGCCGTGATCAAAGCCGCCACCCTGATCATCGGATATGTCATGCGAAAGGAATTGGTTGCCTTACACACTCTCATGAATAAGGTGACGGGAATACTGCTTTTTGCGCTCCCGCTGACCTTACCGGTTATCGATCTGAAATACAGTGGGGTGATCGTCAGTGCTGTGGCATCATTCGCAGCGATACAGGAAGGATACTGTTACCATACTGTCAATAGGATGAAAAAATAAATGCGAGAATATCTGTTACTGTTACCGATCCTGTTTATCTTCCATGATATGGAGGAGATCATAGGATTCGGATGGTTTTTCAGAAACAATCCGGAGCTGTTTGAGAGATTTCCGAAGATCACAAAAGCATACAAAGGGTTTACGACTGCGGGAATGGCACTGGCGGTATATGAAGAGTTCATTCCGTTTTTCGGGATCAGCCTTTTAGCATATTATTTTGAAGCCGATGTGCTAAATGCGCTGTGGTTTGGCTTGCTGCTTTCTCTTACAGCCCATTTTGTTGTGCATATCGTGATGAGTATCTGTGTAAAGAAGTATATTCCATCCTTGATCACAAGCCTGATCTGTTTGCCGATCAGTGTGATCATTTTGATAAACTGCACGAAATATATGATTTTCAACCTGATGACGGTTATGCTCATCGCCAGTGCAATCCTATTGATGATGGCGAATCTGAAGTTTGCCCATTGGCTTATGCACAGATTCGGCAGCAGGCTGTGAGGGAGGGCGATCGTAAAAATGGTTGAAACAAAGAAAGTATTGGCTGCGTGTGGAAATGACTGTGCAGCCTGTCCGAGATACATTGCTCATCCTTATGAGAAAACAGAGGAAGAACTTCACCATACGGCTGAGTTGTGGAAAAAGATCGGATACAGGGACCATGTTGTACCAAATGAAGAGATCGCTTGCACGGGATGTAAACCGGAGAACTGGTGCAGATATCAAGTTGTAGGGTGCTGTGAAGAACGAGCAATCAAAACCTGCGCAGAATGTACGGAATACCCCTGTGCCAACATGAAAGAATGCTTTGCGGTTACGAAGTCATTTGAACCGATGTGCCGCAAGGTTTGTACGGACGCGGAATACAGACAATTGCAGAAAGCTTTCTTTGAAAAAGAAAAGAATCTGTCAGACTATGAAATAAGGAGCCTTTGATCGATGAATGAGAGAATCAGAAACAATACGGTCCTATCATGCTGGATCATCTTTGCGATCCTGATCGTTGTGCACGGATTCGAGGCGATCGTGCTCAGAATGGATGAAACGGTTTTGGGTGAAAACTTCATCAATAAGATGTTTGGGATCCTTGTCGTTTTTATTGTGCTACGATGCCTTACCTGGAAATGGTCGGATATCGGATTTGCAAAAACCGGATTCGTAAAAAGCACATGCCTGGGATTGCTGATCGCACTGTGCTCGTTTGTCATCTCATATGGTGTTGAGATCATGATCCTGAAAAGTCAGGGGCATGATATCGGATTTGGGATCTTTACATCAGGTTTTTCCCTTACCGGGGAAGCTGCCATACATACCGGGATCGGATTTATCCTGATGTGTGTGTTCTTCAACATCATCAATGTGATCATGGAGGAAGGCACGTTCCGGGGGCTGCTCTATCATATTGCCGCGATCGATCACTCCCCGAAGTATGCGTTGTTCTTCCAGGCATTTTTATTTGGCGTCTGGCATATCGTTACGCCGCTTCACAACCTGATCGACGGTGATATCAACATCGGATCGTTTATCGCGCTTGGCATCGGATATATTATCCTGGCCGGTATGATGGGTATCAAATGGGAACTGCTGTATCAGATGACCGGCAGCCTGTATGCCGGAATGGCTGACCATTTCTTCAATAACTGCATCGCGACAAATCTGCTTCATGTTACGACCGAAAGCGGTGTCGATGAGATGATGATCATCCGTGTGGCGATCGCACAACTCCTTTCGTTCACGGTCATTTTGCTTGTCTGGAAGAAAAGGGGACAAAAGGGAGGCGCATCATAATGGCAGAAGTGATCAGGATCAAGGACGATACTTTCAGGATCGAGGATGACGGCGTTCGGTTTTTCCTGTTTATCGGAAAAGAAAAGGCTGCGTTGATCGATACGGGAATGACAACGGTTAACGCAAGGGAAATTGCGGAGGGGATAACGGATCTGCCGCTTATACTGATCAATACACATGCAGACCCGGACCACATTGCGGGAAACGGTGCGTTTGATGCATTTTATATGGCGCCGGCCGAGGAAGAAAACCTGCGAGAGAATGGCGGAAAGGGAGAGATCATTCCCGTGAAAGAAGGGGATGAGATCGACCTTGGGGAGCGCAAACTTCGTATTATCGATATCCCGGGACATACGCCGGGCAGCATCGCGATATTGGACGAGGCGGACCGCATTCTGGTCAGCGGCGATACAGTGCAGGATGGTCATATATTCATGTTCGGAGAAAAAAGGAATATCGATCTGTTTATCGGAAGCCTTAAGCATCTCTTAGAATATGACGGAACGTATGATGAGATCTATCCCATGCACGGGACGTTTCCTGTTAAGCCGGAGCTCATTCCGAAACTGATTGAAGGAGCACAGGAGATCGCAGCCGGAAAGGCAGCAGGATCCAGAGTCGAAGTGTTTGGCAATGAAGTTATGCTGTATAAGTTCCCTTATGCGGGATTTTTGTGTCCGCTTCCTTGAGCGGCAACGGAACGAAACGATCAGACAGGATGAACGATAAAAAAATGAGAACAAGAGAAGAAGCATTGCAATACGGGCTTTCGTTTCCGGATACCTATCAGGATGCCCCGTTTCATGATTCAAACTGGCAGCTGATCAGATACCTTGGGAATAAGAAAGCTTTTTTGTGGACCTATGAAAGAGACGGCTATATCAATCTGAATGTAAAAGTCGATCCGCAGAAGGCTTTCTTTTGGCGTGATCTTTACCGGTCCGTCATTTCGGGATTTCATCAGAACAAGGAACACTGGAATACGGTCATACTCGACGGAAGCATTCCCGATCAGGACATCCGTCTGATGATCGCAGAGAGTTATGACCTGATCAGCGACAGCCCCACGAAGAGGATCTATGAGGCGGTAAAGAAGATCCCGTACGGTCATGTCGCCACCTATGCGCAGGTCGCTGAACTTGCCGGTGATAAGAAAATGGCCAGAGCGGTCGGCAATGCACTCCATAAGAACCCCGATCCCGGCAATATTCCCTGCTTTCGTGTTGTGAATGCAAAAGGGGAACTGGCGGGTGAATTTGCCTTCGGCGGACCCGGCGCACAGGCAAAACTGTTGGAAGCGGAAGGGATCAGGGTTACAGACGGAAAAGTCGATCTTAGCCGGTATCAGTGCAACTTATGATGCGTATATGGCAACATACGTCAATCCCCATTGCGTAAGGCCTTCTCCTCTGCTAATACATTACTTAGCAGGAAGGAGAACGGATATGGAAAATACATTTGTAAAAAAAGATATTCCGGCATGGCGGTATGTTGCGAAGGTGATGCTCTATCATGTGATCACCTACATCATCTGCGGGATAATCTTTTCGCAGTTATTTCACTATCAGGAACTGTTTGCATACGGCAACATGAAGTACTTTATGCAACCGGCAGATTCGGCAAGATCCATGATGGGACCGCTGTTTCAGGTGGTGCGCGGTTTATTGTTCGGCGTTGTTCTGCTCTTGTTAAGGAAGAATATCCTGACGGAGAAAAACGGTTTTCTGAAGCTTTACGCACTGATCCTTATCATCGGCATCATCAATACGCCGGGACCGGCGCCGGGTTCCATAGAAGGCATGGTCTATACACAGGTACCATGGAAATGCCACATTCTGGGACTTCCGGAGATTCTTTTGCAGACCTTTTGGTTTTCGTATCTGGTGTACGGTATTGACCGACAGCGTGAAAAGGACAAAAAGCACCTGCCTGATAATCTCATGCGTGCCCTTGTGAATACGGTCATCTGTGTCACCGGATATTCCCTAAGCGGCATTGTCATTGCTTTACTTTTGCGTGTGGATGTGATGAGGCAGGCAATGAGCCTGCAATCATGTGTCGTTCTTGGGATCACGGGCGCTGTTTGTTTTTTACTCACACTTTGGTATATGAACAGACAGCAGACCGGGCATCCGGTTTACCGGGTCTGCTATTATGCGGTTTTATATATCATCTGCGCGGTTTGCCCGTTTATCATAAATATGTTGACCGACAGTCCTTTTGGGACATCCCTTTCACTGATCATCAGCGGTCTTCCCGTTATCGCAATGGCAATATACATGGAGAAGAGCGCAAAAAGGATAGGAATCAATGAAGATTGCAATAGACATTGATGAAAAATATCCGGATACGGAAGTCGTGATCCGGGCGAAGAAACTAGATGAAGATGTAGAGAAGCTTGTCTCCCTGATGCGCATGATAAACATGCAGATTGGTGTGCGAAAAGACGACGAGACGATTTTGCTTGATATCGGAAAGATCCTGTATATCGAAGCGGTGGATAGAAAATCATTTGTTTATACGGCAGATGAGACCTATGAATCCGATCTCAAGCTTTATGAGATCGAACAGGAACTTTTAGAGCATGATTTTTTCCGCATTAGTAAGCAGTGTATTGTGAATATCAGAATGATCAGGAGTCTGAAAAGTGATATCAACAGAAAGATTAGGATCACGTTAAAGAATGACGAGCAGATCACTGTTTCGCGTATGTATTCGGATGAATTAAGAAGAAAGCTGGGACTTAGATGATGGAAGATAAGAAAACCATATTCTACTTTATCGGTCAGGCATTTGCGACATTTGGCATCATTGTGCTGATCTTTATCGTATTAAACCTCGTGATCGGTGAAAGCACGGAAGGGTACTCAACGCTTTTTGCCCTGGGAAAAGGAGGGATCAGCATACCGACATTGTGTGAGCTGTTTCTCCTTGCGGTACTCATCACGATTGCCAGGGCTATATTTCTTACAGACAGATGGATCTTAAACATGTCGATGGTGCTTCGGAATATCCTTTTTTTCCTGAGCGTATTGTTTATGATCGTCATCATGATCATTGTATGCAAGTGGTTTCCGGTAAACGATATGGAAGCCTGGATCGGTTTTGTGATCTCTTTTGTGCTCAGTATGGGTATCAGTGTGGGGATCATGCGGCTGATCGAGAAAACGGAAAATACGAAAATGCAGAAAGCTTTGGATCAATACAACAGGGAGGAATAGAGATTTATCATGAATAAGAAACGCTCCTATATCATCGGAAACGCTGCGATCATTGCATGCATCATCTGCTTTGCCTTGATCTATAACCGGTTTTCGGCAAAGCCTGAAACGACCGGACAGAAGGCATATACGCTGGAAGTGACGGATGGGAACAAAAGCATTCCGTATGCGGGAAAGACCGATGCCGCGTATCTGTCCGGCTTAATGGATGAACTGAAGGATACGGGTGATTTTGACTATGAGAGTTCTACCGGCGATTACGGAACGTACATCACATCCGTAAACGGCATCAAAGCCGATGATGCGCAGAAAACCTATTGGGCGATCTATGTGAACGGTGAATACGGGCAGTACGGCGCGGACTCGCAGCCGGTGAACGACGGGGATGCATATGCCCTTAAACTGGAGAGCTATGAGTGATCCCAAAATATCGGTAAAAGATGTTGCATTTTTGGGGATTTCCCTTGCCATACTGGAGGCATCAAAGCTTGCCCTTGATCTGCTGCCCAATATTGAGGTCGTAACGCTTCTGTTTATCGTTTACACGATCTTCTACGGCAGGAAGACATTTCTGATCGCGATCGGATTCACGGTGATCGAATGCATTCTCAAGGGGGTTAATGTATGGTCTTTTATGTATCTGTACATATGGCCGCTGCTGATCGTGTTCGTAATATTTGCCGGCAAGCATAAGGCCGGATATGTGTTTTATTGTATCTTGTCCGGATTCTTCGGGTTATTTTTCGGAATGTTCTGCTCGATCCCCTATCTGTTCATAGGGGGATGGAGTATGGCCCTGACCTGGTGGATCGCAGGGATCCCGTATGACATCATCCACTGCGTGAGCAACTTCGTTCTGTGCCTGTTGCTCTTTAAACCGCTTTGCGCGATCATGAAAAAGGTAATGGCAGAACGGTAAATATGGTATTGACAATAAATAGGTAATGTATTACATTGATAGAAGCGTAATATGTTACCTATTTTTGTATGCGCGAAGATACGAAGGATCGGAGGAGAGGAAATGAACTACGATAAAGAGATGAACATGAACAACGTGGAATTCGGCAATATGCCGCCTCAGGCCTTTCTGCTGGGCCTTCTCAGCGCGTTTGACAACCGGTATCAGGCAGCCGCGGATGCTTTTTTTGGTGAGATCACGTGGAAGCAGTTCTTTGCGATCATCTGTATCAATCTCTGCAAAGAAGCCCCGACCATCAATGAACTGTCCGATATCATGGGGAGTTCTCACCAGAATGTGAAGCAGATCCTTTTAAAACTGGAAAAGAAGGACTTTATATCCATGCTGCCGGATGAAAAGGACAAAAGAAAGCAGCGGATCATTGTAACGGACGTCGCAAGAACGTTTTTGGAAGAGAATGATAATAACGGCCTACGGAGCCAGCATATCATCGGACGCATCTTTCACGGCGTCAGTGACAAGGACCTGATGACAACGATCACAACGATCATGAAAATGGAAAGGAATCTGAGTGAATTATGAAAACACTGATCATTTACACATCACAAACAGGATTTACGAAAAAATATGCCGAGTGGATCGCAGAAAGCGTTGGCGCGGACCTGCTCGACCTTAAGGAAGCCAAGAAAAAGAATGACGCATTCTTTGCATCCTATGAAGCGATCGTTTACGGCGGTTGGGCCATGGCCGGAAACCTGGTCAAGGTAAAGTGGTTCCTTGAGAAGGCCGTTTCCTGGAAGAATAAGCGTCTTGCGATTTTTTGTGTCGGCGGAAGCCCGGATGACAATCCGGATGTTGCGGGATGGCTTCATCAGGTGCTCACGGATGAACAGAGAACCTATATCAAAGCATTTTACTGTCAGGGCGGATTTGCTTACGAGAAGATGAGCGCTGCTTCCAGATTGGCAATGAAGATGTTCGTTGGTGCGCTTAAGAAAAAGAAAGATGCAACGGATGCCGAAAAGGAGATGGTCAACAGGATCTCTGCTTCCTATGATATTTCCGATATCAGCTACATCGAACCGATCGTAGCATACCTGCAAAGTGAGAAATAAATATGACAAAACATAGCAAATAAAGACAGGATTATATGGGGATACAACCTTAGAATCTTAAGTGAAAGGAGGGATACCGAATGGACTGGGTAAGGACGATCAACGATGCGATCGCATATATGGAAGAAAACCTGACTGAAGAGATCAGCTTAGCGGATATCGCAGGCGCAGTCAATCTTTCGGCATTTCATTTCCAGCGTGCGTTCACTCTGCTGACCGAAATGACGCCTGCGGAATATCTGCGAAAGAGAAGATTGTCGCAGGCGGCGGCAGAACTTGCAAACGGGAATGAAAAGGTCATCGATATTGCACTCAAGTACGGATATGATACGCCGGAAAGCTTCAGCAAGGCGTTTACCAGATTTCATAACGTCACACCTGCGCAGGTCAAAAAAGGAGAACCTGTCCGGTTCATGAGCCGGTATACCGTCCGGATCACAATTAGAGGAGGTTGTATCATGGAGTACAAAATTGAAAAATGGGAAGCAATGGATTTGCTCGTGCATGCCAAGGAGTTTCATGCGGAGACGAGTGAGGCGGAAATTCCGAAGTTCTGGGATGAATACTTTGGTAACGGGGATCTGAAAAAGATCCCGGGGTATCTCGGCGTATGCATGCAGCAAAAGGCCGGCGGTGACGTATTCAAGTACGGGATCGGCTGTAAGGCGTCTGATGTGGACGGTGTACCGGAAGGATTTGAGATCATCCGGCTTCCGGAATATGACTGGGCTGTGTTCAAATGCGTCGGACCCATGCCTGATGCGATCCAGGAGATGTGGGAGAGGATCTACAAAGAGTGGCTTCCCGTGGCGGAATATGAGCTGATCCCCGACGTGGACATAGAAAACTATCTGCCCGGTGATCCTGCATCGCAGGAGTATGTGAGTGAGATCTGTATTCCGGTCAGAAAGAAAGCATGAAGTGGACCTTTGGGGTTTGTCGTTTTCCGAAGGAACATGACCTACGGGGTGAACCTTTGGGGTTTGTCGTGTTCCGAAGGAACATGACCTACGGGGTTAGTGGTCCATTAACGTTCTTTGATATGTGCCTTGATCGCTTCAAAGGTCTTGTCGCTGATGTAGTGTTCGACACGGCAGGCGTCTTCGGTAGCGGTCTTCTCATCGACACCAAGATCCATCAAAAGCCTGGTAAGTACGGTGTGGCGCTCGTAGATGCGCTTCGCCAGTATTTCCCCGGCTTTTGTTAATTTTAAGAACCCTTCGTCATCTCTTTTCACGAGGCCTTCATCCTTGAGCAGTCCGATCGCACGGCTGACAGAAGGTTTGGAAAAACCCATATATTCACCGACATCGATCGCACGGACCGCATCGGATTCCTGCGAAAGTACATAGATCGTTTCCAGATACATTTCTCCTGATTCCTGTAATGCCATAGCCTGTGTTCCTTTCTATAAGAAAATTGCGTAATTATCCGCCTTGTTAGTTATAACTTACCACAAATGATGTTTCTTAACAACTGATAATTCAAATAAAAATGAAAAAAGAATAAAAAAAACGCTTGACAGGTTAGCAGACCCTAACTATAATGAAGAACGGTTAGTGAATGCTAACCATTATTTACAGCGATAAGTTAGCCTAGGCTAACTTATAAAAGAGCAGGAGGGATGATATGATGCCGCTTATTTATGCAGAAAAAGGACAGCCTCAGATCATCAGGAGGATCGGCGGAAGCCCGGAAGTCAAAAAGCATTTGGAAGACCTTGGCTTCAACGTCGGAGGAGAAGTGAGCATCGTGAGTATGCTCGGTGAGAACCTGATCGTAAAAGTCAAGGAAAGCCGGGTAGCCGTCAGTGATGAGCTGGCAAAGAAAATCATGGTCTAGGGAGGAGAAAGCAGTGAAGACATTAAGAGATGTGAAGATCGGAGAAACCGCAACGGTTGTAAAGCTTCATGGCGAGGGTGCTGTGAAACGCCGGATCATGGACATGGGGATCACAAAGAATACCGATGTCTATGTGCGTAAAGTCGCGCCGCTCGGAGATCCGATCGAGGTAACGGTCAGAAACTACGAACTGTCGATCCGCAAAGCGGACGCGGAAATGATTGAAGTGAGATGACCCCAAATGGACCTTTGGGGTTTGCCATGTCTCCGAAGGAGCATGGCCTACGGGGTTAGAGGTTCAAAAAACAGAAATAGAAAGGAAAATCAGAAATGAGTCTGAAAATAGCACTTGCAGGAAATCCGAACAGCGGTAAGACAACCCTGTTCAATGCGCTTACCGGCTCCAATCAGTTCGTCGGAAACTGGCCGGGCGTAACCGTAGAAAAGAAGGAAGGAAAACTCAAGAAGCACGATGATGTGATCATCACGGACCTTCCGGGTATTTATTCCTTATCTCCTTATACATTGGAAGAAGTGGTCGCAAGAAACTATCTGATCACCGAGAGACCGGATGCGATCTTAAATATCATTGACGGTACCAATCTGGAGAGAAACTTATATCTGACAACACAGCTGACGGAGCTTGGAATCCCGGTTGTGATCGCAGTCAACATGATGGATGTGGTCAGAAAGAACGGCGATCAGATCAAAACAGACGAGCTTGCAAGACAACTTGGCTGTAAGGTTGTAGAGATCTACGCATTAAAAGGCGACGGCACGCTTGAAGCCGCCGAAGAAGCGATCAAGGCAGCCAAGAACGGAAAGACCATTCCGCAGCATACGTTCTCCGGTCCGGTTGAACATGCGATCGCGCATATCGAAGAGGCTGTCATACATGACATGCCCGAAGAACAGCAGAGATGGTATGCGATCAAGATCTTTGAGCGCGATGATAAGGTGCTCGATCAGATGAAGATCCCTGCCGACAAGATGGCGCATATCGAGAACGATATTGCGGCAGCGGAAAAAGAACTGGATGATGATGCGGAATCCATCATCACGAATGAACGTTATGTCTATATCGCAGAGGTGATCAAGTCCTGTTATAAGAAGAAAAATGCCGGTTCCCTTACAACCTCCGATAAGATCGATAAGATCGTGACCAACAGATGGCTCGGCCTTCCGATCTTTGCGGTTGTGATGTTCTTGGTATACTGGATCGCCATGGTCGCTGTCGGTGCGCCGGCAACGGACTGGGCAAACGACGGACTGTTCGGTGACGGCTTCCACCTCTTCGGCATGGACGGCGGATACGGCGAGATCGCGGAAAGCTACGCGGATGCTTCTGCGATCGTTGACGGATATGACGCTTATGTAGAAGAAAACGGAAGTGCGCCGACAGGAGATTTTACATATGAAGTAGAAGATGAAGAAACACTTGAAATTTCAGAAGAGACCGCAAGTCTTGCAGACTACGAAGAAGCTGCGGCAACCCTGGAAGAGATCGGTGAAGAACCGGATCCCGCAGCGTACGGTACCTGGGTACCCGGTATTCCGGCGCTTGTGGAAGCAGGGCTTGATGCGGCAGGCGCAGCCGACTGGCTTAAGGGCCTGATCCTTGACGGTATCGTAGCAGGTGTCGGCGCGGTCTTAGGTTTCGTTCCGCAGATGCTGGTACTGTTCTTGATGCTCGCGTTCCTGGAAGCCTGCGGTTACATGGCACGTATCGCCTTCGTACTTGACAGGATATTCAGAAGGTTCGGATTATCCGGTAAGTCCTTTATCCCGATGCTCATCGGCGTCGGTTGCGGCGTTCCGGGTGTTATGGCAAGCCGTACGATCGAAAACGAGCGTGACAGAAGAATGACGATCATGACAACAACCTTCATCCCCTGCGGTGCAAAGGTTCCTTTCATCGCAATGGTCGCAGGTGCGATCTTCGGCGGATCCGCATGGGTATCCACATCGGCATACTTTATCGGCATGGCGGCGATCGTCATCTCCGGTGTCATCCTGAAGAAAACAAAAATGTTTGCGGGCGATCCGGCACCCTTCGTTATGGAGCTTCCCGCTTATCATATGCCGACACTCGGTAACGTGCTTCGTTCCATGTGGGAACGCGGCTGGTCATTTATCAAAAAGGCCGGCACGATCATCCTGCTTTCAACGATCGTAGTATGGTTCACCAGCTTTTTCGGATTTGCGGACGACGGATTCAGAATGCTTGCGGAAGATGAACTGGAGTTCTCGATTTTGGCGCGTATCGGAAACATGATCGCCTGGATATTCATCCCGCTCGGATGGGGTAACTGGCAGGCGGCTGTGGCTTCCATTACGGGGCTTGTCGCAAAAGAAAACATTGTCGGCACGATGGGTATTTTATACGGCAGCGGTGAACTGACCGCATGGCAGGCACTGGCACAGGCGTTTACCGGCATTACGGGCTTCTCTTTCCTGGTATTCAACTTACTCTGCGCACCTTGCTTTGCAGCGATCGGTGCAATTAAGAGAGAGATGAACAATCCGAAGTGGACCTGGTTCGCAATTGCCTACCAGTGTGTATTTGCATATGTGATCGCGCTGATGGTCACACAGTTCGGCTGGGCCTTTACCGGCAATATACACTGGCTCGGTTTCACGGTAGCCTTCGTCTTCCTGCTCCTGATGATCTATATGCTGTTCTTCAAGAAGTATAAGGAAGCAGACAAACTGACGAACATTGGCTAGCCAAGTGAGCTCTTATTTATTGAGACGAGAGAAAGGAGATGATACGGATGATGGCATGGCTTATACAAAACATCGGAACCATAGTGATCACGCTGCTCCTCATCGTGATCGTGGCAGGTATCATCTCCCGCCTGATCAAAGATAAGAAACAGGGAAAATCCTCCTGCGGCGGCAACTGCGCACATTGCAGAATGTGCGAGAACTGCCGCGGGAGGCAGAAACCGGTGCATTAGAAACCGCGCTGTACACAATATAAAACGATTATGAATGATACAGAAAAAAACGGTTCCGCAGAGGACTATTTAAAAAGCATCCTGATGATACAGGAACAAAACGGCTTTGCAAGATCCGTCGATGTGGCAAGAGCGCTTGGGGTAACGAGACCGAGTGTGTGTAATGCCATGAAGCGGCTGCGCGAGAAGGATCTGATCTACATCGGTGAGAAAGGACATATCCTGTTCACGGATGCAGGAAAAGCGATCGCGGAGAAGATCCACAGAAAGCATTCGTTGCTTAAGGAAGCGCTGATCCGCATCGGCGTGAGCGAACAGACGGCCGCCGAAGAAGCGTGCCGCATCGAGCATGTGATCGGCGATGAAACCTACGCATGCCTGGCAGCAAAACTTGGCGGCTGACTTTTTCAAGTGCGCCAACGGTTCATTTTGGAAACAGAGGAGAATCGGAGATAGAGAAGATGAGAGCAGGAAAGATTATTTTGGGAATAACTTCTGCCGGTGTACTTACGGCTGCCGGATTTCTGATGACGGCATTTATGGGCAGAGCAACTTTATACAGCACGGCAAGTGTCGGTACACAAACAATCGCAGAGCGCGTGGAAGCAACGGGGGATGTTCACGGAGAGAATAGTACAACTTACTATTCTTCCATAAGCGCCCCCATTGATTTTTTTACGCTGTCTGTCGGGGATGCGGTCAAGAAAGGGTCCAAGGTCGTGGGATATGACATGACGGATCTGGAGCGCGCAAGGGACCAGGCGGAGCTTAGCGCCCTGTCTGCGGAGAATGCGATGAACGGACAGGTCACCGCCAGCAATTCCAATGCGGCAAAATACAAAAAGGCGAAGGATGATATCGAGATCTACAAATACTCCTACGCACTCTATCGGCAGGCCAGCGATACGATCGACCAGAACCAGTATCAGGAAAACTGGGATATCAACTGCGCTTCCGACGGATTACAGAAGGACATCGCCAAGAAGACCGGATCCCTGAATTCCAAGAATGTTGAGCTTGAGAAAGCAAAACTGGAAGGCGATGACGCCAAAGCAAAGCAACTGATCAACGAGATCGAATCGCTGAACACGGACATCGCGAACCTGAACGCGGACTTAGCAGGCCTTCCGCCTGCAACGCTGACACCTGATGAGTATGCGAAGCAGATCGTCAACGGAAACTGGATGTCGGATGCCATGCGCAACTGGACAGAGGCGGCGACGCTCAGAAATACCTATGAAAATCAGATCCTGAACGAATATCAGAAGGACCAGTTGCAGAATACCTATGACATGTCCCTGCTGAATGTGGAATCGGCAGATGAGCACCTGGCGGATGCCAACAGAGGCGTACATATTGATTTTGACGGCGTGGTCACGGAATGCTTTATCGACAACGGTTCGGTCGTCAGCCAGGGTTCGCCTTTATTTACGGTTGAGAGTTCGCAGAACTTAAAGGTCGATGTCGGCATTTCCAAATATGATATCGGCAAAATCAAGATCGGACAGAAAGCTGAGATTAAGCTTGCGGGCACCACTTATGCGGGGACCGTGACCGAGATCAAGCATCTGGCGCAGACCGGTGATTCCGATAAGGCCAAAGTCACGGTATCGGTCCGTTTCGATGAGCCGGACGATAACGTTTTTATCGGTCTGGAAGCGGATGTCACGATTTTTACGACGGAAAAATCAAACGTCTTAACGATCCCGCTGGAAGCCTACTATGTGGATGACGGCGGCACGTATTGTTACACGATCGATAGCGGCATCGTGGAGAAAAAGTATATCACGACGGGTATCGAATCCGATGATTACGTGGAAGTCATGATGGGACTCAACAGCGGGGATGTCGTGATCACGGATGCGGTCACGGACGATCAGATCGGAACGAAAGCCGAGGCGAAGCAGTGAGCGAGAAAGAGAAGACAGATCAGGAATTAGAGGTCGTTGATCTGGAGGCAGAAGAAGAAACAGAAGAGAAGGCCGCAGAAGAGAAGAACGTCCTGATCGAGTTCAAGAAAGTCTGCAAGAAATACAGCCAGGGCGAACACGAATTCTATGCTTTAAAAGATGCCTCGCTTACGATCAGTGAGGGCGAAATGGTCGTGATCTTGGGACCTTCCGGTGCCGGGAAAAGTACCCTCTTAAACCTGCTTGGCGGGATGGACTCTGCTACTTCCGGAGAGATCTGGTTTGACGGAAACGACCTGACCACTTACTCGGATAATCAATTGACGCAGTACCGCGCGCAGAATGTCGGCGTTGTCTTTCAGTTTTATAATCTGATCCCGACGCTGACGGCATACGAAAACGTGGCACTGATGAAGGATATCAAGAACGATACGATGGACCCGAAGGAAGCACTCTCGGCGGTCGGACTTGCAGATCACATGCACCAGTTTCCGTCGCAGATGTCCGGTGGTGAGCAGCAGCGGACCTCGATCGCAAGGGCGATCGCCAAGAATCCGAAACTGCTGCTTTGCGATGAACCGACCGGTGCGCTCGATACGGGTACCGGCAAAGAAGTGTTAAAGCTTCTGCAGGAGATGAGCAGGAGTAAGGGACGCACGGTCGTGATGGTCACGCACAACAGTTTCTTTGCCGATGTGGCAGATACGGTCATCCGCGTCAAAAACGGCGGGATCCAAAGTGTCGTACATAACGATAAACCCAAAGACGCGGAAGAGATTAACTGGTAGATGCAATGTTATTACGGAAAATGTGGCGCGATCTGCGCAAGAACAAAACACAGTTTATCTCGATCTTTCTGATGTCGCTGCTCGGCATGCTGGTCTTTGTCGGACTCGATTCGGAAAGCGCCGGGGCCGGTCATGCGGCAGATGTTTATTATGCGCAATACAATCTTTGCGATATCTGGATCAGCGGTGCGGGATTCAGTGATGATGATATCCGTACGGCAAAAAAGATCAAGGGCGTTGCAGATGTCGAGAAACGGCTTTCCTTAACAGGGACCGCAGAGGATTTTAACGATGCCTATGTATATGCCAATTTCCTGACGAGTGGGAACATCAACCGTCTGCTGCTTTATGACGGCGTTCCTTATCAGGAAGGGGAAGAGGGTGTATGGCTTGAGGAGTGGTTTGCAAGGACCAACAACATTCATGTCGGCGATCCGTTTTCATTCAAGATCGACAGCATGAAGTTTGAAATGACGGTGAAGGGCATCATCGATTCTCCGGAATATGTCTATTACGTTTCCGAAGAGAATACGATGTATCCCAATTATTCCAAATGCGCGCTGGTATTTTTGTCGGCTGACTCCTTTCCGGATCAGGTGAACATGATCTATAACCAGCTGGTCGTGGATGTGGATGATGCCTATACTTCCGATGCATCGGTCGATGCGATCAAAGGACGATTGGAAGCTGCTTTTGACAGAGAAGACATTGCGGTCACGGACCGGGACCAGAATCTAAGCTTTGCGACATTTGATGCGGAAGTCAAACAGCATCAGGCGATGGGGATCATGTTTGCGGCGGTTTTCTTAGCGATCGCGCTGCTTGGCATTGTAACCACAATGGCCAGAGTCACGGCAGGACAGCGTACCCAGATCGGAACGCTCAAAGCGCTCGGGTTTTCCAAGGCGACGATCACACTTCACTATGTTTCCTACGGATTCGTGATCAGTGCGCTCGGCTGTATCGCAGGCGCCTGGATCGGATATCTGACCATGCCGCCCTGGATCCTTGGAATGTTTAAAGGCAATTATCTGATCCCGGATCTTAAGGGGGCGATGACAACAAAGGATATCGTGGCGACGGCTGTTGCGATCATCATCTCCACACTGGTCAGCTTCTTTGCCTGCAGGAAAGAGTTAAAGGATGTGCCGGCAGTGACATTAAAGCCCCCGGCACCGAAGAAAGTCAGGCATTCTGCGATCGAAAAGAGCAGATTGTGGCTGAAACTTGATTTTTCCACACAGTGGAACTTAAGAGATGTGTTTCGCAACAAAATGCGCTCCATGATGGGAATTTTGGGCGTGGTCGGTTGTGCGATGCTCCTGATCTGCGGATTCGGCTGTTTTGATTCGATCGGCGGGCTTGTAGACAAGATGTACGGCGAACTGATGACCGCCAGGAATAAGATCATGCTGAGCGCGGATGCGGGTTATGATTACGCCTATGATCTGGCCGCTTCCTATAGGGGACAGATGATCGAAGAAACCAGCGTGGAACTGATATCCAAAACCGCCAAGAAAAGCGGATCCGCAACGATCATTGACAAAGGAAATTACGTACATATCCAGGACCGGGATTTAAAACCCGTGCATCTGACGCGCGACGGTATCGCGATGACAATGAAAATGGCGAATATGCTGGGTGTGGATGTCGGTGATTTTATCAAATGGCACAAGGTCGGGGATGATGAGTGGCAATACACCAGGGTGTCGCAGATCTACCGCGATCCGTCCATTCAGGGGATCACGATGTATCGGTCGGTCTACGAACAGATGGAATTTGATTTTCACCCGACAGCGGTTCTGACCAATAGAAGTGTTCCCGCAAGCCTGACGGATGAAGACGAGGTTACTTCCGTCCTGAATGTGCAGGAAATGAAGAGAGCGTTTTCCGAACAGCTGGAAATCCTGAACGCGATGGTTTATGTGATGGTTTTGGCTGCGGTACTTTTAGGTGTTGTGGTGCTCTATAACCTGGGCGTTTTGTCCTTTGTCGAAAAGACCAGGGAAGTGGCGACACTGAAGGTTCTCGGGTTTAAATCACAAAAGATCAGGGGAATCCTGCAAAAACAGAACATCTGGCTGACTGTGATCGGGATCGCGCTCGGCCTTTACGCCGGATGGTTCATGCTCTATGTGCTCTGCACCACAGTGTCGGATACGCTCGATATGTATCCGATCATCAGCGTTCCGACCTATATCTATTCGATTTTCGGGACCTTTCTGGTGTCGATCGGCGTGAACTTCATGTTTTCCGGAAAAGTCAAAACGATCGATATGGTGGATGCTTTGAAAGGAGTGGAGTGATGACAGACAGAAATTACAAAGAACTATCGCGTCAGGAGTTCTCTAAGGCCGCGAAGATATACGAAACGGATGACGGCGGCATTTATAAGATGTGCAAAAAGGATTACCCGGACGTACTCGCGGAGTTTGAAAAAGAAGAGTTCAATGATCTGCTGGATTGCGGCTGC
>JAFYDQ010000012.1 GCA_017544705.1 Lachnospiraceae bacterium | reverse complement strand
TCCGGGCGCAGCAGAAGCACCGAGCAGCAATCTTCAAGATACTGATCTTCCGGGCGCACAGGGTGCAACCGATAATAATGCAAACCTGTGGTGGCTCTGGGCCGCAATCGCACTTGCAATTGCTATTGGATTCGGCATTTACAAGTATGCTGATAACAAGAAGAAAGCTGAAAATACGATCCAGAAATAATCGGATCATATAAGACTTGGCAACAAAATCGTTACATCACGAAGCGGAGGGATTTCCCTCCGCTTCTTTTGCGTTTCCATGGTCCGTGTGATAAGATGAAGATGCTATGAATATCCTGTTATTTTTGATCATTATCTTAGCGCTGATCGTTGTGATCGGCATCGCAAATGAACGGCTTTTCCATATGCAGAGCGACATCGCCCTGATCCTGTTTTCACTGATCGCCTCCCTTGTGATCGCGGTCGTGGCCAAGTGTTTTCACATCCCCGTGTTGGACCGTTTCATTGTGGGAATCGGCGAATTCGGCTTTGAGAAATACTTAATGGACGGAGTGCTCTGCTTCATGCTCTTTGCCGGTGCAAGCAAAGTCAATATGGGTAAGTTTAAGCAAAACCTGCGCCCGATCTGTCTGCTCGCATTTCTGACAACGGCCGTTTCTTCCTTTATATATGGCATTTTGATTTTTGCAGTAGCAAGACTTTTCGCAATCCCGATGGACATCTGGATGTGTATTCTGCTTGGCTGCGTAGTCAGCCCGACAGATCCGATCGCAGCGACCGGGATCCTGAATAAAATCGGCTTATCCAAAAACGTCTGCTCCGTCATTGAGAACGAATCCCTGTTCAACGACGGCACGGGCGTCACGCTCTTTATTTTCGTCAGATCCGTGATCGTGCACAGCGGCGATGATAACTTTGCCGTGCTCATGTGCAAAGAGATCGTCGGTGCCGTTGCGGTGGCACTCATTGTTTCGTTCCTGTTATTCCAACTGATGAAGATCACCAAGGATCCGGTCAGATACATCCTGATCGCGCTGCTTGATGTTGCCGCGGTATACGTGATCTGCGAGCATCTGGGTTTTTCCGGCGTGATCGCATCCGTTGTCTGCGGGATGTATTTTTCCTACCGGATGGACAAGATGGAGCGTCGTGTTTTCGTCATCGACCCGCATGCTTATTATCACGACTTCTGGGAAATCTCTGAAAATATCCTGAATGCCGTGTTGTTTGCGATGATCGGCCTCTACGTGCTGGACATTGAGATCAGCCCGTATGCACCGATCATCATTCCGGCAGCGATCATCATCCTGCTTTTGTCGCGCCTGCTTGGCGTGCTTTTAAGCAGCGTGCTGACGGGGCGGAAGATCCCCGGCAACTATGATCTTAAGGAGTTTGTGATTTTGATGGTGTGGTCGGCCCTAAAAGGAGGCCTGTCCTTAGCGCTCGCCATCCAGACGGAAAGCTTCTTATCGCCGGATGTCTTTAAGATCTTTATCAACGTGACCTACGTAACGATCTTCTTTACGGTTCTGGTGCAGGGCCTGACGATCAAAAACGTCTATTTTAAACTGGAAAAGCATAAAGCAGAACGCATAGAGAGAGGCAAAACATGAAAATTTTAGTAGTGGGGTTAGGCGAAGCGGGGCAGGCACTAATCAGCCTTTTGGACGGTGTCGGCCATGATATCACGGTGATCGATAAAAATCGCGTCTGCGTGGATGAAATGACGGACCGGTTCTGTGTAAACGGCGTAGTGGGCAGCGGTGCATCCGAGGAAACGCTGCTTAAGGCAGGGGCGGATACCGCAGATGTGCTGATCGCACTCACGCATACCGATGAGATCAACCTGATCAGCTGCATGCAGGCCAAAGCCGTAGGCACGCGACTTTGCGCCGCCCGTCTTCTGCTGCCGGACCTGGTGAAAGAAGAGAAGGCAATCCGGCGCAAGTACGGGATTGATTTTATCGTAAAGCCAAAGGTGGATATTGCGGGCGAGATCCATCGCAACATCGGTCTGCCCGGATATGTGAAGCTGGAGTGTTGCGTTGGCACGGACCTTTACGTGATCGACTTAAATGCCGTCGGTAGCTCGCCGCTCATCGGCCGCACGGTTGCAGGGATCAGGGAGGAGCTGACCGCGGATGCCAAGATCAGTGTTGTGGTGCGCGGCAGAAAGTCACTGAAACCGAATGACGCGCTTGAGATCCGAAACGGAGACACGTTATACATTGTGGTTTCCAAGGAACATCTTGACAAGGTGCTCAAAGACCTGCAGATCAGACGCGGCAAGACGAAGAACGTGGTCATTGTCGGCGGGCACACAACGAGCGTTTACCTGATCGAACGGCTGCTTGCGGATCATATGTCGGTCACGGTGCTGGATGATGATATCGAGCGCTGCCGGAGCCTGATGGACCGTTTCCCGACCATCAACGTGGCTTATGCCGAGGGCGATATCACGGAAGTACTGGAAGAAGAAAAGGTCGAGAAAGCGGACGCCCTCGTATCCTTAACGGATGATGACGACACGAACCTTGTGATCAGTATGTTTGCCTGGTCCAAAGGCATCTATTCCGTGATCACGCGGGTGGATAAACAGGTGCATGTGAAGTTGTTGCATAAGGTCAATATTGATATTACGGTATCGCCGACAGAGTACTCCGTATTCGGACTCATCCGCTTCATCACAGCAGCAGCGCAGGAGGACACGGACGCGGGTGCACAGATCGTCGAACTGATCCGTGATATGAGAAGATTTTGACGCTTAAAATCTGTTTGCGGAGAAAAAAATTAATATTTCTGTAAGATTTCTGAACCTTTTTGATTTTTACGAGAGTCTTTATATGTGAAAAGGAAAAATGGATCGGCTCAATTTATTGAACGGGAAGCCGATATATACTATGCAGGGCCCGCTTGGATGCCCGGGCATTGGCGAATCATATGGAGATGAGAGAATGATGAAGAACAGGACAAACACAATCAGCATTGTTACAGGCGCAGTTTTGGTGGCATTTGTTTTGCTCGCACTGCTCGTTCATTTAACGGGCGTGAGAGTGGAGGGATCCATGGATTCGGTTTCCGATGAAGCGACGATCGCGCATGCGGGTACCGAGATCGATGATTATGATCTGGTTGTTCTGGAAGAAGAGGAGCTTCCGGCAGCAGCAACAGCACCGATCGAGAGCAAAGCAAGCAAAGCACTGTGGGTTATGACAGCCGTATTCGTTCTGGTTCTTTTGGTCGGATACGAACTCTGGTATGAGAACTGTGAAGCAAGGATCAAGGCACTTTCGATCGGCGATTCGGAAGAAGCCGTAATCTTAAGCGGTGTGAACCGCCTGCATCCGTTCAAGGCAATGAATGCAAGACGCGAGATGGAAAGCAAAGCCGCTGAGGTGTACTTCAAGTAGTTTTGGACGATACGCAATGGGAACTGATGAAAACATCGGTTCCTATTTTTTTTGCAACTTTTTTGTGAAATCTGAACCTTTTTTGATTTTGAAACCGTCTTTATAATTAGAAGAGGGAAAAGTGACAATTATCGTCACATAGCAACATAAAAGTAACACTATAGCGGGAATGGAAATTTGACGATATAATAATGTAAGGGTTTTGCCAAGCCATTTATGAAATGACCCGGCAGCCCGGTGACTCGTATAAAGAATGAGAGGTTAAACTTATGGAAGAACGTCGTAATATATCCCGTGTAGATTACAAGGCAAATGGTGTTGTTGTTGTGTGTGAGACGGGAGAAAGTTATTTTGTGGAAACGAAAAACGTAAGTCCGCTTGGTATGGGACTCGTGATGAAACCCGACACACCGGAGCTTGTTGGAAAAGATATCATCATTGTCGCAAGCACATTGATCATGTATGCGGATGTCAACAGACAGGTGAAGAACGAGGACGGTACATATACGGTCGGTATACATGCAAGACAGTTTACCCCTGAAGTTTTAGAATATTTGTTCAAGCATATCGCTTAAAGGAGGTGCCTTATGCGTAAAGAAGTGAAGAATGATAAAGTATTACGTGCAATAGCGGTTGGTATTGCTGCCATGATGGCAACATCGGCAATTCCCACCACAGTATTGGCGAATGAAAATCCCGATACACCGGAAGCGCCTCCGACAGAGGCTCCGGAGACAAGCGGTCAGGAGACAACATCTGAAAGTTCAGAGTCGAGCGTGACGGAAACAGCTTCCATCAGTGAGATTCAGACTTCCGTTGAAACGATCGAGACGGATGCGGGAGAGGCATCGGATGCGATCGACACTGCTGTTACACAGACGGGAGTATTCGAAGATGAGCAGATCACGAGCGACATGCTTGGTGCACAAGCTGCTTATGAGGGCGTTGATGGAGCACTTGGCGTTGAAGATCTGGTTTCCGATGCAAAGGATGCACTGGATGATGCGGCTACAAAAGAAGGACTGGCTGATATCCTGATCACGACAGCCGATAATACGGCGAATGATTTGATCGCGCAGAACCGGGCTTATCAGACGGCTGATCAGAAAACCACAACGAATGCCGATTCAGCAATCTCCAATGCGGATACAGCAAATACCAGCGATGACGAGCAGGTCGCATATGCAGCCAAAGATGCGGCAGTCGGAAATCTGGAAGTGGTTGAAGAAGGTTTTGCGGAAGCAAACCTTGCATATAGTAATGCATTGAGCAAAGCAGAAGATGCTGAGCTTGAATACGAAGCAGCAGAGAAAGAGCATCAGGCAGCCCTTGCCAAAGTCGAAGAGGCCAAGGCAAGACTGGCGGAAGCACAGACAAATGCCACCGCAGCACTTGAAATGCTCAAGGCTGTAGAACAGAGAGCGGGCTCACTGGAGCGCAGAGCAACAAAATTACAGGAAACAAGCGTACAGCTGAATGCGATCCGCACGCAGTATTATGCGATGATGGTGCAGTATTACAGAGATGTGCTTGGTAATAAAACGGTTTATCATGATGATGGAACGTTAGATATTGAAGGATGCGCCAAAGCGATCAAGGAGCAGGATGTCAATAAAAAAGCATCAAGTCCGGGTGATGTGATGCTGCTTGGCAGAGACCTGATGAAGAAACTTGTAGAATATCAAGTAATGTCTGACGAAAATGTTGACTGGGAGACTGCAGAGTTTACTTTTGGCGCAAAGGGTTCCTCTTCGCAGGAAGCCAGAGAAGGCAGTGTGTTCACATCCGGAGAAAAGACAGCTTCCGGCTATGGAAAGGATCAGGTCGTTCTTAAGCAGAATAATGATACGGGACGAACGGATATTAATGGGAAACACATCGATCCGAATGCTTCCTATTATATTAAACAGGACAAATCAAATGAAGACGGTGGCAGAAACAATCGCGTGCTGGCCACCTACAAAGACAAAGACGGCGTAGAGCACAATGTTTATTACAACTACGTTTATAAAAACTCGAATTACGGCGACACATTGGATTTAGAGAACGGAGTCATTTATCTTGCGGAAGTTGAGAAAGACGAGACAGGCAAGTGGGTGACGAAGAGAGTTATCGATGAGAATAATTTCGATAATTATCAGAACCTGTTAGCAGCGATTGAGGAATCAAAGGCGGCCAATGACTATCAGAATGCTTTGCAGACTGTAAAAGATGCAACGGAAAAGGTTGAGAATCTGTCACAGGAGATCGAAGCGCTGAAGAAGGTTGGCCTGGATGGCTCAAAATTGGCGGCATTGCAAACGAAATTGAAAGAAGCCAACGACGAGCTGAATGAGGCAACCGCAGCAAAAGTCGAACTGGGGAAGAAAGTCGAAGCAGCAAGGAAAGCAGTAGAGGGAATCGATCTCTCCAGATTCGACCGTGTGGTTGTGTCCGATGACATTGTGGTTGAAGACGAAGGTGCAGGCGGCGGAGCCGGTGGCGCTGATCTTGGCGCAGGCGGAGCCGGTGGTCTTGGAGCAGGCGGTGCAGGTCTTGGAGCCGGTGGAGTTGGCGGCCTTGGATCGGGTAGCGATCTTGGCGCAGGTGGTGCGACCGGTGGCGCAGCAGGCGGATCCGGTTCATACACGATGCCGTCCGTGAACGCTCCGGTATTCGGCGGTGCTGCGGTTGAAGGCGGCGGGATCACGCTGACCGATGCCGAACTTCCCGGCGCAGGAGCTGTGGAAGGCACAGAAGCAACGGGAGGAGATGAGATCTCAATCGCCGGAT
>JAFYDQ010000082.1 GCA_017544705.1 Lachnospiraceae bacterium | reverse complement strand
CAGCTCGTAGCGGAATCGAACCGCTGTTTCCGCCGTGAGAGGGCGGCGTCTTAACCGCTTGACCAACGAGCCGTACTCATTCATTCTATATGAACTTCTTAGGAAATGCAAGGACTATTTTTTGAGGGAACCTAGTGATATACTGAAAGAAAAAATGGAGGGTGGAATCTATGTATTACGATGGAAAGATCTGGATCGGAAAGAATGATGATACAAACGTTTACGTTTATCCGCAGATGGCCAACAGGCACGGCCTGATCGCAGGTGCGACCGGTACCGGTAAGACGGTTACCTTAAAGGTCATGGCTGAGTCCTTCTCGGATGCGGGTGTACCCGTGTTCCTTGCAGATGCGAAGGGCGATCTTGCCGGCATGTGCAAAGAAGGCGTAAACAGCGAAGACATGATCAAAAGGATGGAATATTTCGGGCTTGCAGAGGCCGGATTTAATTTCACTTCCTATCCGGTGAATTTCTGGGATGTATACGGAGAGAAGGGCATGCCGCTCCGTACAACCATCTCTGAAATGGGGCCGCTGTTACTTGCCAGGATCATGGGATTGAATGATGTGCAGACGGATATTTTGAACGTTGTCTTTAAGATCGCCGATGACAATCAGCTGCTGCTGATCGATACCAAGGACTTAAAGAAGATGCTGCAGTTTGTCAGTGACAACACCAAGGAATTCAGTATGGAATACGGCAATCTGCCGCCGACATCGATCGCTGCGATGATCCGTGCGGTTGTTGCGCTGGAGTCGGACGGCGGCGAACAGTTCTTTGCAGAGCCGGCGCTGGATATCAAGGACTGGCTTGCAACGGACGGAAGCGGTCGCGGATACATTCAGGTTCTGGACTGCCAAAGACTGATGCAGAATCCGAAGACCTATTCCATGTTCTTACTGTGGATGATCTCCGAATTGTTTGAAACACTTCCGGAAGCGGGCGATCTTGAGAAGCCCAGAATGGTATTCTTCTTTGATGAAGCACATATGCTGTTTGATAATGCACCGCGGGTTCTGCTTGAGAAGATCGAGCAGGTTGTAAAACTGATCCGCTCCAAAGGTGTCGGCATCTATTTCATCACACAGAATCCCAAGGATATTCCGGACGGTGTATTGAATCAACTCGGGACCAAAGTGCAGCATGCCCTGCATGCTTACACACCGAATGAGCAGAAGGCCATGCGTGCCGCAGCGGCAGGTTTAAGAGAGAATCCGGCATTCGATACCTATACGGTTCTTTCAGAACTCGGCACCGGTGAAGCACTCATTTCCGTTCTTGGCGAGGATGGTGTACCGACAATGGTTGAGCGTGCAAAGATCCTGCCTCCGGCAAGTCTGATGGGTGCGATCGATGACGGAACAAGAAATCAGATGATCAACGGTTCCGCATTGCACGGAAAATATGATTACTATGTGGATAACGAGTCCGCATACGAGCGCCTGACCGCTTACTATTCGGAGATCGAAGAAGCGGCGGCTCAGGAAAGAGCAGCCATGGAGAAGCAGCATGAAGAGGAAAGAGCCAAAGCTGCCGAAGAAAGAGCTGCAGAGAGAGAACGTTTAGCTGCCGAGAAAGCGGAAGAGAAAGAGCGTGTAGCTGCTGAGAAGGCTGCAGAGAGAGAACGTGTTGCCGCAGAAAAAGCGGCTGAGAAAGAGCGCATTGCAGCCGAAAAGGCCGCAGAGAAAGAGCGGATCGCTGCAGAGAAGGCGGCCGAAAAAGAACGTATTGCCGCTGAAAAAGCAGAGGCGAAAAAGGCAGAGCAGAAGAGCAGGGCGATCAAGTCCGCAACGAAATCCGTTGCAAGCTCTGCAGCCGGAACGATCGGCCGGGAACTGGGAAATACATTCGGAAAGTCCGTCGGCGGAACATTCGGCAAACGTCTTGGCGGAACCCTCGGCGCATCGCTTGGCAGAGGCCTCATGAGTACATTATTTAAATTCTGATCGGATATCACGAGACGGAAGCACCGGAATGCTGATGCACTCCGGTGTTTTCCTTGAATAAAAGGAGCACTATCAACAATGAGAAAAAGCGGAATTTTATTACCCATAGCCAGTCTTCCCGGCAAATACGGGATCGGGACGCTTGGAAAAGAGGCGTACCGGTTTGTGGATTGCCTGAAGGCAGCCGGCCAGCATTACTGGCAGATCCTGCCGCTTGGCGCGACGGGCTATGGAGATTCCCCGTACCAGTCCTTTTCGACATTTGCGGGAAATCCTTATTACATCGATCTGCCGATGCTGATCGAAGAAGGGCTGCTTAAGGAAGAGGATCTTGCGGGTTATGACTGGGGAGACAATGCATCCTATATCGACTATGAGAAGATTTATCTAAGCCGTTTCAAGGTGTTGCGGGTTGCCTATGAGAACTGTAACCTGGAATATAACGGCGCTTTCTGGGAATTTGTTTCCGAGAATAAATTCTGGCTGGAAGACTATGCACTCTATATGGCCGTCAAGAATGCGTTTGACGGCAAGAGTTTCATCGAATGGGATGATGACATCCGTCTGCGCAGACCGGATGCCATGAACCGTTACCGGGACAAGTATGCGGATGAGATCAACTTCTTCCGTTTCCAGCAGTTCTGTTTCATGAAACAGTGGAAGAAACTGAAGAAATATGCGAATGAGAACAATATCGAGATCATCGGTGATATTCCGATCTATGTCGCTTTTGATTCTGCAGACACCTGGTCTGATCCGAAACTGTTCCAGTTCGATGAAAACGGATTGCCGAAGGCCGTTGCGGGCTGTCCGCCTGATGCGTTCACGGACCTTGGTCAGTTATGGGGCAATCCCCTGTATGACTGGCCATATCACGAACAGACGGGATTTGAATGGTGGACAAAGCGGATGTTCCACTGCAGAAAACTATATGATGTAGTCCGTGTCGATCATTTCCGCGGATTTGATTCCTATTATGCGATCCCCTATGGAAACAAAGATGCAAAAGTAGGGCAATGGGAACAGGGACCCGGAATGAAGCTGTTTGATGTGCTCAAGGAGAAACTGGGAGAAACCGCGATCATTGCGGAGGATCTCGGATTCCTGACACCATCTGTTCTGGAACTGGTAAAGAACAGCGGTTTTCCGGGAATGAAAGTACTGCAGTTTGCATTTGACCACAGGGAGCCCAATGATTACCTGCCTCACAACTATCATCATAACTGTGTGGTTTATACGGGCACGCATGATAATGATACCTTACTCGGATGGCTCACGGAACTTTCGCCGGAAGATCGGAAATATGCGAGAGAGTATATGGGGCTTCCAACTGACAATGACGTAGACATTGCGGAGGGCGTGATCAGGCTTGCCATGCGCTCCATTGCGGATATTTGTATTGTGCCGATACAAGACTACATCGGTAAGGATGGAAGCGCCAGGATCAATAAACCGGCTACACTGGGTGATAACTGGAAGTGGAGAATGGCAGCGGATGATTTTTCGGATGCAGTGATCGAAAAGATCCATAGGATGACATGGATGTATAGCAGGTTGTAAAAAGGTTGTCACATTGCGGGAAAATGTGATATAATCTTTTTGGTATTAATTGCCGATATACATGTTGTAGAAGGATCTACGTGTGCATATATAGAAAGGAGTCTTAATATGTCTACGATCAATAATGATTATTCCTCTCTGTTTGACAGTCTGTACGGGACATCTTCGTCGCAGAATGTTTCCTCGATGAATTTCTTAAGTGACTGGGCCAGTGTAAAGAACGGCAGCATGGCGAAACTGTCGAAGGCATACTATGCGAAGAATTCCGAAAAGGCAGAGAAAGCAGATGCTTCCGAGATCAAAGAGGCTATGCAGGCCAATAACCGGATCAAGAGCGATGCGGAAACGCTGAAGAAGAGCGTGGAGAACATCAAGGATGTTGATGATCTGAAACAGTTCGTTGAGGATTACAATGCCATGATCAAATCCGGTGGGGATTCCGATAACAAGAGTGTTTTAAGGAACACCTTATCCATGACGCAGATGGTTTCCAAACACAGCACGCTGCTTGGCGATCTTGGGATCACGATCGGTGAGGACAATAAATTAACCCTGGATGAAGAAACCGCCGGGAAAGCAGATAAGAGCGTTTGGAAATCCCTGTTTAGCGGTGTCGGTTCTCTTGGAGACATGATCGGTGCCAAAGCATCCGGCATCGTCAATGCGGTCAATACGGAGAACAATAAGCTGAGTAATTACACGCAGAGCGGGACTTTTGCCGGTACGGGTTCTGTCGGAAATATCTACGATGGTTCTTATTGACAAACCAAGGAAAACCATGTAGAATTACCTGTGTTGTCCATCGCATATCGCTCCGTGATATACGATAAGAAATGCAGGAATGGCGGAATTGGCAGACGCGCACGGTTCAGGTCCGTGTGGTAGCAATACCATGAGAGTTCAAGTCTCTTTTCCTGCACGGATACCAAAAAAGAGAGCAGATTTATCTGCTCTCTTTTGTTATGCAATGCATATGGATCTGTCTTTATTCCACGAGTTTGGCGTGTCCGAACATGGCGGGATTGAGGTAGCAGGTGCCGGAGTCATCCGCCCAGCTTAAGGTGCCGGAACGTTCGCCGACTGCGGTGGCATCATTGACCTGTAATTCCAGGCCGATCATGGTCCCGTTTGTCGGCTTAATGTCGGTCCACTTCATCGCAGCCTCAACCACATAGCCGTCAGCGGTCTCTTTTGCAGCAGATGTAATGTTTTCTTCGATACATTTCTCGCCGTTAAAGCTTTGGAAGTTTTTAAAGTTTACGCGGTACTGTTTATCGTCGCTTTCATAGGATTCCGCACCGGCATTGTTTTCGTCGATGAATACCTCGATCGAATCCTGCTGGTAGTCGTCCGTACTTGCGTCATTTAAAACGGGATCTGTTACGGGCATCAGCACATAGAGGTTTTCTTCATCCCAGAGAAGCTTGGCATCGCAGGTGACATCCACACTTTGTACGACGATCTTTAACGGCACGGCTTCCACGTCTGTCCATGCATCGTCTGTGTCTCCGTCAACCTTGACCGTTCCTTTTTTGATCTCGATCGTCGGCCGTTTGATGACAAGCGCCTGCGTGTCGATCTTGGAAGGATCCGCAAAGGCCCAGAAAGAAGGTTTTGCCTTGTAGTCCCCGTCAAAGAGAAGCGGGCATTGCTTGCTCACACCGTCGCTTCCGCCGCCGAGCGCATTCTGATCCATCAGCCAGGAGTAGGTGTCGATGACACCCCAGAACGTCAGACCGCTTACCGGAATGCCTTCATCTTTTTTCAGGGTTTTTAAGGCTTCATAGATCGCGTTGTAATATGCGCCCTGCCGATTGTATTCATCGTTCAATTTTTCCGCGGAACCGTCAAACTGTGCGCTGGATTTCACATCAAATTCCGTGATCATGACCGTGTCAACGACTTCCGCATAGGTCTTTGCAAAATCGGCCACCGTGGATGCGGACGGTGCGTTTACGGTGTAGTGGCCCTGCATACCGAAGCCGTCGATCCTTGTGCCGTCCGCGGCTTTTACATTCGACAGAAGCTTTAAGATCCCGCGGGATTTGTTCTGGTCGCATTCGTTGTAATCGTTGTAGAAGAGCTTCAGTGTATCCGGTGCATATTCGTTGGCATAGCGGAATGCACTGATAATGTATTCGTTGCTGCCATAGACCTTCCACCAGCTGGATTTGGAAGAGTGCGTGGAATCACTGAGTTGATCGCTGCCGTTCTCCGTATCGGTCCTGTAGGAAGAGGATGCATCGCTGACGGCTTCATTGACGACATCCCAGCCGTAGAAGAGACCCTCATAGGGACTGCCTGCGCCGGTATAATGTGCCAGAACGGATGAGATGTACCATTTCAGGCGCAGATCCATGACGTCTTTGGTGACGTAGGGTGCCTTTTTGTCATAGCCCTCGTGGAAAAACCACTCAGGTGTCTGGGAATGCCATACGAGTACATGGCCGCGCACTTTGATGGGACGGTCGGGATAATCGGCGTTCCATGCAGTGATCTTATCGAGGATCCTGTCTGCTCTTGAAAAATCAAGTGTCGGGACTTCGATCGTATTTCCTTCAAAGGTTTCTTCATGGATGGAGTTTGCCGGTGGCGCATCGTTATTGTATCCGAAGAGCGCATCCGGTTTTAATTCATTTTCCAGTGTGACGGCATTGAAGTGTTTTCCGATGAGCGCCATGTACTTGTCATCGTCTGCTGCTTTGGATCCGAGACATGCACCGACGATCGCATCTTCGCCGAGCCCGTCAGCAGAAGCGACCACGGATCTTAAATCCGGAATATCCGTTTGTATCCCTGCTTCTTCAAATACCT
>JAFYDQ010000081.1 GCA_017544705.1 Lachnospiraceae bacterium | reverse complement strand
TGCCATGGGCGGTGCACTGACCATGAAGTATTTGACCGGTGCGCCTTCCGCCTTGATCATTCTCGCAACGATCTTAGCTGCAGCACTAGTGGGACTTGTCTACTCGCTGCTCCTTGCCGTTGCGTGTATCACGTTTAAGGCCGACCAGACCATTGTCGGTATCGCGCTCAACATGCTCGGCACCGCGGCGGCGACCGTCATCATCAAGGCGATCAACACCGCCAACAATCCGGATGACGTTTCATCCGTTGTGCAGTACATTGAGTCAAAGAAATCCTTTATCGTATCTTTCGGGACGTTTGATTTTAACTGGTTTATGCTGGTAACCCTGCTTCTGCTCGTTTTAGCTTACGTGCTGTTATATAAGACGCGCTTCGGGCTTCGTCTGATGGCTTGTGGCGAACATCCGCAGGCTGCAGATTCCGTCGGCATCAACGTTTATAAGATGCGTTACGCAGGCGTTATGATCTCAGGCGTGCTTGGCGGCCTTGGCGGCATCGTTTATATCACGGCGGGCGTTTCCGAGTGGAAGTTTGAAAACGGCGTGGTCGGCTTTGGTTTCTTAGCACTTGCCGTTATGATCTTCGGACAGTGGAAACCGACCAGGATCGCGCTTGCGGCCCTGCTGTTTGGACTGTTCCGCGCGCTCTCAAACGTTTACACCGGCATCGGCGTACTCGCGATGCTAAATATCCCGAGTACCGTTTACAATATGCTGCCCTACATGATCTCGCTGGTCGTTCTGGCGCTGACTTCGAAGAATTCGCGTGCGCCGAAGGCAGAGGGCATCCCGTATGATAAAGGGATGCGCTGATCGCGGCGCCGTGATTTTTGCGCGATCGCATGATTAAAGGAGATATTTGTTCCATGCAATTTCGACATGAGCAATCCGTCCTCGGATTCGGCTGTATGCGCTTCCCCAGGAAGGGCAACGGCTTCGACATGGAGGAAGTGGAGAAAGAACTGAAATTTGCCTATGATTCCGGCATTAACTATTACGATACGGCATACATTTATCCCGGGAGCGAAGAAGCTCTCGGGAATGTCGTGTCTAAGCTTGGGATCCGTTCAGATATCAAAATCGCGACCAAGCTGCCGCATTACATGATGAAAAATGTTGACGACATGGAGAAGCATTTTGCGGAACAGCTGACGCGTCTTAAGACCGACTATGTCGACAATTTCCTCATGCATATGCTGCCGGATCCGGATACCTGGAAGGTCCTGCTTGACCGTGGTGTCATGGACTGGGTAAAATCCAAAAAAGAAGCCGGGCAGATCAGAAACGTCGGCTTTTCCTATCACGGCTCTTCCGTGATTTTTAGGGAACTCCTGCACGCGCATGACTGGGATTTCTGCCAGATCCAGTATAATTACATGGATGAGAATTCGCAGGCCGGCAGACTCGGACTTGAAGAGGCAGAATCCATGGGCATTCCCGTGATCATCATGGAGCCGCTGCGCGGCGGGAAGCTGGCAACGCTGCCAAAGGAGGCTTCGGCGATCCTGCGCAAAGCCCGTCCCGAATGGTCCGATGCGGAGTGGTCCTTCCGCTGGCTTTATGACCAGCCGGGCGTTACAACGGTATTATCCGGCATGAATTCCATGGCCATGCTTGAAGAAAACATCCGGATCGCGTCGGAGACTGCGGCGCATTCGCTGACCGAGGCTGATCATGCGGCGCTTGCCGAAGCAAAGGCCATTATCCAGAAGAGCATCAAGGTGCCCTGCACGGGCTGCAGCTACTGCATGCCCTGTCCCGCAGGCGTTGATATCCCCGGCAGCTTCCGCTGCCTGAACGTGACCGCGATCGACGGCTACGTAAGCGGATTCCGGGAATACTTCATGTGCACGGCGCTCAAAAAGAAGCCTGCCTATGCTTCCCTGTGCAAGCAGTGCGGCAAATGCGAGACCCACTGCCCGCAGCACATCCCGATCCGGCAGGAGCTTAAGAAGGTCAAGCGCAAATTCGACAATCCCGTGTTCCACATCGGCCGGTTCTTTGCCGGGTTGATCGGGATGAAATGATTTTTGGGTGATCTTGTCGCCGGCGGGTGATTTTTTTGCGACGGCTGGTGATTTTTGCGCATTATGTAAACTTTCGGTCAGCGATTGCCGATATATATCTATATATCGCTGATTTTTGTCAGAAAGGGGTCACATGAGAATGGGATCATATAAACACATCGGAATATTTGCTGTGGTGCTCGCGGCCGGAATGATACTGATGGCCGGGTGCGGGGAAGAGGATGCGGCTGCTGCAAATGCAGGGACGCAGGCGAGCGATCCGACACAGAGCGCCATCACGGAATTGGCACCGGATGCGCTGCCGACCGGAAGCAGCAGAGTCATGCAGATCGAGCGGTCGAATACCCTGCCGGTACCGACACAGACACCGCAGTCTGTCGGGGATGGCACCGTATCGATCTCGGAGCCGCCGGTTCTGGAAACCAAGGATACCACGCCCACCCCGACGCCAACGCCGGAAGCTGATGATGCGGAGAAAGAAAAGGATCCCAACACGACCGGAAACGGCACGCCGCTTGTATTCTCTGTCGGCGATGCGACCTATGTGGCGCTCGGATCCTTCGATGCGACCATGAAGGGAGAGATCTTAACGCAGATCAATGCCTACCGCACGCGCGGCAACCTGCCGCCGCTTGAGGCCAACATGAGCCTGGAGTTCTGTGCGGATACACGATCCCGTGAGGCAACGGCCTGCTTTAACCATACACGGCCAAACGGCAGCATGTGGTATACCGTGGCACCCGCTTACTATAAGGCAGAACTTCTGGCCAAGGATTACGGGAATGCCAAGGATACCGTGGATGCCTGGATGTCGACGGCGACCGGACGACAGTATCTGTTGGATCCCAACCTGCTCTCGATCGGAATCTCCGTCTTCAAGCATGACGGCCGGAACTTTATTGTCGCCGGACTCGGTGACTGAGGTTATCGGTGACTGAAGCCGGAATAACCTATAAATCCCACAACGAAAGGAAAAAATCCTATGCATTGTACGAATTGTGGCGCTCCCATTAAGGATGGCGCAAAATTTTGTGCGGCCTGCGGGGCACCGCAGAACGCAGCTCCAAATCCGCCGCAGAACGCAACGCCGGGCGTGAATGCTGCCCCGAACGCGGCTCCGAAGAAAAAGAAAACCTGGCTGATCGTGCTTTTGATCGTGCTCGGTGCGGTTACAACGATTGCCATCATCATCGGCATTCTTGTTTTTGCACTGCGCAGGGCAGCCGAGAAAATCGAGGGTAACTTTGATGACCTTGAATATGAATATGACGATTATGAGTATGATTTTAACGACGATTCCGATATGAATGCCCTGGACGGCTATGATCAGGGCAGCATGGACGAGGCATTGGATGCCCTCGATAACCTGGATCTTGACATCGACAGCGAGCCGGATGAGCCTGCAATGGAACCGAACGGCGATGTGACCATGTACAGCTACGCGGATGTGACGCGCGATGGCAACCTGATCACCGTCACGCCAAACGGCGGCCTGAACGGCTCCACCAAGTTGTATAACGGCAAAGACCTTGACGGATTCCTCGATTACGTGGATTCGGACGTACTGGAGGAAGGCCGGAAGATCAACCGCGAATTCTTCTATGGGCTGCTTGCGACGATGCTCGTGGATAAGGACTTAAATCCCGATTTTGTGGATGATATCGAGAAAAACATGATGATGGCGCTTGCCATGGCCAACAACTTCCATGATATGCCGGTAACGGTCAACTCATGCGATCTGGACGCCAACAACGCCGTCGATTACCATTTCAACGTAACGGCATACGGGAAAGACGACACCTGGATCGTAGACTTCAACAAGCGCACCATGTTTATGAACAACGGATCCACCGAGTATCACTCCAACTATATGTTTGAGGATGAATATCTGGCCGTATGGCTGGTTGCAATCGACGAATACTACGGCAGCAATTCTTTAAGGTAAAACCGCCTCAACCAGGCGTACAACGGATGCCTCCACCCCTTCTTTGATGAGGTCGGAGGCATTCTTTGCGTGATAAATCGTTCCGTCAAGGCGCAGCGTAATTAAGCGCCCCGTGCCTCTGTCTTCGTAACAGAAGCCGTTATTTTCGCTCTCTTCCATATCGCCTGTTGTCTCAAACAGCGTCAGTTTCTCTTTGTACGGCGCCCCTTCATACGGGCAGAAGGTCGCGCAGTTGCCGCACTCATTGCAAAGCCTGTCAATATGGACGACCTGTGGTTTCTCCATGCCGACCACATTGACCGCAACGTTGGCGCGGTTCGGGCACACATCCACACAGTTTTCGCAGATCACGGAGCAGGACAGACATCTGTCAAAATCACAAGCCTCTGCGTCTCCGCAGGGTTCTGCGATCACGCCCTTCTTCGCATAAAGGCTTTCCGCCATAACATTTGGCTCTGCGTCGGCCCCGATCTTTGTGCCTAAAATGTGCTCTGCGCATTTTTTCGCATCCGCGATCGCTTCGACAACGGTCGCAGGCCCTCTTC
>JAFYDQ010000080.1 GCA_017544705.1 Lachnospiraceae bacterium | reverse complement strand
TTCTGCCTTCTCAGGTTCTGTCTTCTCAGTTGTCTCTTTATGATCTGTGGATTGAACTGCTTCTCGCGACGTGGTTGTATCGGCTTGATCCGCAATGTTTTTCTGATTCTGATCTCCCACAGGATGCCTCCCAAAAAAAGAGTATCCCCTCAAAACACCCCATCTTGTATATATTAGCATAAGACGGGGTCAAAATCCACTATATTTAGTATTTTGAAATATGAAAAATTTATGAAGAAAAAGAGATGCCGCATTCGGCAAGATAGTCGCGCATGATCGCACGGATGCGGTCAAATTGTGCGTTTGTTTTGGGATTTTCCGAGCGGAAATTCAGCGAGCGGTACAGATAGCCCTGCGCGCACGCTTCCTTGAGACTAAAGGGATAGACCAGCTCATACACCAGCGAGATATGCCCGACCAGATGGTCGACCGTGGTCTCTTTCAGGCTGTGCAGAATGGCACTCCGCTTCGGAAACGCTTCCATCACGGCCTCGCTTACGGGATCATGCATGAGTTTCTCCGTTGTGGTATTGTAGATCTCTTCCTGCGGGATCTCCGCATTCACGCGCAAAATATCAATCTTATCCGCATCGCGCAGGATGTTACAAAAGAGCAATTCCCGCTCCGTAAGGTCCTTAGGCAGCCGAAAAGCACTGTGATTGTCGATCGCCTTTAGGAGCAGCGTGATCTCATCCCCGCCGGAAGCCATCATACACCCCGGCAGATAAGTCTCAAGCAGCCCTTCTTTCAGCAGTTTTGCGCCAAAATGCGCATGATCCACCGAGTCCGCATCCCGGAATGTCCCATACCGTTTCACCTGCTCGAACCGCCCGATGTCATGCAGCATCCCGGTGAGCCACGCAAGGTCGCGGTCGGCTGCAGAGAGTGATAGTGAGTCTGCGATCTTCTCACAAAGCATCGCCACCCGGAAGGTATGATCGTACTTGAGCCGGATCTTGGTATCCGTCATATCGTAAGCTTTCGCATAATCCCGGAACGTTTTCTCCACATGCGCCCTATCAATCTTTAGCGCTTCAGATCTCATCATGCATGCCTCCGATGATCGCCATCAGTTCAGCTCTTTTTCCTTCGTCAAAGGCCGCAAGGATCCGCTCAGCGCTCCGCTTGGAACAGTGTCTCTCCAGTGCTTCCGGAAAAGCGATCCCCTCTTCGATCGCAGTCTTTACCGCGTTTGCGATCGGGCTTAAAAACTCCATGGCGTCAAAATCAGGCGCCTTAACTTTCCCAAAGAGCGCGGTAAGCTTCGCGAATTCCGCCTCAAAGAGCGCGTCATCCGCATCATCCGTTTCCTTTATTCCGGTTTGATTTTCCCTCGGATAATCAGACACTGCAGCCTCCGCAGGCTGCAGTGTTAGAAAATCCGCGAAGGACATCTGCCCTTCGACCTGTTTTTGTTTTGCCATATATACCGTTAGTTTTCCGCTGTGTCTACAGCCTTGACTTCAGACTGCTTTTTTAATCTCTTTGCCCATAAGGACTGTACCACATAACCGAGCAGATACATATCCGCCGCGATCCCGACAAGCGTACCGAGGATCGGAACAAGGCGTACCAGTTCCAGAACCGCGATGCCGATGAGCGCCGAAAGAAATACGTTCATCTTCGGGAAGAGCAAACGGGAAAGGGAAGCGCCGGCAAATGCAAGCCCTGCACAAAGCAGGAGCACATAGGCAAGTGCGAGCATCCCGGCGATCGGTGCTAAGATCCAGGTGCAGCAGAGGATGATCGCTGCAGCGGGAATGCATGCCCAGCTGATCGCACCGGTTGCGATCATGGGACCGGTCTTTTCTTTGATCATGGCAGCGGCACCTGCAAGATGGTCATTAAACAACCAGCAAAGCAGCATGCCGAACGCAGCCATCGCAACGATCCAGTAGAGACCGCTCAGAAGCTTCTTTATGATCACGGCGCCGATCCCGGCTTTCGCCGCAGCAGCCGTCGCATCCTGTGCATCTTCCGATACCTGTTCGAATTCATAATCCGCGATCTGTGCGCCGGAGGGAACGGAAGGTTCCACCGGGCTCTGGATCTTCAGTGTTCCGGTAACAACCGCACCGTCTTTGATCTCTACGGTTTCCGCACTGATCATTGCATCCCCGTTAACGGTACCGGAGAGAATGACCTTTGAGCCGGCCACATAGAGGCCGGTTGCCGTTCCGTCGAAGGAGATCAGATTACCGGTTGCATAAACGCCGTTTCCTTCGGTAATGCCGCTGATCGTAATGCTGTTGCCGGCACCGAAGATGTTACCGTTTACCTTGGTACTCTTTAAGGAAACGCTGTTACCGGCCATATATACGCTCTCACCGACCGTACTGTCGCTGATGCTGACTTCCTGGCCGGCCACCATCAGGGAACCCTTTGCCTTGGCATCCGCCACGTTCACGCTCTGGCCTACTGCCAAGGCTCCGAAGAACGGGGTGGTCGGCAGTGTGACCATGTCGCCTGCTTCAAAAATATTCCCGGCGCTGTCAGGCTCATCTGCCATTACCGGAATGCATGTGGCGATCGCAAGCAGTGCTGCGAGCACCAGTGTCATCAGTTTCTTATTCTTCATCTCTATTCCTCCTTTGATAATAACCGTTGCAAAGTCACAAGCGATTTATTATGCACAAGCTTTGCGTTGCTGTAGGACATCCCGATCCGCTCTGCAGCCTCTTTGAGTGTCATGCCGCGATAATAGTGCAGGATGATCAGGTCCCGGTCTCTTTCGGGAAGCTGCTTTAAGGCTTCCGCCAGTTCCGTCAGCATTTCATCGTTTAAAAGATCATCATCGATCTCTCCCTCATACGGGATCTCTTCCGGAACTTCGGCATAAACCTTTCGCGTACGATAATAGTCGATCACCGTATTCTGCGCGATGCGGTAGATCCACGTGGAGACCGATGCCTTATTGCCGTCAAAGGTATCAAGCTTGGCGCATACCTTTACAAACACATCGGAAGTCAGATCCTGGGCAACCGCCTCATTATTGACCTTGCCCATGATCAGCCGGAAAACCTTATCGTGATATTCCAGATATAACGTTTCCTGTTGCTCCGATAACTGCTCTTTCATACACTGTCCCATCGTGATTTTTACCAAAATGCATGCCGTGTTATTGTATCATTTTTACAACGCGCTGTCCATAAACGGACAATCACTCGGCGTCGGGATTGACTCTCTGGCGTTCCACAAGGTCCGCAAAGAAGCCCTTCTTTGCGATCAGTTCCTCGAACGTACCTTCTTCGACGATCTTGCCGGCGTCTAAAACCAGGATCCGGTCGCACTGTCTGATCGTGGACAGCCTGTGTGCGATCACGATACGTGTACACTTGAGGGTGGCAAGCGCATCCGAAACATGCTTCTGCGTGATGTTATCGAGTGCACTCGTTGCCTCGTCGAGGAAAAGGATCTTGGGTTTGGGGGCGACCGCACGTGCGATCATCAGGCGCTGCTTCTGCCCGCCGGAAATGCCGCCCGCACCCTCACTGATCATGGTGAACATGCCCATCGGCATGTTGCGGATATCCTCCGCCATGCCCGCAAGTTCCGCCGCATCCCATGCGTCCTGCACGGACAGCTGCGGCGCGGAAACGACGATATTCGAATAGATATCGCCCTGGAACAGTTTTCCGTTCTGCATCACGACACCGATGTTCTGGCGTAGTGATTTCAGATCCAGGGAACGGATATCTTTCTGGTCGTAGTAGATCGATCCCCTGACCGGGGATTCGAAACCGAGCAAAAGCCGTAAGAGCGTTGATTTTCCGCATCCCGTCTTTCCGACGATTGCCACGTACTGTCCGGGATTGATCCGCACGGAGAGATCGTCGATGATCATCGGCGATTCCTCTTCATACCGGAAGGACACATGGCTTAATTCAATGGAGCCGGACAGCTTGGTCACGACATTGTTGGTCCCGGCGGTTTCCGGTTCCGCTTCCATGATCGGCATGACCATCGTAAGCACCGTTTTGATCTGGGCAACGGAGTTGGCGATCCCGGCGAGTGCCATGAATGCGCCGCTGACCATTCCGTAGGCCATGTTAAACGAATAGTAATCCGCAAGGCTGATCCTGCTGGTGAGCGCGGTTGCATAAAGCACGATCGTTCCGATCAGCGAGATTGCCAGCGAAAAGACCGGATTCAGTTTTAAAAACCAGCCCGGATTGTAGATGATGTTTGCGGTATGTGCATACATATGCGCCCATTTGGAGAACGCGCGCTTTTCGGCACCGGCTAAGCGGATCTTCTGCACACCGCCGATCAGGGCATAGACCAGGCCGCGCTCTTTTGCCTCATGTTCCATGACGATCTTATCCCAGCCCGCTTCCAAAACCGTTGTTACAAGCGTGAAGATCAGGGTGATCATGATGATCGTGATCGCCGGTGTCACAAGGGCCGGCGCATATACGAAGATCTGTCCGATGTAGGACAGGGAAAAGACCGCCGTCAGACCTGTCGTGAACAGCGCACCCAGGATCGAAGAACAAAGCGTGCTCATATGGTCGGCGCGTTCCGCCAGTTCACCCGAACTGTACTTCTTAAAGAACGTCGTCGGCAACGATAAGATCCGCATCATTGTTGCCGCCTGTACGGATACGGTCATCTTACTGTTGATGCGACTTAAGGCGATGTTCTTGGCCCCGGTAAATAAAAGCGAACTGATGCTGGTGCAGGCAAAGAACAGGAACAGCGTCAGCAAAAACGTCATGCTCTTGTTTTCGCTCTCCCCGGATAAAAGCAGATTCGTCAGTTTCGTAAGCAGCAGTCCCAGTCCCGTGATCACGCTCGTTGTGACCACCATCAGTGTGATATCGGCAGGGGATAAGACCGATGCCATATAGGACAGGATATCCTTTACATGCAGTTTCCGAAGCGGAAACGGTTTATAGAAACAGATCGCATCTTGTTCGTAGTCTGCTTCCTCCCCCCGCATATGGCGGAAATCGCCCGTCCTGTTCGGAAGAAGTGCCACCACGGCACCGTCCTTCTTCCGTCTCGTCAGCATCGGGCCGATCGCATCCTTGTGCCAGCCCGCCTCCAGTTTGACGGGACGGTACATGATCCCCGTGGGGCGCATGACATATTCCAGTGCATCATGGAAACTCGTAACGGAATCCGGGATCCGCTCCGTTTTGATATGGTAATATTTTAAGATCTGCTGCAGGGCAGATTCCGTCTGTTCCTTCTCATTCCAGAAGCGTTCAAAATCACGTGTTCCGAGCACAGCGCCCGCCATACGCATGAACGCATCCGTAAAGTTTTCCTGATCCAGCCGCTCTCTGTCGCGAAGCTGTGTGTCAAACCAACCCATAAAGTTCTCCTAAACCAAATCGTTATTCGGTAGAAATCAGTTCCGTATATAGCCCGCCTTTTGCATACAATTCCGCATGCGTGCCGCGTTCCACGACCTGCCCGTGGTCCATGACAATGATCTCATCACAATCCCGGATCGTGGACAGTCTGTGCGCAACGACGATACAGGTAATGCCCCTGTCCCTGATGGAGCGTACAACATCCGCTTCCGTCCTGGCGTCGAGCGCCGAAGTCGCTTCATCCAGAATGATGATCGTCGGATCCTGCGCAAGGACTCTGGCAAGCTCCATTCTCTGTCGCTCACCACCGGAAAAATCACGCCCGCCTTCTAAGATCACATGATCGTAACCGCCGCTCCTCTGCGCAATCGTCTCATGGATCTGCGCATCCTTGGCCGCCATGATCATCTCAAAATCTTCGATCGATTTATCCCACATCTTGATATTGTTGGCGATCGTGTCTTCAAACATCGTGATATCCTGATCCACGACCGCAAGGGAACCGGTAAAGACGTGGCGGTTGATCTCCGTGATCGGTTTGCCGTCATAGAGAATCTCACCCGCCCACGGCCGGTTGAGGCCCGAGAGCAGTTTTGCCAGAGTGGATTTTCCGCAGCCGGAAGCGCCCACAAACGCGACGGACTTGCCGGGGTGCAGTTCCAGATGAAAGTCCGTGATCAGCGGCGGAGCCAGTCTGGAATAACCGAACGTCACACCGCGCATGACCACTTCTCCGGTCAGCTTCTGATAGGATTCCTCATCGTTTAATTCTTCACTCTTTACGTTAGGATCATCCGGATAAGACATGACATCCTCGATCCGTTCCATATCCGTCTGCATCTCCTGCAGACTCTGTCCCGCAGAGATCAGCGACATGGCCGGCTCCGTAAAGGTCGCGAGCAGTCCCTGGAATGCCGTGATCTTACCGATGGTAAATTCACCCTTTGTGGTTAAGTACACGCCGATAAAGAGGATCGACATATTGGCAAGAGAAGAAATGAATGTCGGGATCATTCCGATCGTCTGGTTCATGCCCGTATATTTGACATCCTGCGCATTGACGTTAGCCTGATAACCGGCCCACTTTTCAAAGAATCCGTTCTCGGCACCGCTGCTTTTGATCGTCTCGATCATCTCGATCCCCGAGATCGTGGTCCCGACCAGTTTTCCGGCATCTCTCATCTTAACGCGCGCGATATTGACACGTTTCCTGCTCACATAATTGGATACGGCGACATTGATGAAAATGGCGCCGATCCCGATCAGACTCAGCATGACATTGTAGCGGAGCATGACCACCAAATAGAACACCATCATGGCACTCTTAATAAGAAGCGGTGCCAGGGTATTTACAATGGAAGATGCGATCGCCGCATTGCCGGCCTGGCGCATCTGGATATCACCGGTTAAGCGTTGCGTAAAGAATTCCATCGGCAGATGCAGGACCTTCCACAGGTAGGTCGTGTTTCCGACAACGGCCAGTTTTCCGTTGATCCTGAGGCTGTATACCGCCTGCAGATAAGCCGTGATCAGCTGCAGGATCGTTAAGGCCGTCAATCCCACGAAGAAATACGGAACCCAGGACGGTGCCTTCTTCGATAACAGAAAATCAAGGAACACACGGGAAAATCCCGGTTTCATGATCCCAAGCAGCGAAGTTAAAAGTGTTGCGACCGCCATGAACAGAACCGCGGCACCGGCACCCTTAAGCCGCTTGGCCGCAAAGGAAAACACGGATTTTTTCTGTCCGCCTCTTTCGAATGTTTCTCCCGGTTCAAACATCAGACAGATCCCGGTAAAGCCTGCATCAAAAGCTTCCATCGTGATCACACAGTTTCCTCTTGCGGGATCGTTGATATAGACTTTGTTCTTGCGGAATCCGTTCACGACGATAAAATGATCGAACTCCCAGTGTACGATACAGGGAAACTGCCCGTTCTCACGAAGCACTTCCGGTTCCATCCGGTATCCGTTCGCAACAAGGCCGTAGTTCCTTGCGGCAAGCAGGACGTTTTTCGCATTGGAGCCGTCCCTTGATACACCGCAGTCATAGCGTACCTGTTCCAAGGGGATCCACTTCTGATAATATGCCAAAACCATGGTCAAGCAGGCAGCACCGCACTCCAGCGCCTCCATCTGCATGACGACAGGCACCTTGGCGACTCCCTTTGTGACAGGTTGTTTGATTTTTGCTATCTTACTCATAAAAACCTCTGCAACAGATCAATTTGTAACAAATGAAAGCGGCGTATATTCCTGTGTGACGACTTTGCAGTCATAGACGCCGTCCGGATAGTCGACCGTTCCCCTGAAAACATAGATCCAGTCACCGACCATGAAATTGCCTTTGTATGCGGTCAGGGAATCGATCTGGTTGATCTCCGTCTCCGTGATCTCCGTCGGCTCCACGGTCTGTCCGTTTAAGTCGATCGTAAAGCGCGCGTCCCCGATCTCGTAACGCAGAACATCCGGCACCTGTTCATTCTCCAGTTCCGAATAGGGCATATAGACCTCCACATGTCCTCTGTCCACCTTGGCAACCGCATCCCCGTAGACATCGATGCGTCCCATAACGCCCCACACGAGCGCGCCGATCAGGAAAATGATGATCGCAGCCATCACCATCCATACGCCGGCGTTGGACACTTTGATATATGTATTCAGCTGTTCCGGGCTCTGGATCTTCTCCATGCTCTTTTCACGAAACAGGGGTTTTTTCTCGTTTTCTGCCATAATCTGATCCTTTCTTTCCCGTGATTTTGACACCACACTATTCTTATTATAATATATTTTGAGTGATCATGGAAAAAATTCATGATCCGGATTTCATTTTTTAAGGAGTGATTGCCATGTGGGCTTATGAAAGCGTGTTTTATCAGATCTATACTTTGGGATTTTGCGGTGCGCCGTTTGAAAACGACGGAAAGCCGGAGCATCGGATCCTGAAGGTTCTTGACTTTATCCCGCATCTGAAAAAGCTTGGTGTCGGAACGGTTCTGTTCAATCCGCTCTTTGAATCGGATACGCACGGCTACAATACAAGAGATTACCGCAAGGTGGATACGCGCCTTGGGACCAATGAGGATTTCAAAAAGGTGTGTGATGCATTGCATGAAGCGGGCATCCGCATCGTATTGGACGGGGTATTTAACCACGCCGGCCGCGGCTTCTTCGGATTTACGGATGTGCAGGAGAAGAAATGGGACAGCCCGTACAAAGACTGGTTCCATTTAAGCTTTGACGGCAACAGTGCCTGGAACGACGGTTTCTGGTACGAGGGCTGGGAAGGCAATTACGATCTGGTCAAGCTGAACCTGCAGAACGAAAATGTTGTAAATTACCTGCTGGAGAGCGTGAAGATGTGGATCGACGAATTCGCGATCGACGGGCTGCGGCTTGACGTTGCGTATTGCCTGGATCCGAATTTCATCAGAAGACTGCGCGGCGCGACCGCGTCGTGGAAGGATGACTTTTTCTTAATGGGAGAGATGATCCACGGCGATTACAACCGGCTTCTGGCCGATGACCTCTGCCATTCCACGACCAACTACGAATGCTACAAAGGCATGCATTCCGCCTTCAATTCCATGAACTTATTTGAGATCGTCCACTCCCTGATGCGCCAGTACGGCCCGGAACCCTGGACCCTCTATAAGGGAAGACATCTGCTTTCCTTTGTGGATAATCATGATGTAAGCCGCATCGCAAGCGTTCTGAACAATCCGAACCACCTGCCCTTAATCTATGCGATGCTCTTTGGGATGCCCGGGATCCCGACGATCTATTACGGAAGCGAGTGGGGTGTGAAGGGTGATAAATCCCAGGGCGATCCGGCGCTCCGCCCCTGCTTTGATGCACCGGAATGGACGGACCTTACCGATCAGATCGCTGCGATGGTTAAAGCAAGACAAGCCTCGCACGCGCTCCAGTACGGCGCGTTCAAGTCACTGGTGCTGACCAACCGCCAGTGTGT
>JAFYDQ010000011.1 GCA_017544705.1 Lachnospiraceae bacterium | reverse complement strand
TGCGGTCTTTGCGGATGTCGGAGATCATGTCAATAAAGGTGATACGCTGGTCATCTTTTCCACGGAAACGATCAACCGGACCATCGAGCAGCTCAAAGAGGATCTCTCGGAAGCAAGACGGCTGCAGTCGGTTGAGTCAAAGGCCAGCGACCGTTCCTATCTCTATACCTATACGGATCAGGCCAACCAGATGCTGAACCAGTCCGAGAAGGTGGAACAGGCCCTGAAGGATCTGTATGAAGCCTGTGACGGATACGGGGATGCGAAGCGCAGACTGCAGCAGGCGAAAGATGACGGTGAGGATGAGTTCACCATTTCGAGCCTGGAAGCCGAAGTGTCATCGGCCTACCAGCGCGAGCAGACCGCACAGAACAATTATAATTCCGCAGTCACGGCGCAGGCGCAGCTTGTCGGCGCCAGCGGCAACACCTTAACGAAGGCTGACGAAGATCATGAGATCGCTGCGATCAAAGCCGGCGATCAGGCCAGACAGTATCAGAGACAGATCGAAGACTACCAGGACAAACTGGAAAATTATATCATCACCGCACCGATCAGCGGCATGGTCACCCTCGTGGATGTGGAAGAGGGGAACGGCTTTGCCGGCGGCAGAGTCATGGTCATCCAGGATACGGATACCATGAAGATCGTTGCCAAGATCGATGAATACGATATCCCGTCCGTCAAACTCGGGCAGCGTGTCGTGATCAAAACGGATGCAACCAGGGATGACGAACTGGACGGCTACGTTTCATTCATTGCACCGACCTCCACCACGATGGCAGCAGGCGCGACCACGACCACAACGACAGCTGCGCAGTCAACGGGAAATGTGGACTATGAAGTGACGATCACCGTACAGTCATCGGATCCGAGGCTGAAGATCGGGATGTCTGCGAAGCTCAACATCATCATTGACAAAGTCGCGAACGTGATGACGGTTCCGTATGATGCGATCCAGACGGATGCGCAGGGCGGATTCTATGTGACGGTCGTTGATGAGAACGCTTCCAAGGCAGGCCCCGCGGGCGTAAGTGATGCTCCCGCAAAGGAGGGTATGCCCGTTTTGCAGATCAACGGAGAAGACGTAAACAGCGATGCGCCGGATCAGAAGCCGGACGCAGCGGGCAGCAAAGGATTTGGCAAGCCCGACATGACGCAGCAGGCAAACAGACGCAACATCCCTGTAGAGATCGGCATGGAAGGCGATTATTATACACAGATAATATCCGACGAAATACAGCCGGGCATGACAGTCGTGATCCCCGATAGCGGAGAATTCGACATGTCGCAGCTTGAAGAAATGTTCGGCCCTGGATTCTAAGGAAGGGCGATTCACACCCGGCAATCCGGGTGTGTAGCATATATATAACTTTGGGAGCAAGCATGTCAGACAAGGTCATCATCGATATGAAAGATATCGTAAAGCGCTATTTTATCGGCCAGCCGAATGAGCTGGAAGTGCTGCATGGCATTGATCTGCAGGTTTGTGAGGGGGAGTTTGTGGCGATCGTCGGGCAGTCCGGCTCCGGTAAATCCACGCTGATGAACATGATCGGTGCATTGGATCGTCCCACCGAGGGCGAGTACACGTTAAACGGTGTCGACATGTTCGCGGCGGATGATAAGGATCTGTCCGCGATCCGTTGCAACGAGATCGGGTTTGTATTTCAGACTTATAACCTGGTCGCAAGAACCTCCGCATTAAAGAACGTGGAGCTGCCGATGCTCTACGCCGGTAAGACCAGAGGCAATCGCAGAAAACGCGCGATCGAACTGTTGCAGATGATGGATATGGAAGAGCGCATGAAGCACTCTCCGGACGAGCTCTCGGGCGGCCAGAAGCAGAGGGTTGCGATCGCAAGGGCTATGGCAAATGATCCGGCGATCATTCTGGCGGACGAACCGACCGGTGCGCTCGACTCCGCAACAGGCAGAATGATCATGGATATTTTTCACAGGCTGAACAAAGAACAGGGGAAAACGATCATTTTGATCACGCACTCGCCGGAACTTGCTGAAGAAACACAGCGGATCCTGACGCTCAAAGACGGCAGGATCACGGGCGAGCGGAAAGGAAGTGGCAGACGTGCTGATCCTTGAGAATATCGCGCTCGCTTTTACGGCGCTCATATCCAATAAAATGCGTTCCCTCTTAACGATGCTTGGCATCATCATCGGGATCGGCTCCGTCATTGCCATCGTTACCGTCGGCAATTCTTTATCCAATTCCATTTCATCCTCCATGCAATCCATGGGTGCCAACAATATCATGGTCGGTCTGCAGCAGCGGGAAACAGAAGAAGAGCGGACCGAATCCGGCATGGCTTTCCGCGGACCGGAACGTTACCGGGAGCCGACCGAGGAAGACTATTTTACGGATGAAATGCTTAGCGCATATCTTGAAAACTATTCCGATGAAGTCAAAGCCTTATCCATCTCGGATTCCTTAGGGCAGGGTCAGGTAACGCGCGGAACCGCTTATGCAAACGTTTCGCTCATCGGCGTCAATGCGTGCTATTTTGCCGGTACGGATATCACCATGCTGACGGGAAACATGCTGACCCCCAAAGCACTGAGCGGCGGCAAAGCCGTTGCCATGGTTTCGGATTATTTTGTCAACAACCTTTTTGACGGCGATCAGGAGGAAGCGCTCGGCAAGGAGATCGAAGTGCTGATCGGCCGTGATTTTTATGCGCTGACGATCATCGGCGTTTACGAATACCAGCAGACCATGATGTCCTTTACTTCCGTCAAAGACACCCGGACCGACATCTATGTGCCGCTTGGTTACGTGCAGAAGAAAAATCACATGTTCGGCAAATATTCCGGCTTCACGGTCGTGACCAATTCCGGCGTGGACAGCAGTTCGTTCATGACCTCCACCAAACGGTTTTTTGACCGGTGGTATCACAGCAACAAGGACATGACCGTCAGCGCGTTCAGCCTGGAGTCGATGGTTTCGGCCCTGACTGATATGATGGACAAAGTATCGATCGCCATTTCCGTCATCGCGGGCATTTCGCTGCTCGTCGGCGGCATCGGCGTCATGAATATCATGATGGTATCAATCTCGGAACGTACGAGGGAGATCGGTACGCGCAAGGCACTCGGCGCGACGAACGGCTCCATCCGCCTGCAGTTTATCGTGGAGGCCATGGTGCTGTGTCTGGTCGGCGGCGTGTTCGGTATTTTGCTTGGGATCGGCGGCGGTGCGCTTGGCGCCAAGCTGCTCGGCTATGAGGCGTCCCCCACGATCAGCAGTATTTTGATTTCGCTTTTATTCTCGCTTGCGATCGGTGTGTTCTTCGGTTTCTATCCGGCCAACAAGGCGGCGCAGATGAACCCGATCGATGCACTGAGATACGAATAAATCATTCCGGAGGAAAACATGGAACCAAATGATTACGAGATCAGGCACAATACGTTCTTAAGAGAGAACGGCGCAGGATGTGCCCTGTTTTTGAAAAGAGATGAGACCTTCCCGCTGGCAGAGCCCGGCCCCGTTGCCCTCTATGGCAGCGGCGCAAGGCGGACCATCAAAGGCGGTACGGGATCGGGAGAAGTCAATTCCAGATTTTCCGTGTCGGTTGAGGAAGGCCTGATCAATGCCGGCTTTACGATCACGACGACCAAGTGGCTGGATGAATATGACGCCGTCCGCGAAAGGGCTTATGAGGAATTCGTGAAAAAGGTCCGCAAGGATGCCAGGAAGCATCATGTACTTGCGATCGTGGAAGGTATGGGAAGAGTCATGCCGGAGCCTGCATACGCTCTTCCGATCAGCGGTGTCGGTGAGACGGCGATCTATGTCTTATCACGCATTTCCGGTGAGGGTTCTGACCGGGCGCCGGTTGACGGGGACATCAAACTGACACCGACCGAGATCCGGGATATCCTGATCGCCAACCTGAAATATCAGAATTTCATGCTTGTGTTAAATACCGGCGGGCCCGTGGACTTAACACCTGTGATCAACGACGTGGAAAATATCCTGGTCCTCTCGCAGCTTGGCGTAGAGACCGGTGATATCTTAGCAGACATTGTGCTCGGGAAATCCGATCCGTCGGGAAAGCTGACCACGACCTGGACGAAGTGGGAAGATTATCCGAAGATCGGCGGTTTCGGGGATAAGAACGATACGAAATATGAGGAAGGCATCTATGTCGGCTACCGCTATTTTGACAGCCTGTTCGTGACCCCGCTGTTCCCGTTCGGCTTCGGCCTGTCCTATACGGACTTTGTGCTGTCAGAGCCTTCGGCATCGGTTGATGGCAGCAAAGTCACGGTCAAAGTCAATGTATCCAACACCGGCCGCTTCCCGGGCAGGGAAGTCGTGCAGGTCTATCTGTCTGCGCCAAGAGGCAGGCTTGATAAACCCTATCAGGATCTGTGCGCATTCGTAAAGACGCCGCCGCTTTCTGCAGGCGCCATGCGTGCGGTTTCCCTTTCCTTTAACTTAAGTGACATGGCAAGTTATGACACGGAAAACAGCCGGTGGATCTTAGAAGCCGGTGACTATATCGTGCGCGTCGGGGACTCCAGTGCGAATACGCTGCCTGCGGCAGTGCTGCATCTTGAAGAAGACGTGATCACATTAGTGACCCGCGCCTGCTTTGGCGAATCGGGCTTCACGGATTACGAATCGCTTCGGATCGACCGCGAGGAAGACCTGGAAGGCGTGGAGCGCTTAACGATCGATCCGAAGGCGTTTCAAACAAAGGAAGTTGTCTACGATACGGAGCCTGAGATCGCAGAAGAGATCGCGAAGCTTTCCGATGAGCAGCTTGCAGCGTTTGGCATCGGCGAATACGGCAAAGGCGGCCTGATCGGCAGTGTGATCGGCGAGGCTTCCGTTCATGTGGCCGGGGCTGCGGGAGAGACGACCAATATCTTAGAGAAGCAGGGCTATCCGGTCCTTGTGATGTCCGACGGTCCGGCGGGACTGCGCATCAGCAGGGAATACTATATCGATGCGGAAGGGAAATGCCACAGTATCGGGGAGACCTTCCCTGCGACGATGATGGACTTTATGCCCAAGGCGCTTTTGTTCATTACGGACCGCATGGCCAAAAAGCAACAGGAGCAGATCGTTGGCCCCATCCATGAACAATATGCGACGGCGATCCCGATCGGTACGGCGATCGCACAAAGTTTTGATCTTGATTTTGCAAAAAAGTGCGGAGACATAGTCGGGAGCGAAATGGAACTCTTCGGCGTGGACCTGTGGCTGGCACCGGCGTTGAATATTCACCGCAGTATCCTCTGCGGACGCAATTTTGAATACTACTCGGAAGACCCGATCGTGAGCGGTCTGTTTGCCGCGGCGGTCACGAAGGGCGTGCAGTCGCATCCGGGCCGTGGCGTTACGATCAAGCACTACGCCGCCAACAACCAGGAGACGAACCGCTACAACAGCAACAGCCGTGTCAGCGAACGCGCGATGCGGGAGATCTATCTCAAAGGCTTTGGCATCTGTGTGCGTGAGAGCCAGCCGAAAACGGTCATGACTTCCTATAATCTGTTAAACGGTACGCACACCGCGGAGCGGCGCGATCTGATCGAAGATGTGCTTCGCGCCGAATTCGGCTTCAAGGGCGTGGTCATGACGGACTGGGTCGTTAACGGCGGCACGATGGATAAGTCCTCAAAGTACCCGGCTCCCACGCCTTATAAGGTTGCGGCAGCGGGCAATGATCTCTATATGCCCGGCAGCAAAAAGGATTACGAGAGCCTGTTAAAAGCACTGCGCGAGGGCAAAATTTCCCGCAAGCAGTTAGAGATCAACGCAAGCCGCGTCTACCGCCTGGCCTGTGAGATGAAGGCTGCACAGCCTGCACCGGCAGAAACTGCATCGGAATAAAATATCGAAAATACATAAAAAAGAGCCTCCGGAATGTTCTCCGGAGACTCTTTCTTATTTGTCAGTTTAGCCCATCACAACTTCGACGTTGTATTCGGCCTTGCCTTCCGTGAACGGAATGACGTTGCCGTCTACCTTCTGGCCGTCAACGGTCATGGATGCGATACCCTTCTCCACATGATTCGGGTTCTTGACCGTGATGTTATAGGTGCCGCCGCGATATTTCCTGACAAGTGTGAAATCACCGAAATCCTTCGGCGTGCAGGGATCGATGGACAGACCATTCAGTGTCGGATACACACCTAAGATGTACTGGGAGATGTTCACGAATGTCCAGGCTGCGGTACCGGTCAGCCAGCTGTTCTTGGCCTCGCCGTGGAACTTCGCATCGCGTCCCGCTACCATCTGTGAGTAGCAGTAAGGCTCTGTGCGGTGAATTTCAGAGAATTCCTCGGTGTATGCAGGACAGGTCTTCTGATAGATCTCAAAAGCTCTGTCGCCTCTGCCGATGACGGTTTCTGCGATCGAAACCCACGGATTGTTGTGGCAGAAGATCCCGGCATTCTCTTTATATCCGGGCGGATAAGAACTGATCTCGCCAAGCTCTAAGTGATATCTTGTGTAAGCCGGCTGCAGGATCATGACACCGTACTTGGTATCTAAGCGTTCCTTTACGGAATTCAGTGCTTTTTCCGCAAGGCCTTCCTTCACGCCGATGCCTGCGAGGGAACAGAAGCCCTGCGGCTCGATGTAGATCTGGCCTTCCTTGCATTCCTTGGATCCGACCTTATCACCGTGTGCATCATAAGCGCGTACGAACCATTCGCCGTCCCAGCCTGCATCCAGCACTGCTGCGTACATCTTATCCACTTCTTCGCGGGCGCGTTTTGCCTCCGCATCTTTTCCGAGTGCTTCGCAGATATCTGCATATTCCCTGCCGTATTTGACAAACATGCCGGCGATGAAAACGGATTCTGCGACCGGACCTTCCGAAGGACCAAAGGTCTGGAAGGATTCACCGGGATGCTCGGAGAAGCAGTTTAAGTTCAGGCAGTCGTTCCAGTCCGCTCTGCCGATGAGAGGCAGATTATGCGGTCCCTTGTGATTGACGGTATAGTCAAAGGATCGGGTCAGATGCTCGAAAAGTGTCGTTGCTTTGGATTCGTCAGTGTCATAAGGCGTCATGACATCCAGGATGGAAAAATCACCCGTTTCACGGATGTAAGCGCTGGTGCCGGCGATGAG
>JAFYDQ010000079.1 GCA_017544705.1 Lachnospiraceae bacterium | reverse complement strand
TTCCAGCAGTTCCATCGTCTGCTGTTTGTTATTGGCATAACGCAGGCAGACATTTTCCATGTCGGAGAGGATCGTGATCACTTCCTGCAAGATCTCCCGGTTGTCATCAATGACCAGGATGTTGTATACATCTTCTTCATTCTGCCTGAGCTCATAGCCGGCATCTTCATCCATGATCGAAAGCATGGCATCTGCGATTACGGGATCAAACTGCGTGCCCTTTCCTTTCTCGATCTCTTCGCGGATCTTTTTCTGCGGCAGCAGTTTCCTGTAACTTCTGTCGCTGGCCATCGCGTCATAGGCATCCGCGACGGCAATGACACGCGCCACCTCCGGAATGTTTTCACCTGAGAGCCCGTTCGGATAGCCTTTCCCGTCATAACGTTCATGATGGTATTTGGCACCGTAACCGATCCGGACATCCTTATGGATCCCGCGTAAAATATGATAACCGCTGACGGGGTGGATCCGGATCTTGTCAAACTCTTCTTCCGTCAGTTTCCCCGGCTTATTGATCACATCCACCGGCACACTGATTTTTCCGACATCATGCAAAAGTCCCGCATAGTAAATGATCTGCTGCGTTTCTTCCGATTCCCCGAGTTTCTTTGCGATCTTTACGGCATAGTCCGCGACACGCTGCGAGTGACCGCTCGTATACCGGTCTTTGGCATCGATCGTGGTTGCAAGCGAACGGATAATGTTGATGTTCATGGTGCGCAGCTGCTCCATGCTTTCCCGTTCGCTCTTCTCTGCCCGGTTGATCCGCTTAACGGAGATCACGGAAAAGATCAGGACCACGCCATAAATCAGTGCGGAAAGCGCAATGCCGACATAAAGCTGGTTCCTGAGTTTCCCGAACAGCGCGGCGTTGTTTACGACAACCGCCACGTTCCAGTCCTGTGAAGTCTCCTCCGTAAACACCGTACATTTTTCGCCGTCCAGGACCATCTCAAAGCTGCCGCTTTTGATGATGCGAAGGCCGGAAATGAAACGGATCTTTTCCGGATCTTCCACATAGTTTTTCCCGATCTCACCGGGGTCGCTGTGCGCTAAGACCAGGCCGTCTTTATCCACGATAAAGCTGTAGCCCAGGTCGCCTGCCGACATCTCTTCCGTAATGCGCTGCACCTCGTTGAGCGTGATATCGAGCGCGAGTACGCTTTTGCCGTCCGATAACAGTTTCACATATGAAACGATGATCGATCCGGTCTGCGCATCCACATACGGCGAAGACAAAACCATCTTGCCTCTTGCCGCCTTGGCCTGCAGATACCAGTCGCGTTTCGTAGGATCGTAATCCGCCGGCGGCTCCCAGCCGGAACCGTCCACATAGTTGCCGTTTAAATATCCGTAAATGCCGGTGAAATTTTCATCAAAGCGTTTCTGTGTTTCCAGGGTGATATCCGTAAGGTATTGCAGGATCTCATCCCTGTCCGCACCGTTCTTCAGCAGAAACTCCGCCGAGTCCGCCGCCAGCCACAAAACGTCCTCACCCTTGTTGAGGTAGTTCTCGATCATGGCAGTCTGCCCTTCCAGATTACTCTCACCAAGGCTCTTGACATCCTCCGCCGCAGTCTTGTAGAACGAACCGAACAGATAGAAAAGCATAAAGGCCTGCAGCACAAAGATCAGGATGATCGCTATGAAAAATGTCTTGAGGAACGTCCTTTTCATACCTCAAATATAGCGCAAAAGAGTGTTTTTTCCAACAGAAATCTGTTGCAAAATCACAATTTGTGGTACTGTTGAATCAAATTAAGGTTTGCTTAAGGTTTCTTTGCTATCATGAGCATGGGATCGTCACTGCAAAATCACGATCCCTGCGTTTACGATACACCGTTTGGGAGGAATAACATGCGGATTCTGCTGGCCGAAGACGAGCGGGCGCTTTCCAAAGCGATCATCAAGATCTTTGAAAAGAACAACTATTCTGCGGATGCCGTCTATGACGGGGAAGAAGCGTTATCTTATCTGGAGACCGGCAACTATGACGTGGCGGTCTTGGATATCATGATGCCGAAAATGGACGGGATCAGCGTGCTCAAAGCAGTGCGCGCCGCAGGCAATCCGATCCCGATCCTGATGCTGACCGCTAAGTCCGAGATCGAAGACCGCGTGGCGGGTCTTGATGCCGGTGCCAACGATTACCTGCCAAAGCCCTTTGACAGCCGGGAGCTTCTGGCAAGGATCCGAAGCATCACCAGAACTGTGTCAGCGGGCGACTCCAAGCTGCATATGGGGAATATCACGCTGGACCGGGCGACTTTTGAGCTCTCCTCTCAAGCTGGCAGCTTTCGTCTTGCCAACAAGGAATTCCAGATGATGGAGTATCTGATGGCCAATCCCGGCCATGTCTTAAGCGCGGAAATGTTCATGGATAAGATCTGGGGCTATGACAATGATGCCGAGATCAGTATCGTCTGGGTCTACATCTCCTATCTTCGTAAAAAACTGATGGCTCTGAAGGCCGACATTCGGATCAAGTCCCTTCGGAACGCAGGCTATTCCCTGGTGAAAAGCAATGATTAATCGTCTGAAAAGAAAATTCGTGATCGCTGCGACCGTTTCCATGTTCCTCTTAATGAGCGTGCTCGTGCTTATCATGAACACGGTCAACTATCTTGGGATCATATCGGAAAGCGACGAAGTGCTCTCCGTGATCTCACAGCCGAACGCACCTTTTTTTGACGGACAGATGCCTCCGAAACCCGGCGAAATGAATCCATTTATCCCGCGCGGCATGTCCATGGAGGTTCCGTTTGAATCAAGGTTTTTTGTTGTGACCTTATCCCCTGACGGAGAGGTTGTGCAATCGGATCTGACCCGGATCGTTTCCGTTGATGAAACCGCTGCAGCCGCCTATATTCAACGTGCCATGAACAGCCGGCGCGATCGCGGCTTCATCGACCAGTTCCGCTATGCCAGGATATCGGATGAACGCGGCACAAGACTGATTTTTCTTGACTGTGGCAGGAGGCTTGATTCATTCCGGCATTTTCTCCTCATCAGCATCATCACCGGCCTTGGCGGCTGCGTGTTGGTCTTCTTCGCATTCCTCTTAACCGCCGGAAAGATCGTCTCTCCGATCGCGGAAAGCTACGAGAAGCAGAAGCGCTTTATCTCCGACGCAGGCCATGAGATCAAAACACCGTTAACCATCATCAACGCCAATCTGGATCTTCTTGAATCCGAATGCGAGGGTGGGAATGGGAATGAGGAACTGACCGACATCCGCACACAGACAAAACGCCTGACAAAACTGACCGGCGATCTGATCCTGTTATCCAAAATGGAAGAATCCGCCACCCCCATCCAAAAGGTCGACACCCCCGTCTCCGATCTGGTCACGGAAACAGCCGGCACGTTCCGCGCCCTGGCTTCTTCTCTCGGATTGACTTATTCGGTCGATGTTGAGAAAAACATCACGATCAGCGCATCTCCCGATGCGATCAGGCAGCTTCTCTCCATTCTTCTTGACAATGCCATGAAGTATGTCGATCGCGGCGGCAGCGTCTCCCTTGACCTGCACACGCAGAAGCACACACATAACCTCGCACACAACCGTGCGCATAAACACACTTATAACCGTGCCCTGAAGAGGTCACTCCTCCTGACCGTTTCCAATTCCACGGACTATGTGATCGATGCCGCAGATCTTCCCAATGTCTTCGACCGTTTCTATCGAACCGATGCCTCCAGAAACTCCGCTACCGGCGGCCACGGCATCGGCTTATCCATCGCCGCGGCCATCGTATCCGCCCACGGCGGCGAGATCGCCGCCTCCACCGAGACCGGCCACGACTTCCAGATCACCGTAACACTTCCGATGTAAACTTCCATCACTGCTTGCTTGCTCTACCCCACCCTTGTCTCCTCTTATCTCTTCTAACCGCCTCTCTCCTCTTCCTGCCGCCCTCTACTTGCTCATATTCAACCCCTAATCAACGAATGCGGCGAAATCGCCCGATTTCGCTGCATTCCGAATCTTGTCTTCCCCGGCCGGTCAACGATTACATCGATTTCACTGTTTTCCGCTGACTCCCGATGCTTTTTTTCTTCGCTCAGTCAGCGATTACATCGGGATTCTTGATTCCCGCTGACTTCCGATGCATTTTTGAACCCTTCCGGTCAACGATTACAGCGATCTCTTCAATTCCCGCTGATTCCCGATGCACAACCCCCTGATCTGGTCAACGAAAAGCATCGGAACCAGCTGATTTCGCTGAGTTCCGATGCTTTCTCAATTTCGGATGTCAGCGATTACATCGATTTCCCTGATCATCGCTGACGCCCGCTGTATTCTATTCAGATTGGCCCGCTTCGCCGGCATCGCTGTCGCCCTGCGCCGCGCTGCCGGGTTTCGCGGGACGATCGCTGCTCTGGCCATCACCGTTCTGACCATCACTGCCGTGGTCTCCGCCGCGGGATTCGCTGTGGTGGTGTTCGCCGCCGAAGCTGCCATCGCCATCGGACCCCTCACGGGACTTATCGCCGTCAGGGCCGCCGCCCGGAAAGCCGCCGCCGGGACCTCCGCCGCCGCCCATGGAGCCCATGTCGGACAGGTTTAAGGAGGAGGCATCGATCAAGCTGTCGGAATCTGCTTCCTGTCCGGCATCCGTTGACGGAATGGTTCCGGCAAGCTGCCCTTCTATGCTTTCACATCTCAGTTCCACGAAGCTCCGCATGGTCTGTACGGCTGTTTCAAACTCTTCCAGCGTGCAGAATTTGGTCGGATCCTTTTCGACATATTCATAGAGCATCTCATAAGTGTCATCGATCAGCTTTGTCAGATACCCGCTTGTATAGAACTGCGCAAGAAACTCCGAAAAGTATTCATGATACATGTCCGTATAAGTTTCGCTCGAAGTGATCCAGGAAAACATCGGCCGGTCGGCGCTGCCTTCCGTGACTGATAACGGTGTATCGATCGGATCGTTGACGGAGCCTGTGGCATCCTGTGCCTGGAATGTACCGAATGCCAGATTATAATCCCACGGGATCATCGCCATCTGTCCGTCTTCTTCATAGAGGTAGTAGTTGTGGATCATGCCTCCCGTATAGCTGTCGCCGTTGACCACGAAATTGTGGACGACCAAATAGCGCATGACTTCTTCAATATCTACTGCCGAAGCAACGGAGCTTTCATCTGCGTTTTCAATTCCTTCACTCAATGCTTTAAGAGATTTGATCAGGCGTTTCTTATCCGACTGCTGAATGTTCGTTTTGGCACTGTTGAAAATAGTTGCGTAACTGTCAACATCATCGTCGATATATTGCAGTTTCACATCGTTGCTGCCCATACCGGGGAAGCCGCCGGGGCCGCCACCGCCGGGGCCTCCGCCGCCGGGGCCTCCGGCACCCGGACCGTCGCCGGAGCCGCCGAAACCTTCAGGCGGATTGCCATCAAATCCTTCGGGTGGATTCCCGCCAAAGCCGTTATCCGAACCATCACCGGAATTACCGCCCGGCGCTGCGCCATCAAACCCTTCGGGCATTTCCGGCATCTCACCACCGCCAAATCCCTCCGGAGCGCCACCATTCTCAAACGGATTCTGCATCCCCATTTCATCAAAGTCCACATCCCGCATATCAAAGCCGCGGCCGTTTCCTCTGCCGCCGCCCATCGACATGCTGTCGGGCTTGTAGAGATTTCCGTGATTGGTCCCGTAGTTGCGTGCAAGGAAGGAATCCTCGACCGCTTCGACCGCCAGATACAGGCCCCAGTCCTCGCCGTTCACGGTAATGTAACAGTAACTGACAAGCGGTGCAGCCACGCCGAATTCGTTCATGAGCTTATAGGCAACGTAATCCTTCATCATCGTGTAATCCTGGATCAGGTTGTTTAAGCAGAGCTTGTCGAGCCCCTTATAATTGCCCGATGACTCGTAGCAGTCAAACTCGATCTTGAACGAATACCGGTCGCTGTCAAGCTGCGACACGGTGGTCAGCGATGTGTTTCCTTTGCCGCGGATACCGACATTTTTCACGGTCTCCCCGTCGATCGTCACGTCCGCGTTCACATACTCTTCCGAGGTCGCCTGTTCAAGAAACGCATCCCAGTCATCGATGGAAATATCGATCGTATGCACGTAGCTGTCGTCAAAAAGCGTATCCACGTATTCCAGCGAAACGGAATCGTTCGCTTCCATTCCGAAAGCTTTCCCATTCATAAAAATCACGGTCACGAGTACTGCGATTACGACCACGATCACGCAGATCCGCTCAATGTTCTTACTTGCTATCATGATGTTACCCCATGTATTCTCCGTTGTAGCTGACAAGAACCGCGCTGTTCACGCCGTCAAGATCAGCCAGTGCATTCACGAAATCCGTGTTGTCATCTTTCAGCCGGACTTCGATGTTCAGCTCCAGATCACCCTTCTGGGCGCTTTTGCTTTTGACGGAAAACTTATTCACTTTGGACTTGATAAAAGCCGTTGCATTCTGCTCCGCTTCGTGGCCGGTGCAGTTTAAGACAATGATGTAAGGCAGAAGGTGTGATTTTTTATTGACAAAGATCAGTAAGATCACGCCGATGATGACGCTGCCGAATACCGCAAGCGGGATCATCCCTGCCGCCAGCACGATACCAACGGCGATCGACCAGAACAGGAAGGCAATGTCGAGCGGCTCTTTGATCGCCGTCCGGAAACGAACGATCGAAAGAGCGCCGACCATACCTAGGGAGAGTACAACATTGCTTGTGACGGCCAAAATCACAAGCGTCGTGATCATCGTAAGTGCCACCAGCGTAACGCCAAAGCTCATGGAATACATCACGCCCTGATAGGTTTTCTTGTAGACCAGAAAAATAAACAGGCCGAGCGCAAAAGCAAGTGCCATTGCGATCACCATATCCAGGACGCTGACGCTGGTCACGTTCTCTAAGAAACTTGATTTGAAAATGTCATTGAAACTCATTTGATTTTTCCTCCATTAAAAGATTATTAGATAACCGGCAACCGGCATGCTTCGTATTTGGAAAATGCTTCCGTCCGCGCATGTGGCAGGTGGACGGCATCCCGAATGATGTCCGGCAGGTAGTTATCCCACTTCACTTCCAGGATACAGATGTTATCCGCAGCAGGAACCGTGATGCAATCCGGATTCAGAAAGTCTAAGCAGCCAAGGCCCGACCGGATGTTGTAGTCAAGTGTCACGCGGACATGGCCGGGGCCGAACACAAACGGCTCTCTTGTATAATCCACGATGGTTTTTGGCTGCAACCGTTCACTCTTCATATGCGTGTAGAGTTCCCGGATCAGCGGGTCATCCGATTCCATCATCCAGTCCGTATTCCCGTCTACGATCGCCTGAGCCTGCGCATAAGTCAGAACCGCCTGCACCTTGGTCCCAAGGCCTCCGGCTTTACTCTTTTTCTCTAAGTGGATAAACGAAGTGTCGCCGTTGTAATAACGGATCCGGAACTTCTGCCGCCTGCTGATACCGGATTGTTTTTCAATAAGCGCTTTGTCTTCCGGCGTGTCAAAATACAGGCTGCGGATCCGGTATTTCCCGTCAACGGCATGCGGATCGGCTGCTGCCACGGCCCTCATACGCTGCCTGATCGCGATCATATCCGAATAAGAGATCTCATGTTTGCATTCATGTCGAAACTGCATAAAAAATGCCTCCTTCTACATGAGAGTATAAGGAGGCATCCTTAAATGAACTTTAAATTTTAAAATTATTTTTCCACGAGCCGTTCCAGCTTAAAGGAAGAACCTTCAGTCCTGACAATGGCATATTCCGTAATCCCGGCTTCCAGCTCCGGGTTATTCGCGGCATCAGCGCTGCTTAAGGCATAGTATTCCGCCTTGTCCTTGCCGTCAAAATAGGCATCCAGGTCCTGTTCGTAAACCGTAAAGGTCAGTTTCAGTTTCTGATCGTCAAGTTCCTCCACTTCCGATACGATCGAAAGATTCGTATAGGACTCACCGTCTGCTGCCGGCACATAGAACTTTCCGTTCTCATAGAAATATTCGTAAATCTCATTAGGCTCGGAGAATTCTGCCTTAGCCTGCGCATCCGTGATCGTAAGCCCTAAGTATTTATCCGTGATCTTATTGAAGTCATCAAGGCTGATCGTTTCATATGTGGAGTATTCGCTTCCCGGCAGTTCTTCGTATTTAATGAGTTCCCATTTATTGATCTTAATCCATATGCGGACCCACCGGTAAATTTCCTGCCAGTCCGGATCGTCCTGATCGTATGCAAGCATCCCTGCCTCGGAGAAATTACTTAAGAAGATATTCATTTTTTTCCGTGTTGCCGCATCAACGGGCACCTTCTCGCCGGACGGTTCCGGAAGGCGAACCGGTTCTACGTATGCATCGGCAAAATCATCCGCCTCATCTGCCACTGCTCCATCCGCGGTCTCTTCCGGCTCATCTGCCACTGCTCCATCCGGCTCATCTGTTTCTTCGTTTGCAGCCGGCTCAGGCACTTCCTCAGCAACCGCAGCCGCTTGTTCTTCCACATTTTCTCCGGCATTTTCCGGTTTGTCCTTAAGGTCGCTTTCTTTGGATGCGCTGCACCCCGTCAACAGTACAAAGCCAAGCAGACAGAGGATCATCAGCGCAGGGATTGATTTTTTCATCTTCCGGTCTTCCTTTCTTAAACCAAATTCTTTCATTAATGTACATCCCCCGTCCGTAAAAGTCAATGCATTCATCAAAATCGCAAAAACCATGTTATAATAGACGCAGAAAAATCCGGAGGTAGGAATGATGACGGGAATCATTTACGCTGTGATCGGTCTTGTCGGGCTTGGATTGATTTTTGCGGTAGTCGCGAAAGTATCGAATATTTTTAAGTCGGTTTCCCCGCTGATCGATGCGATCAGCAAAACTGATTTTGACGGATTGGAATCGGAGATCGCGACCACGCCGAAATCCGTTTCCGGCATGACCTCACTCTGCATTCCGCGCATCACAAAAGACTTCCCTGAATTCAACTGGTATGAATTCAAACAAAAAGCAGAGAACATGCTGCTCTCTGCTTTTAATGCCATCGAAGAGGAAGATGCCTCCCTGATCATGAATGCTTCCAATGACCTGCGATCCCAGGTTGCCCTGATCATCGATGCAAACCAGGACGCGGGTGTACGCGAGATCTTCCGGGAACCCAAGATCCACCAGACCGAGATCAAGGATTACCGCAAACAGGGCGGCAACTGCATCATCGTTCTGCAATCCGCGGTCGGGTTCTATCATTATAAAGTCGATCGCAGCGGCTCCATCGTGGCAGGTACCAACACCGTGACCACGCAGAAACGCTACGATACCGAACTGGTCTATGTCCAGGATATCGATCTGGTCGAGGATGGTCAGAAAGCGCTCGGCGCGACCTGCCCGCAGTGTGGCGCCCCGATCAAGGATCTTGGCAGCAAAGTCTGCAGATACTGCGGCTGCGGCCTGACCGAGATCAACATCAAGGTCTGGAGCATCAATAAATTTACCGAATGCTAAATGCGAGCTACGCCGGTTTCCCTGGCGGCTTTTGCAACGGCGGCGGCTACGGCCGGCGCCACTTTTTCGTTAAAGCTGTCGGGAATGATATAATCGGCGCTTCGCTTGTCATCATCCACCGCTCCCGCAATCGCATAAGCGGCGGCCAGTTTCATTTCTTCATTAATGTCTTTGGCGCGAACGTCAAGCGCACCCCTAAAGATCCCCGGGAAGGCCAGCACATTATTAACCTGATTGGGAAAATCACTTCTGCCCGTGGCAACAACAGCTGCGCCGGCTGATTTTGCCTCATCCGGCATGATCTCGGGAACGGGATTTGCCATTGCAAAGATCAGCGGATCCTTCGCCATGCTCCTGATCATATCCTGTGTCAGAACGCCCGGTGCCGATACGCCGATAAATGCGTCAACGCCTTTGATCACGTCCGCAAGGCTGCCCTTTTTCATCGAGCGGTTTGTGATTTTTGCCATCTCTTCTTTCGCAGGATTCAGGTTGTCACGTCCCTCGTAGATCGCACCGTTCCGGTCGACCATGATCACGTCCTTAAGGCCCGCCTTCATCAGGAGCTTTATGATCGCAACGCCTGCAGAGCCTGCGCCGTTGATCACCACGCTGATATCTTCCATCTTCTTATTCACAATCTTCAGTGCATTGATAAAGCCCGCGAGCACAACGACCGCCGTGCCGTGCTGGTCATCATGGAAGATCGGGATGTCGCAGCGCTCCTTTAATTTGCGCTCGATCTCAAAACATCTGGGTGCCGCGATGTCCTCCAGATTGATGCCGCCAAACGAGCCCGCCAGAAGCGCGACCGTATTGACGATCTCATCCACGTCCTTGCTGCGGATGCACAGCGGGAACGCGTCGATCCCGCCAAAGCGTTTGAACAGGCAGCACTTTCCTTCCATAACGGGCATGCCGGCCTCCGGTCCGATATCGCCAAGCCCCAGAACCGCAGTTCCGTCCGTTACGACTGCGACCAGGTTGCCGCGTCTTGTATACTTATAGGAAAGATCGACATCCTTATTGATCTCCAGGCACGGCTGCGCGACGCCCGGCGTATAGGCAACTGCCAGATCCTCCATCGAGTTCAGCTCTGCCCTGCAGTTCACCTCGATCTTTCCGTTCCATTCCTCATGTTTTTTCAGTGCGTATTCTTTCGGATCCATTTTTCATTCTCCTCTTCTTTATAATATTCGTGATGTCTTTTTGTTTATTCCGGTCAGTCGTCTTTCCCTGCGCGTTGACACTACAGTTCCAGTCTCATCAACACCAGTTCCTGCCAGCCGGTGTGACGCGATTGAAATCCTTTCGGGTTCCTGCCGTATTCGACGAAGCCCTCGCTCTCATACAAGTTGATTGCCCGCTCGTTTTCCGCGACCGCTTCCAGTTCCAGCTGCGTGTAGCCGGCTTTTCTGGCACATTCGATGCAGGCTTTTGTCAACGCCCTGCCGATCCCGAGTCCCCAGTAATCCTTGGAAACACTGATCCCGAATTCGGCGCGGTGTCTGACTTTATCTTTTTTGCCGATGCGCCAGATCCCGGCTGATGCGACAACCGTTCCGTCGATCCGGGCCAGAATCTCGATCTCATCGGGGCTTAATGTTTTCTCTTTTAAGAATGCCGCCTCGTCCTCTTCGGTCATGGTACTCTCATCCGGGTAAGAGGCAAGGTAATCCGTCTGCTCGTGTGTTAAGAGAAAGATCGAAAGCAGATCACTTCCATCCTGCTCCGACCCGTTTTGCAGAATGCATTCTTTTCCGCTTTTCAGTCTGATGACCTGATGAAATTCCATTCATTTACCCTCTTTTTTTACCAAAAACAGTATAAAACTACAAAATGTTGTTGTCAAAAAATTCCTTGCCACTAGTTTTCAAAACCTATTGTTTTTTTGTTTTTTTAAGGTTATAATATCACTGTAAGCGAGGGTCTACCCTTCAAAGGATCCTCAATTACGACCCCTTATTAATTATTTATACTCCCCTCATCGTAGCCCGTTGGTTCCCCCATCGGGCTACAATACTATGTAGGCCATTCATGGCCTACATAGTATTGTAGAGATTAAAGTGACTGCGTCACGGCACTGAAGGCTCGGATCTGCACGATCCTCGCTGGCGCTCCCCATAAAGGATCTGACTATGTTTGAACTGATCGCTCCATGCCACTTCGGGATGGAGGCTGTACTGAAAAAAGAGATCATCGACCTTGGCTATGAGATCATTTCCGTAGAAGACGGCAAAGTCTACTTTAAAGGCGACGAAGAAGCGATCGCAAGAGCCAACATCTTCCTTCGGACCGCAGAGCGGATCCTGATCAAGACCGCTTCCTTTAAAGCCACCACCTATGACGAACTGTTCGAGGGTGTGAAGGCGGTTCACTGGGAAGACTATATCCCGAAGGACGGAAAATTCTGGGTGGCCAAGGCTGCCAGCATCAAGAGCAAACTCTTCTCTCCGTCCGATATCCAATCCATCATCAAAAAAGCCATGGTAGAGCAGCTGAAAAGCGTCTACCATGTTACATGGTTTGACGAAAACGGCGCATCCTATCCGTTCCGCGTGTTCCTGTTAAAAGACCAGGTCACGATCGGGCTGGATACGACCGGGGAATCCCTGCATAAGCGCGGATACCGGAAGCTTGTGAGCAAAGCCCCGATCGCGGAAAACCTGGCAGCCGCCATGATCCTGCTGACCCCCTGGAGAGCCGACCGGATCCTGGTCGATCCCTTCTGCGGCAGCGGCACCATTCCGATCGAGGCTGCCATGATCGCGGCAAATATGGCACCCGGCATGCACCGTGATTTTCTCGCAGAGGAATGGAGCAACATCCTGAACCGGAAACTGTGGTACAAAGCTGGCGATGAGGCAAACGACCTGCTGAACCTCAACGTGGATACCGATATTCAGGGCTATGACATCGACGGCGAGATCGTCGCCTCGGCAAGAGACAATGCCACCCGCGCCGGTGTGGAAAAGCTGATCCACTTCCAGAAGCGTCCGGTTGCCGAGCTGTCCCATCCGAAGAAATACGGGTTCCTGATCACTAACCCGCCCTATGGCGAGCGGATCGGGGAACGCGAAGAACTGCCGCAGCTCTATATGCAGCTGGCAGAACGATACAAGGCATTGGACGCGTGGTCGCTTTATGTGATCACGGGCTTTGCCGATGTGGAAAAATACATCGGCCGCAAGGCGGATAAGAACCGCAAGATCTACAACGGCATGATGAAGACCTACTATTATCAGTTTATGGGTCCGAAGCCGCCGAAACGTGCAAACAACGGCGCCGGTTCAGGAGCAGCAGGCGACGCCAACTAAGGAGCAGCCATGAAAAAGATCATCTTTGCCACGGGCAATCAGGGAAAATTAAGAGAGATCCGCGCGATCCTAAAGGATGCCGACGTCGAGGTCCTGTCCATGAAGGAAGCGGGATTTGATGGTGATATCGAAGAAAACGGAACAACGTTTGAAGAAAATGCGCTGATCAAAGCGCGTACCATCGCCGCTGTAACGGGACTGCCGACGCTGGCCGATGATTCAGGCCTGGAAATTGATTACCTGAACGGAGAACCGGGCATCTATTCCGCCAGATATCTTGGCGAGGATACCCCGCATTCCGTCAAAAATCCGAATCTGATCAGCCGCCTTGCAGGAGTGCCCGATGAACAGCGGACCGCCCGTTTTGTCTGTGCGGTCGCTGCGGTCTTTCCGGATGGCACAGGGAATCCCGGCAACATCGAAAAGTGCGTGCGCGCCACCATGGAAGGCCGGATCGCCTATGAAGAAGCCGGCGAGAACGGTTTCGGCTATGACCCGATCTTCTATCTGCCCGAATACGGCTGCACCAACGCACAGTTAACACCCGAACAGAAAAATGCGATCAGCCACCGCGGCAAAGCACTGCGTGCGATGTGCGAAGAACTGAAGGCCGCAGGCCTGATCTGAAGCAATAAGATCCGTACCAACGAAACCTGAATCAACGAAATCTGCGTCAACGAAGCGGAGAACAAACATGCCCACGGAAAAAAAGATCCTGCTTGTGAGTGATTCCCACGGTCAGAATCACAACCTCTGGCGGATCCTTGAAAAAGAAAAGCCCTACGACATCGTCGTCCATTGCGGCGACTTGGAGTCGCGGGAATCGGAATTGCAAAATAGAGCCGGCTGCGATCTGTATGTCGTGGCCGGCAATAATGATATCTATGGAGACCTGCCTGCGCAGGCGATTTTTACGTTCGGATCACACAAGGCCCTGGTCATTCACGGTCACAGGCACCGCCTCTACACCGGCTGGCAGACCCTCTGGTATGCCGCAAGGGAGGCCGAAGCCGACTATGTCTTCTTCGGGCATCTGCACCACCCGGTCCACGAGACCTTCGAAGGCGTCACGTTCCTAAATCCCGGCAGCGTCACCTATCCCCGGCAGGAAGACCGCAAACCCACCTATATGACTTTGCATTACGGCAACGGAGATGTGCGCGTGGAACTGCATACGATCTAGACCAAAATGGACCTTTCCCTACTCTATGATCGTGATCCTGTCCTGTCCGTGCGGATCGGCGTATTCTTCCCCGACATTTCCGCCAAGCGTTTCCGTAATATAATCGATCAGCACCTGATTATCCAGTTTCACCTTATCCTGCAGGATGGGTGCTCCCTCAAACATCGTAAATCCGCCGCCCTTTTCCTCAAGTGTATAATTGTGCCCGGCCAAAGTGTATTTCTTCTTGGGGTCGAGCGGTTCATCCCCGATCATGACATTCTGTACGCGCCGCTCTCCGGTGATGCCGGAAAACATGGCGTCTTCATCCTTACTGCAACTGGTTTCGATTTTCGTATTGATCTCAAAAGTCATCCCCGACACCTGTTCAAACGCGCCGTTCTCATCAGGCACGGATCTTGCGCCCCACTCCAGCGCATCCAAAATCTGCTGGCCGGTTACCTCCAGCACGCACAGCTCGTTTCCGAACGGATGCACGGAAATAATGTCGCCATAGGTAATGTCGCCCTTTTTGATGGTATCCCTGACACCGCCGCCGTTTACGATCGCAACGTCCGCACCGGACTGGTCCCGGTAGGCATCCGCGCACAGGTCGCCTAAGTTCGTCTCGGCGCGTCTCACCATGCGGATCGGGTTGCCGGAATCGTCCGTAAGCTCCGGATCATTGATCGTCAGATCATAGTCTGTGTGCGCAACCACAACACCCAGCTGCTCCTGCAGCGCATCCAGGGCTTCCTCGACTTTTTCTTCCATATCGTTTTCAATCCCAAGCAGCGAAGGCACGGCATCCTTGTTGGTGTTCGGCCAGCTCCAGATCCCGGTCTTATCAATCTCGCCGTCCGCATTGATGTGGCTGTAACCGATGCAGTTTAACTTCGTGCCGACAGCAGAGCGCGGCACATCCACACCATCCTTATTTTTCATGACAACCTGGTCCGTATCATGGCTGTGTCCGTCCAGAAATACATCAATCCCGTTCGTATTCGATATGATATCCGCATAAGTCCACGGTTCACACTCTTTTTCATTGCCCATGTGTCCCATGACATAAACGTACTCGGCACCTTCTTTTCGCACGGCATCCACCGCATCCTGCACGGCCTTGTATACCGCCTCGCCGGTCTGATCTTCCTGCATGAATCCGTAGATAAAGTTCCCTGCATCATCCTGGAAATATTTCGGCGTTGAAGTCGTCAGCGTCTCCGGTGTCGTCACCCCGACAAACCCGATCTTATGACCCGCCGCTTCTTTGATGATGTACGGATCAAATACCAGCTCGCCGTTGTGCGTGAAGTTACAGCAGATGTATGGGAAATTCGCCATCTCCACGAGTTCGAAAAAGTGTTCCATCCCGTAATCAAAATCATGATTGCCGGGGATCGCCACATCATAATCCAGTTCGTTTAACAGCTTCATAACCGCATCACCATTCGTGATCGTTCCGACCGGTTCGCCCTGTACGGTATCCCCGTCATCGACAAGGAGCGTCTCATAGCCCTGCTTTTCCAGTTCATCGCGGATCTGTTTCAATCCCGCAAGGCCAAAGCCCTGGTCGATCCCGCAATGGATGTCGCTGGTGAAGAGAATATAGAGTTCCCCGTTCTTCTCTTCCGCGGGAACCTCATCATTTGCGGGTGTCGCTGCGTCCGTTGCATCTCCTGCCGCACCTGCTGCATCCTCTGTGGAATTTTGCGCACCCGTGCCCGCATCTGCCCCTGTGCCAGCGCCGGCATCCGAAAGCATCTGCGAGAGCCGGTCGATATCTGCCTGGTTCATCGTGCAGCCCGCAAACATCAGCATGGAAGATATCAGCATGGATGCCACCACCATGGATGCAACGATTCTTGAAACTGTTTTTCTCATCTCATTCTCCTGTATGAATTGTTCTCTGATATTTCCAAAGAAAAAGAGGGCTCCTCCGAGCCCCCTTTGCTCTTTTTCTGCCTAGTTCGTGCCGAATACCTGGTTCATCAGGTCCACACGGTCATTCTCTCCGGCTTTCAGGATCGCGTCACCACGGATCTCTTCTTCTGCCGTAGCGGCAGCAAGCTTGGACATTCTCTCATTGAATCCGTTGTTGTTCTCGATCTCTTTCCGGATCTGCTCAGCTGATGCAGGATTGGTCTCTTTCTTTTCATCTTCTTCCTCTTCAGCCTGGCCGACCGTCTTCTCCTCTTTCTCCATCAGTACGTCTCTTCTGCCGATTTCCTGATCGTACTGATAGCGGGAGATTTTGCCCTGCAGATACATGGTTTCCAGCTGCTGTGCGGAAACGCCGGTTAAGGACTGTGCCTGTGCTTTCTCATCCTTTGCTTCCTTTGCTTCTTCCTCAGCCAGTTTCTCTGCTGCGCTCGGTTTCTCGGCTTCCTTCGCCTCTTCCTCAGCCAGCTTCTCTGCTGCACTCGGTTTCTCAGCTTCTGCCGCAACCTTCTCGGCGGTACTCTGTTCCTTCACGAATACCATGCCGTCTTCCAGTGCATCGAGTGCCTGCTGTTTCGCAGCAAGCGTGTCACCGTCTTCGTCTTTGGAGAGCACGTTTCCGTAAACAGCACTGTTCACAGCTGCTGCTTCGTTCTCTTTCTGCTCCCTGGCCTCCTCCGTTTTCTTCTGCTGTTCCTGTGCAGGATCTTTATCATCCACGCCTCTTACAGCATCCGTGCGGACAGGCGGTTCATACGTGATCGGTCTGATACTTGTGTTCAAAGCATCGATCTTCATAAAAATACCTCCTTTCAACTGATCATGCGGACACTCCCCCACTTTGTCCACATACCACATATATTATACCACATTATGTAAATAATACAAACTATTTTTCTGCAGTCATCGTCTCCACTACGCGGTACATCTCATCCATGATCGTCCCGTTGAAATACGCGCGGCGGTTATACACACTGAGCGTTCTCACAAAATCATCATCCGAAAACGCGCCCTGCGCCCTCTCCAGCAGCACATCAAAGAGAAACTTCACGTTGAGGTGGATCATGCCCATGCGCAGATTCCGCCGGAAGCTGTAATCATCATAGATGTTCAGGAAATGCTGGTACAGGTAATAAGCGTATTGTGCCCCGTAATAAGGCACATAGTGCGCATAGCGCTCCAAAAAGGACGTACAGGCCGTCTTCCATAGTTTCTTCATGTCCCTCGTGGAGCGCTCCGCATCGATATATAGTTTACATAACTTATACAGGGTCGGATTCGCAAAGGAAAGCCGTTCGCTGAAAAGGTGCGTGCGCATCAGATCCGCGAAGATATCCGCATCAAACGGGAACAGCCCGCACAACTCCCCTTCGTCAAAATCACACGCAAACGGATGCTTTTCAAGATGATCATTCTCTTCCGCCAGAAACGCTTTCTGCGCTGCTTCGCCGTACGCATCGATCTGATGCAGCAAACTGCTGAGTTCCCCCGCGGTCTTAACCTTCAGGAGCGGCCGGATCATTTCCTCCCGGATCTTTAAAAGTGCACGCAGATATCCCGCATCCTCATTGGACCCGAAACGTCCGCTCTCCGGCGTTCCGTCATAGGTTTGAAAAGACAGATCAAAACAATTCGCAAACCACAGCTTCGCGCCTTCGATACAGGACAAGTCGATCATGCGCTCTTCAAAACTCCCGAAGTTCCGGTAATATCTGGGATAAGACCGGCAGGCTTCCGGGATGAAATCATGTCCTTTTTGCAATTGCATCGAGCACAGACCGTCTTTATTGAAAAACGGACAATACCTGGATGTGGAGTTGAAGTTGTCCTTCAGACCGCACCACGTCGCAAGACGGTACTTTAACCAGAAAAGCCCGCGTTCCTTCTTTAGGCGCGCCTGATCCTCCTCTTCAAGCGGGATCAGCCAACCGCGGCAACAGGTCTCGCTGCACGCCCCGCCTGCGCATTGAAATGAATTGAAAAAAGAGATTTCGCGAATTTCCATATCTGTAGTATACTAGTTAACGATATGTTCGAAAAGATTAAACTCATTGCAACCGATATGGACGGTACGCTGTTGAATGCTGCCAAGGAAATGCCCCGTGATTTTATCCCCTTTGTAAAATCACATCCGGAGCTTAAATTTGTCATTGCCAGCGGCCGCCAGTACTATACGCTCAAACGTGATTTTGAAGAGATCACGGACAGTCTGATCTATATTTCCGACAACGGAGGACTTGCGGTCTACCGGGATGAGATCATTTATTCGGATCTGATGACACAGGAAGATGTGCGCGCATGCCTGGACGCGATCCTTACGATCCCTGACTGCGTCCCTTTCGTCTGCGGGCTTGACTGTGCCTATATGCCACCCTCCGGTGAAGAAGGCCGGGAGCAGGGGCGCACCTATTATGCAAGGCTGAAGGAGTGCGCTGACCTGTATGCCGCTGCCGCCAAAGACCAGATCATCAAACTGGCGATCTATTTCCCGGGCTTTCGGGCCGAGGAAGTCAGCAACAACTTCCCGAAGCTGCCGGATTCGCTGCTCGCCGTGCTCTCCGGCGACTCCTGGATCGACATCGCAAACCGCACCGTCCACAAAGGCGCTGCGCTTGCTGCGATCCAAAAAAAATATGCACTCGCAAGAAACGAGTGCATGGCTTTCGGTGATTATCCCAATGACCTTTCCATGTTAGCGGTCTGTGAAGAGAGCTTCTGCATGGCCAACGGTCACGATTCCGTCAAGGAAGTCGCAAAACATATCGCCCCCTCCAACGAGGAAGAGGGCGTTATGCAGGTGTTGAAATCCTTTAAGTAGCCGATCCCACTACTCCGCTCATGCGGCGCTCGGCCTGCCGTGATCACAGATCACGGCATTTTTTGTCCTCTTAAGATCTGAACCTGATCCCAGTTCACATCCATCGTATCCATCGCGTTGCCCCAGCCCCACTGGGCATGTGCGTAATTGATCGCATCCTGTTTGTTGCTAAAACGGGCGATCACGTTGCCGTTCTGGTTGTTTAAGATCTCGTAGGGGTGAGCCGGATCTGCGCCGATGATGTCCGATGCATCAAAGAGTACGCCACCTGCTGCATTTGCCAGTTCTTCTTCCGAAAGCAGTTCCATTCCTTCGATCTTCTTGTTCATCTCTTTCATCTTTTTGTCCTCCTTATCTTTTATTTTCCTTTCTCTTATTATTGATACGAACGGGATGGCCAAAAGGCTAATCCCACCAATAACTTCCGTAATACCGGTCGATATGGCTGTCCGTGATGGCAACGTCAAATACGCCGATGAGATTCATAGAATCCTCATCGCTGTCGCTGTTGTAGTTCTTTTTGATCCAGTCAAGCGCCGTATCACCCTTCGTGTAATTATTGAAAAACTGCATGTCGCAGGATTTGTCAAATCCGGTGTTTTTATCAACGTAGAGGTCCATGGTCAGCGGTTCTTCACCGGAAAAATCATCCACCTGCACGCCATGCAAAACCACCATATCATCCGTCACATCCAAAGGATCCAGGGAATAAAGCGTGTAGTTGATGCGTACCCCCGTACGTTTTCCGGAAGCCTTGACGTAAGCATCCTTATAGCCTGCCGCTTTAACGTCATCAAGCAGTGATTTTGCCGTATCCTCATCGGCGCAACGATCCGCGGTCACGCAATAGATTTCCTTCGGACTTAAGTTTTCCCAATCAGGCGCAAACACGATGCTCGCATTGAAGCCTTTTTGCGTCAGTTCATAGAGCAGATCCCACGCATCCCCGCGATCAAAAAACGCCCCGGCCCACACGCCGTAGAACGGTTCCTCATTAATCTGATCCGTTGATTCCTGCTGCGCATATTTATCATATTCACGGTCTTCCGTAAGCCCCGCTTCCTGCGCATCCTTTAAGGTCACAACCGGGATCTCATCTTCCGTGATCTTCTCAAATTCCACCGTTTCCGGCATATCCGACACAAAGTCCGCCTGCTGAAAGACCAGGGTCCCGTCATCCTTCAGGCTGTATTCCGCCTCCAGATCATAAGGCATGCCGCCGCTCTCGGGACAACTGTAGGTACCGGTTATGTACCCCTCATCTGCCTCGTAGCCGCCGCGTCCGAAGAACACTTCCGTTCCGGGATCTTTCCGGTAGATCGTGATCGTCTGTCCGTCAAAATCAAGATACCAGGGAATCTTTTCTCCCTTTTGTCTCCACACGCCCATCAGGCCTTCGTCCACGACACCGCTGTTGTTGAAATAGGGGAACGGATATTCCACGTTATCATCTTTTATATAGTGATTTCCCTGAAATTCCACGCCGTCATCCGTAAGCGCGATATGTGTTTCTTCGGGTGCACTCCAGTAAGTGGTTAAATTCGACATAACGGAAAACGTGAGCACATAAACATCGCTCTCGTTTGCGCTCGTTGACTGAAGGTCCTGCGCGTTCTCCGGCAAAAGTTCCATCATCCAGAACGAATAGGGTTCCAGATAATCGCTACCCTCCTCTGTCATTGCATCTCCGCCGTACGCATAGAGATTTCCGCCAAACGTAAAGAAGCTTACGATCGAAGCCTCTTCCTCATTGTAGTGGAAACTGTAACTGCCGCAAAGCCTCTTTGACAACGCCTCTCCTTTCGTTTCGGCGTCCTGATCCGTCTTCTGGTTCTTCTTTGCGGGCTTTGGTTTCGCACTCTGTTCGGTTTTAGGCTGCGTGCTTTCATCGGCTACAGGTGCCGGATCTTCTTCCTTGGTGGCGCCGCATCCTGCAAGAAGAAGGAGCATCGCAAGCATTAACAGCCATGAAAGCAGTGATTTCTGCAAATGTTTTGATTTTATCATAATACTTATTCTATCATTTTTATCCATTATTTAACAATCCTTAAAAAAATACAAATTATCACCGCAATTATGGTATAATGATACAAGCATTACGGAGGTGCAGCTTTGAACTATCAGGAATTTGTCGATCATGTAACTCCCATAGCCTGTGTGATTTCCGCTCAGTTTGATGCGGACGGTTCGCACAGTGATTTTTGCATCGAAGCTGCCAATGCCGCATATCTTGAATCCGTACACGTCGACCCGGCTGATTTTGTCCCGGGACGCCCCTATTACGAATATATCGGCCGCGAATACAACTTCGAGGCCATGAGTTTAAAGTGCATGCAGGGCGATCATCTGGTCCACTCCTATGTGGATGCGGATCTGTACAACGCCTGGATGGATATCTATATGATGCCGCTTGCTTCTGACACGGAAGGGACAAAATATTCCCTGTTTTCTTATGAAATGCATCAAAGCGTTAATGTCGAGAAGCTGTCCGATGTGACCGCACAGACTGCCCTGCAGGTACTGCGCACGACACTGAAGCTTCGTGAAACGGATGATTTCCAGGCCGCCATGAATTCGATCATCGAGGATATCCGCGAGCACTGCAAAGCCGCAAGCTGCCGCATTCTGCTGACGGATTTTGTAAACAGGAAATGCACGCCGCTTTGCGAGAGCGTGATCGACAAGGAGAAATTCCCGCCCATGACCTATTATCTGGACGATTCCTTCTTTGACGTGGTCGACACCTGGGAGGATATGCTTGCCGGAAGCAACTGCGTGATCATCCAGAACCCGAATGATATGGCAATGCTCAAGGAAGTCTGTCCGGTCTGGTATCATTCCCTGCGCGGTGCAGGCGTCGAGGCCATTGTCTTCTTCCCGATCCGCCAGAACAACGAAACACTCGGCTATATCTGGGCGATCAATTTCGATGTCGACCGGACACAGACGATCAAGTCCACACTCGAGATCACAACCTTTATCCTGGCCTCGGAGATCGCCAACTGGCAATTATTCAACCAGATGAAGACCCTCAGTGTAACAGATCTCTTAACAGGCGTATACAACCGCAACGCGATGAACAACCGGATCTCCAATATCGTAGATGGCACCGAAGAACTCAAACTGCCTTACGGCGTCGTATTCATCGATCTGAACGGATTAAAACATGTAAACGATACGGACGGACACCGTGCCGGCGATCATCTTTTAAAAGATGCCGCCGCGTTGATCGGGGAAGTGTTTACGGGCTATGAGATCTTCCGGATCGGCGGGGACGAATTTCTGGTCATCGCAACCGATATTTCGGAAGAGGACTTCAATGCGCTGGTTGAATCGCTGCGGAAGAAAACCAAAGAATCCGAAAAGCTCAAGCTGGCCATCGGTTCCTGCTATGCCGGCAACGATCCGGATATCAGACAGGCAATGAAACACGCCGATAAAGAAATGTATAAAGACAAAGAAGCCTACTACAGTTCCATATAAAAAATGCCCCGGTAACGGGGCATTTTTCATGCATCTTCTTAATCCGTCAGGATCTTCAGCACTTCAAATCCTTCCGTCTTACCCTTCAGTTTTACGGTGCCGCCAAGTGACTCCGTGCGGATCTTATCGCCGACGGCATCCGCAACGGCACGGCTGATATAGACGCAGCCGCCCGGCGCATTGGCTTCAAGGCGCGCCGCCGTATTGACGGTATCACCGATCGCCGTATAGTCCATATGCCGCTCGGCACCCATGTTTCCGACAACGGCCGGACCGTAGTGCACACCGACGCCGACATTCAGTTCTTCCCCCAGCTCATCCTTCAGTTCTTTGCAGACCTGCGCAGCCCCCTTCACGATATCCAGCGCCGTCAGAACGGCATTGTACACCGCATCTTCCTGCGGGAGCGGTGCGCCCCAAAAGGCCATCATACAGTCGCCGACAAATTTATCGAGCGTTCCCTGGTGCACTTCCACACAGGTACTTGCCATCGTCAGATATTTATTTAAGATCTGCACGACCATTTCAGGTTCCAATCGCTCAGACATCGATGTAAATCCCCGGACATCCACAAAGAGTACCGCAATATTGCAAAGCTTTCCGCCGAGCGATAAGTTCTCCGTGCCTTCTTTTAAGATCTCCTGCACGATCTCCGGTGCCACGTAACGCTCAAACGTCCGGGTCAGCTGCAGCTTTTCGATCGCGGAACGCACATAACGCACAGCAATGGAAGCCAGATACAGCACAAGCACACCGGCGGGGATCCACAGCGGATGCACCACATATCCGGCATTATAAAGCAGATAGGCAATCCCGATCGAAAGCACAATGAGCGCTGCTGCGACAGCACTTGAGACCCTGATGCCGCTCTTTTCAAAAAGGAAGAATGCGGCAGCACAGATGATAAATAAGAGCAGGGTCTGGATCGCCTTACCGGCCTCCTTCTTGTATTCGTTGTCCAAGATCATCTGGGTAACGTTCGCCTGATACTCGACGCCGTACATCTGCTCGCCATGATCGATCGCGGTAAAGAACGTATCCTGCAGTCCCACCGCATAGGGGCCGATGTAGACAATCTTATCTTCAAAATCATCCGGTGTGATTTTGCCGCCGATCAGATCAGAGATCGAATAGCCGTCATAGTACCCGCCGGGCAGCGCGGAATAGGCAACATAGTAATTGCCGCCTGCCGTTTCCGGCTCACTGATCGATAGGTCATGTGTATCCGCATACATCTTCGCGGCCGTATAGGCCATGGAATAGACGTCTTCGCCGTCCGGTGTGACTTTCAAAACCGCATGACGCAAAATCCCGTCCGTATCCGCCATCGCATTGATGTGCGCCTGTGTGGTCACATCTTTCAGAGCCTGATACGGGAGCGAATAATCCAGGATCGCGTTGTTGTTAAAGTACAGCCTTCCGTTAGCATCTTCCTCTACCCTGGTCCCGATCGATGCAAACGTCGCAGTAATGACGTTGCCAAGTTGCGCGGCGGCATCCGCCAGTTTCTGATCTGCCACAGGATCGCTCTCTCCGGTATAGAGCGTATCGATCGCAACGACCGCAGGCTTTCTTGCAGGATCTGCATTCAGTGCCTCAAGTGCGCTTGCCATGACGCTCCGATCCCATGTATTGTAGGGCCCGATCTCTTCGAGCGCCTGATCGTCGATGCCGATCACGATGATATTTCCATCGAGTGCCTTCGGGCTCTGGAACAGCGCATCCTGCATCCACCTATCCGGCTTGTTCAGCACGCCAAGCGTTCCGATCAGCAGCGTCACCAGCCCTGCTGCCGCAATCGATACTACTACCCAGAAAATATTCTTATGTTCCTTAAAATATGCTTTCATGTCTGCTTCCTTGTGATTATGATAGTCCGTTTTGTTTCAGAAGTTCCTCCGTGATCCCGGAAATCGCGATCGCATCATCCCGGCTCAGCCCACGGTTTATGCAGTTCTTATATATCTCCAGCATCATCTCTTTCCGGCCTTCTTCCCTTCCTTCTTCTCTGCCTTCTTCCCGTTCTTCCTCGCGGATCAATTGTTCTCTTCTCTCAAATGTCATATCGATCGTCATGGTTCTTAACACCTCCGTCCTTCGTTCCCTTAGGAATTTCTCCAATATATGGTTTCTGATACATTCATCGATTGCCCTCTCGACAGGACTTTCAATGCCTGCTGCTTCATTTTTCCTGACTGTCTTAATAAACTGCATGTATTCATCCAACACTTCACATGTTTGCAGCAGTTCCTTATCCTGATCCGGATTGATATTATATACCGTACAGGTCAGTTCCAGTTCAGGTTCTTCTGTCGGTTTGGCATACGAAGCGGATAATTTCAGTACCTCCCGTCTCGGACGCTTTTCCGTACCGTTATAGAATACCGCAAAATGAGGTGTCGGAATCCGGATCAGTTTTCTGCTGTAAAGATCTTTCTTTCCCAGCATTTCATCCAGAATCGTGACAAAATATTGAAGAGACCGAAGCGGCATGTTCGGATTGAATGTCGACTGATGCTCGTAAATACTTAGATTCATGTCAATAATGAATGCCGCGTCATTCCGAACCGAAAGGGAGATCCCCTTTTCAAGGACATGCATTTCAACCTGATCCGGCTCATCATAAAACGATTCGTTTAATGCATTATAGACTTGCAATGCGTATGCCTTGTCTTCCATGAGCATGGAAAAAACATCACTCTTGTACTCTCTGTTTTCTACCATAAGATTCCTCCTTTTCCGTATAAAAAAGTTAAACCTGTAAGCAGGAATCCTATTCTGTTCGTTTTTCTTAAGAATCCCTGCTTTATGAATATGAAGTGTTTGGGTAAGCATAGATTCTTAATGTGCTGACAGAAATGTCATAAATATGATCCAAAATCTGATAATAGAAACGTATGCTCGTAAAAATCATACCACAACACAGCGTGTCCTGCAAATGATTTCCCGCGTGTGCAGGCAATAGAATAGCGGCAGTCTTTCGACCGCCGCTAAGTTTATGAAAATTTATGGCAACAAACTTTGATCATAGTAGACTGTTCCATTCGGAGCTATATAGGCCTCTATCACAGGAGTACTAGACGTATCCCGCAATTGGATATAATTAACCCCGTTATGCGGAAATGCACTGTCTCGGTCATCGTACGTATTTCCGTCTCCGATTGAAAACGTGTTACCAGTATCTGTATACGTGCCGGTCAATCTCGTTGATCCGATCGTCTCTGTAATATTTGAAACGCTACCCGGTTCTAACGCCAAATCGCCGGCATCAACCGTATAGCTTGTCCCCGTATGGGTATCGGTGATTGTATACGGTATATCGAAGCTAACTGTTTGGCCGCCCGGAATCATAAGGGTATTACTTGCACTGACAAAGGTACCACTCCCGCCCGGCAAAGGTACGGTATTGCCTTTACTGCTGTCATAGGAAGAACTCGTTGCGGTAGCGCCACCACCGCCGCCTCCACCACCTGTAGGTGAGGGCTCAGGCTCTTCCTCTTCCTCATCCGAGCCGCCACTGTTATTCGCGTTCGGATCAAAGGTCGGGGTCGGTGTTGCCTTGGCTACTCTCGGCGGCAGGGGAAGTCTGCCTTCCTTGCGGCCGTAATCCAGATAGTGCGCTACCAGAGCAACCGTATCCTTACCATAAGCCCTTGCGACATCCGGATAGGCATTCGCATACCATTCCGGATCAAACAGCGTGCCGACATTTAATGCCACAAGTCCGGAACCGGGGTCTTCCGAAATGATTGCGTTCTTTGCTCTCTCAAGCGATTCCGGCGTAGGGCCCTTCACCGTTGTTTCACGTTCAGTTTCATCCGAATCCGTGCCATCTCCCGTATCACCGGTCTCCACGGGTTCTTCTGTCGGTTCTGCTATCTCCGGCTGCGCACTTCCGCCACCCGGGCCGTCATCTCCGTCATCCGGTCCGTTGTCATCATCACTCGGCACATCTTTTTTGATCCCCAAGATCCAATCTCTGTCCCAGCCGGTCTCTTTGACAACCTTATCCAGCAGTTCTTCGTTCTCCCGCATGCGCTGCAGGGCAAATTCCGGCATCTCATGCTCGGTCACTTCCTCTAAGAAGAACTCGATACTGTCCACATCTCTGTCATTATACAGGTAGACCGTGATCTTCTGTCCTGCCGATACATCGATCTCCTTGACTTCTTTCGTAAACGGATTGGTTCCGATCACATGTACGGTACCGTCCGAAATGATCAGGCTCTCATGACCGCCTTCCACGGAGACAAGGCCCGAAGTACCGCGGATCCCGACAACCATCGTACTCGTCCTGATATCAAAGGTCTCCTCATCCGTCAGCGGTGCACTGACTTCGAAGAACAGGCTTCCTGCCGTCAGTTCCAGATCCAGCTTGCGTCCGCTCTGATTGAACTCTGCACGGCTCTTTTCATTCAACGTAACAATCTTTGTATCATCGAGCCCGATCGAAACCAAACTCTCTCCTGCGGTCGTCAGTGCGTTGCCGCTCTTTAACCGCAGGTTCTCTTTAACCTGCTTCGGGCTCCCGTTATCCTCTAACGTAACTTCGCCTTCCAACCGCAGGATCCGCATCGTCGTTGCCGTGATTTTGGAACGCCAGATAAAGAAAATGATGATTGCTGCCACAAGCAATAACGCCGCGACAATAATCATCACAATTCGTTTCTTTTTCTTCTTGTTCCCCTCATCCATGGTTTTTCCCACTCACATCATGTATCAAATATTCATTCTCTCGGTGCCGCATCCTGCTCAGACACCAAGCACATTTTACACGAAATTCCACGACTTTACAATACAACTCGCTGATCACTTTCCTGAGGTACAAAAAAACCTGTTTTTTCAATCATAAACTGTAATATATCCGACGAATTGGATTCAGGATGAAGAACGATATATCTTTCAATGAGGTCTTTTTTGTCTTCATTACCAGGCATTTTAACGTATGACATTACTGCATGAACAAATCCATCATACGAACGATCAACATTTTTCAATAATTCTCTAAAATCATCCATAGATTGTATCCTCCTCTTCAAGATCTTCCAGTCTGTAAAAAATACGGCAATTTTGCTCTCTACCGCTTCCACGCTTCGCTCTGCTCGAAGAGATCAAGCATCTTGCCATCGAGACGCCCTTCCTCCTGCATGCTGTGCAGGATCGCAAAAGCCTTGGCGGACGGCATTGCAGGCTTGTACGGCCGACCTTCCGCAGTCAGCGCATCATAGATATCCAATATCGTCAGCAGCCTGACTGCATTCGGGATCTCATCGCCCTCAAGATGATTTGGATAGCCGGCGCCGTTTAACAGTTCATGGTGCGCCCCTGCCCAGAACGGAACATTTTCATAGATCCCGCGGAAGTTCATCTGTGAAAGCATTCTCGCCGTGTAAGTTACATGCTCTTCGATCTGATGACGCTCTTTATCGGTCAGTGTTCCTTTTCGTACGGTGATCGCTTCCAGTTCGGCATCCGTTAAGAACGGGATCGTTTCACCCGAAGCATCCATACAGGTCAGTTCGCCGAAAGAGCGGAGTTTCTCGATTTTTCCATCATCCAAAAATCCCGCGCTGTTCGCTTCCTTGATCGTCTCCCAGGCTTCCTTGAACGTACGCGCCTTTTCCTCACAGGTATCTGCCTGCGCAGGATCTTCAAACGCGCGCAGACGTTCCATCAGCTGCGCGATCTCCACACGGCTCTTAAGCCCGTTATAAAAAACGCCGAGCCGATCCGGCTTATCCATGATCTCAAGCGACACGATCAGTTTGCCGATATCATGCAGCCAGACGCTCATCAGGAAAGCATCCCTTTTGTCTTCCGGAATCTGCCAGTCCTGATCTGTTTCCGTAAGCCAGTCCAAAAACTTCTCCGCATATTTGACCATGCTCTTTGTGTGATTTGCGTTGTAAGAGCTTCTTTCATCAATCGCATCTACCATGACACGCACAAAGGAATGCAACAGATCCGTGACTTCCTGCGCCAGCTTGTGGTTGTTTAAGCTCACCGCGGCAAGGCTTGCGAGCGCCGATACGATCTGCTCGTAGGCAGGGTCGAAGGGGATGATTTTGCCGTCCTCATCTAATGAGTTGATCAGCTGCAGAACGCCGATGATCTCATCCTTTTCATCGCACATCGGGATGACGAGCATCGAACCCGTGCGGTAGTCATTGATCGCGTCATACTTCTGGGCGCCGGTAAAATCATACTCCTTGGATTCATAAATATCCGGCAGGTTGATCTTCTTGTTGTCGATCACGGCGCAGGCACACACATGCGTCCGCTTTAATGGTACCGGCGGCAGGTTCGCATTCCGGCTCTGCTCCGCTGCGGGGATGCCTTTGGATTTCGTGTACACGGTATGAAAGTTCAGATGATCCTTCTCCTTCATGTATACGGTTCCGGCATCGCAATGACAGACGTCCATCGCCTCCAGCAGGATCTTCTGCATCAACGTATCAAAATCTTTCTCGGCACTTAAGTCGATCGCGATCGCGATCATCCGATTCAGGTCAAAATCAATCTTTGTCATAACAGGATCTCTTCTCCTTCTCTGGCAAATGCAATGTTATCGCTTGCGACTTTTTCTTCCATCTCGCGAAGCATTTCGTCAGTGTGTCTCGGATCATGATGTACAAAACGCAGGTTCTTCGCGCCGCACTCTTCCATGATCTTCAGCCCCATCGCCACCGTGGAATGACCAAAACCCCTGCGCTTTGCAAATTCCTCTTCCGTATATTGCGCATCATAAAACAGCAGGTCCGTGTCTTTTGCAAATTCGATCAGTTTCCCGTCACACCTGCTGTCATGCTCATAGTCGGTTGCATAGACCAGAGAGTGACCTTCATGCTCCAGTTTGAAAATGGTGCCTCCGCCCGGATGGTTGGAGCCCATGAACGTCACATCAATTTCCCCGATCGAAAACGGTCCCTCAAGATCATGGAATACGGCATCCGACGGATAGTCTTCCAGCGGTAGCGGCCAGAACGGCGGGGAAAACAATTTCTTTAACTGTTCCTGCAGGGTAAATCCGAACCTGCTCTCTCCGTAAAAATCAATCCGCCGGCCCTTCTCTGAAAGGCTTGGCAGGAACGGCAGACCGACCAGGTGATCGACATGCATATGGCTGAACAGGATGGCGAGTGATTTATCCGGCATTTTGGGCACCCGTTGGATTCCCGACCCTGCATCCAGAATGATCGCATCTTTCTTAGTTTCGACCAGCACGCATGAAGTCGCACCGCCATATTCCAGCATCTCTTTTCCGTCTGTCGGCATCGAGCCTCTGGCGCCCAGTATGGTAATCTTCATAGGTTTGTCCCATCCTTTTAATCACATTGTACCATAGTTTTGGCCTCTTGGGGACGGGGTTAGGGGTTCATTTTTTTCTCCGTTTCACACCTTGTTGTCCCTCCTGTGGCCCGGAATCAGCGATTGCATCGGGATAGTCTGTTTTCGTTGACTTCCGATGCTTCTATTTGGAGACCGGTCAACGAAAACAGCGATTTCTTTGTTCTCCGTTGATTTCCGATGCAATTTTCAGAGGATCAGTCAGCGGAAACATCGGGTACCCCCTGATATCGTTGATCCCGATGCAATTTCTCCCAGAATTCGTCAGCGAAAGCATCGGGTACCCCTTGTTTTCGCTGATCCCGATGCACCCTCACCCTGAACCAGTCAACGATTACATCGGGATGGACGATTATCGCTGATCTCCGATGCACAACCCCCTCCTGTGGTCAGCGAAATGCATCGGAATAACCATTTTTCGCTGACTTCCGATGCAATCCGGCCCGAGGGGGGCCAAAAAAGGCTGCCACGAAATGTGGCAGCCTTATCATCCTTATGAATCTGAAAAGCGATCAACCCTTCTCCAGCGCCAGCGTTCTGGTCGTCAGATCGCAAACCTCCGAAGGGCCGTAGTACTGGATCGCACCCGGATAAGTGAAGGCGGTCTTTACTGCCCACTCATCTCTGTGTGCCTCGAAGAACTTGAACGGTGCACCGTCCAGCTCTACCAGTGCCTTACGGATAACCGGCTTGTCTTCGCCGTTTCTGCGCTCCATGTTCATCATCTTGGTGATCGGCATACCGCCTGCAACCCACTCTTCTCTGTGTGCTTCAAAGTACTTGAACGGCGCGCCATCCAGCTCTACCAGAGCCTTACGGATAACCGGCTTATCTTCGCCGTTTCTGCGCTCCATGTTCATCATCTTGGTGATCGGCATACCGCCTGCTACCCA
>JAFYDQ010000078.1 GCA_017544705.1 Lachnospiraceae bacterium | reverse complement strand
ATTTAAGGACGTGCGCATATAAGAATTTGCTTCGCAAATGGATGCGCACGGTGCAAACAGGTTCTTCCCACTTCGTGGGCCCCTCCTATTTGCAAATGCCGATGTGGCTCAATTGGCAGAGCAGCTGATTTGTAATCAGCAGGTTATCGGTTCGAGTCCGATCATCGGCTTAAAAATTTAACATGGGTGGATTCCCGAGTGGCCAAAGGGAGCAGACTGTAAATCTGTTGGCAATGCCTTCGAAGGTTCGAATCCTTCTCCGCCCATTAATGACGCGGGGTGGAGCAGTCTGGAAGCTCGTCGGGCTCATAACCCGAAGGTCGTAGGTTCAAATCCTACCCCCGCTACTTCATGAGGAAGGTCTGATCCTTCCTTTTTTATTGCCTAAACATGCGTCCGGCTTTGCTAAATTGTGCGTAATATAGTAAAATTATTATAACTATGTGCATTGTGAGGAAAACGAATGTCACTGATATCTGCGCCCTTTTTTATATTCTTTGCAATCGTCGTGCTCGTATACTATCTTTTGCCCGGTAAATTGCAATGGATCTGGCTGTTTCTGTCCAGTATGGTGTTTTACTATCAATCATCAACATGGCAGCAAATGGTCCTGTTTCTGTTCTATATCCTGATCAACTGGCTCGCCGCGATGCTCATGGATCGCTGTGAATCCCGCAAAAAAACCATCTATATTTCCGCATTGGCCGCGGATCTCCTGATGCTTTCATTGTTTAAATACTGTGCATTTTTCTGCCAGATCATTACGGGATTGATCCGGCTGTTTTCTGCTTCCTTTGACGGAAGCGCATTTGACAGGCTGATCGGATTTGCCGATCAATATGCCCCGATCCGCATCTCATATTTTGCCCTGATCATCATCGGATATCTGACGGATGTTTTCTGGGGCAAAAACGAAGCACAGAAGAATCCCTGCAAAGTCATTCTGTTTGCCGGTTTTTTCCCGCAGATGACATCCGGACCGATCACGCAATATGATGATATGCAAAGCAGGCTGTGGGGAGAAAAACACAGATTTCAGTACGAAAATGTTGTGCGCGGTGTTGAGAGAGCGCTTTGGGGAATATTCAAGAAGCTGGTAATATCGGAAAGGTGTGCGGTGGTTGTTAATACGATCTATGCATACTATGAAGCATACGCCGGTTTCTATATTATCGTTGCGGCGTTTATGTTTGCGCTGCAGTTATATGCTGATTTTTCAGGCTTAATGGACATTGTACTCGGGTTTTCCCAGTGTCTTGGCATCGAACTGCCGGAAAACTTTAATACGCCGTTTTATTCCACGGGACTTCAGGAATTCTGGAGAAGATGGCACATCACCCTCGGCGGCTTTCTGCGGGATTACATTCTGTATCCGCTTGAGCGTACCGAACGCTGGAGAAAGATGAGAAAGTGGTGCAAGGCGCATCTTGGCAAAAACTACGAACACAGATGCAATCTTCCGTTTTATGCATCCTTGGTGATCGCCTGGTTTTTGATCGGCCTCTGGCACGGGGGCGGATGGAACTATATTTTCGGCGTTGGCCTGTACATGTGCATTGTGATCGTGATCGGTGATCTCCTGTCACCGTTCTTCAAAAAACTGACGGATATCCTGCATATTAATACCGCAGGATTTTCATGGAAGATGTTCCAGCGTTTCAGAACCGCCTGCCTGTTTGTGTTCGGCCTTTCTTTTTTCCGTGCAGAGAGCCTGGCGGACGGATTTAAAATGTGGAAATCCGCGTTTTCTTTATGCAACCCGTGGATCTTTTTTGACGGATCGTTATACGGGCTGGGCCTTACCAAGGATGAGTGGCTGATCATGCTGCTTGGCCTGCTCATGTTTCTGGTTGTTTCGATCCTCCAGCAAAGGGATTCGGTCAGGGAAATGCTCCATAGGCAAAACTACCTGTTCCGCCTGCTGGTATTTCTTGTGTTGTTTGTCATGATCATTAACTGGGGCTATTACGGAACGGATTTTGTAGCCGCGGACTTTATTTACGGAAGGTTTTAACATGAAAAATTTATTCAGGGCAGTGATCGCGATCGGTGCCTTCATCCTGACATATGCACTCTGCTGCCGGATCCTGACGCTGAAGTCGGAAGACGGGATCAAACAGATGCAGTCCTATTATCTGCAGAAGGATAACACGGTGGATGTGATTTTGCTTGGCAGTTCACACATCTATTGTGACGTTAACACGGGCATATTATGGGATGAATACGGAATTTCCGCCTTTGATCTGGGCGGTGCCGAGCAGCCGTATTGGAACAGCTACTATTTTTTGAAAGAGGCTTTGAAAACGCAAAAGCCCAAAGTAGTTGTCATGGATGTGACGATACCGGGTATCCGGTCGGTGGATTACCAGCCGGAGTTCTGGACGGTGACCAATTTATACGGAATGAAGTGGAATCTGAACCGGCTGGAAGCCACAAAGGTCAGCACGGTCGAATCGAAATTTGATGCGATCTTAAACCCGATGAACATCATGCATACAAGATATGATGAACTGACAAAGGATGATTTTGCTGACGAAAACCGCTCCATCAATTATAAAGGCTTTGATTTTCGCGAGAATACGGATGTGCATGAAACGATCGACATGTCTTCCGTAACGGAAACAATGCCCATGAAAGAGAAAGAAGAAAAGTATTATCGCATGATCATAGATTATGCAAAGGAACAGAATATCCCGCTGCTGCTGATCTCCGTTCCGTTTCCGGTTTATCATTACGAGGATGCGCAGAAAATCTATAATTATGAGTTCCAGATTGCCGCGGAGGAAAATGTTCCGTATATCGATTTCAACAAAGACAATTACTATGAAAAGATCGGCCTGGATTTTGAAACGGACCTGGCGGATGAGTTTCATTTAAACGTTCCCGGTCATGAGAAGTTTACAAAGTACCTCGGCGAATACCTGAAAACGACCTATCAGTTGGAAGATCACAGGGGTGACAAACGTTATGCTTCCTGGGAAAAAGATGCACTCATGCATCGCCAGGAAAACATTTCGGATTATTATCTGCCACACGCAGAGACACCCGGAAAATACCTGCTTCAGCTTCTCAATGATCAGTATATCGTATTCCTGACCTATGGGAATGGCGCGGAAAATTCGGCGTTTATCAGTGACAATAAGAACGTATTGGGCCGTCTCGGTATCGATCCCGCCCAAGGCATTTCCGGTAACGTTTTGGTTTCAAACGGAGAGGGACTGCTGTATTCATCTGCCAATCCGGAGCAGAGAGCGTTTATCGATCTGGATGACACAAAACTGCTTTTGGTCAGGAAAACGGATTCCGACGGAGATAAGAAAACACAATTGTTCGTAAACGAGAAAACCTATTCTCTGGATTCGGATCAGGTAAAGGTTCTGGTTTATGACAAACAGCTGAAAAAGATTGTCAGTGAGAAGGAATTCGACCTGTGAGAATTTGCCCTTTAAAGGCAATAATGATAAAATGTTATGATTGATTTTTGAATCGGGAGATGGCATGAAATACTTGATTCTTGGTGCCGGACCGGCCGGTCTGACGTTTGCCAACAGGTTACTGCAAAACGGAATACAGGACTTCCTGGTATTGGAACGGGACGAAAGCGCCGGCGGCTTATGCAAAAGTAAGGATGTGGACGGCAGCCCCCTGGATATCGGCGGCGGGCATTTTCTGGATGTCCGCAATGAGCAGGCCCTGCAGTTCCTTTTTCCGTTCATGGGAAAAGACGAATGGGATGAATATGAGCGGGATTCCAGAATTGTCGTAAACGGCAACGAGATCAACAGCCCGATCGAATCAAACATCTGGCAGATGAAACTGAACGACCAGGTGGAATATTTAAAATCCATTGCCGTTGCAGGCTGCAATCTCGGCGAGGATATGCCGGAGAAATTCGTCGACTGGATCTTCTGGAAGCTGGGAGATAAGATCGCCGAGGATTACATGATCCCGTACAATCAGAAAATGTTCGGGAAGGACTTAAACAGGCTCGGAACCTATTGGCTGAACAAGCTCCCGAATGTTTCTTTTGAAGAAACGCTGATCAGCTGCCTTGAGAAAAAGGCGTACGGCAAGCAGCCGGCGCATGCAAGGTTTTATTATCCGAAGAAATACGGTTACGGCGAGCTTTGGAACAGGATGGCGGATGCGCTCGGTGACAGGATCCTTTACCAGACACCGGTTACCTCTCTGGATTTTGATAAGCATCTTGTAAACGGCGAATTTTCAGCGGATATCATTGTCTCTACCATTCCGTGGAAGAGCATCGGATCGTTTAAAGGAATGCCGGATGAGCAGAAAGAACGGATCGATTCGCTCTGCTACAGTTCGGTTGTGATCACTTATAAACCGGAACGTTTGAAAACGCCGGCGCACTGGATCTACTATCCGGATCTGTCGCTGCCTTATCACAGGATTTTGGTCAGACACAACTTCTGTCCGGATTCCAAAGGATACTGGACGGAAACAAACCTGACGAGATTTTCGGAAACGGAAAATACAGGATCGGAATACTTTGTAAACGATTATGCATATCCGTTAAATACGATGGGCAAACAGGAGTGCATGGAAGCGCTTTTGTCATGGGCAAAATCAAAACAGGTGTACGGACTCGGCCGGTGGGGAGAATGGCAGCATTACAATTCCGATGTTGTGGTATCGAGAGCGCTTGATCTGGCGGATAAACTTTGCGAAGCCTGAATGGGAAGAAGATGTTTAAGGACCTGAAAAATAACATTTTGAATCGATATAAACTGGCCGCGCTGGCAGTATTCATCTGCGTGATCACCGCGCTTGCATGGCAGAGCGATGATGCATATCATGCCTATGTCATGGCCAAGAATCTGGTGCTCGGAAACGGGTTTGTATATAACGTGGGAGAGCGCGTAACCGCGACGACCTGTCCGTTATTTACACTGATCATAGCAGCCGGATACTTTGTGTTTCGCAAAATGTTTCTGGTTTCCCTGCTGATCTGCATTGCCTTTTCGGCAGCAGCTTACGGGATCGTACTGAAGCATTTCTGCAATACGAAACAACAGGTGATCGGATCTTTTTTTGTCCTGGCCGGCAGTTCCTGCTTTATCAGCTATACGACCAGCGGACTGGAAAACTGCCTGCTGTTTTTCCTGACGGCGCTGTTTCTTAAAGTGTGCTTTTGCAAAGAACGATATGGCGCAAAAGATCTGTTTGTACTGGCCATTCTGGTTGCCCTGATCGCGACGACCCGCATGGACGCCGTTCTTCTGGTTGCGCCGATGGCGGTATATGTGTATCTTGCAAAACGTGAAAATGTTTCATTTATTAAAGCGGTTTTCATAGCGATCGGCGGGCTTTCACCGTTTGTGATCTGGGAACTGTTCTCGGTCTTTTACTATGGCTTTTTCGTTCCCAATACGGCTTTCGTAAAGCTGGGAACGGGAATTCCGGTAACGGAATATATCAAAAGAGGGATCGTATATCTTGCCACTTCCGCTTTTTGCGATGTGCTCCTGATCGCCGTTCCCCTTTTTGTGATCGTTCTTGCCGCGCTTGCCGGAAAAGCAAAAGAAAGATGGTGCTGCGCCGGCATTTTACTGTATTTTATCTATCTGATCTACATCGGCGGCGATTTTATGCTGGGACGGCATTTTACGGTTCTGTTCTTTATGTCCCTGATCATTTTTCTTCACATGCAGAATCGTGATTTTTACGGATTTAAGACAAAGCTTTGCTCCGGCGCTGCAATGCTGGTTTTGGCGCTGGGACTGCTCTGCAATCTGGTCAGCCCCGTTATTACAACGCAGTTCCTGTTCGGAAACGGAAATTCACCGATCGCGGATGAACGAGCGGGATACTTCCGCTATACCAGCCTGTTCAATAATACGCTGTCTTATTTCAAAACCGGCAAACTGGTCCTTCGGAATGCCTGGAATGAAGCGGGAATCGACGAATTCCGCCAGTGGGAGCAGCCGGGCGGGATATTACGCATGGTATCGGGTATTTCCATGTATTACAATTCGGATCTTTACCTGAACGATCAATATGCCCTGGGTGATCCGTTCTTATCAAAGCTTCCCGCGGTAAGGGAAGAAAACTGGCGGATCGGTCATATGTGGAGAGATGTTCCCGAAGGATATTATGAGTCTGCCTATCAGGATCAGAACCTGGTAGAGAATCCTGACCTGCACGAATATCTGGACGTGATCCGCCTGATCACAAGAGGCGGGCTGACGGATCCTGACAGGATACAGGCAATCATCGATATCAACCTCGGAAAATACGATTACCTGATCGATAATTATCAGAAGACTTTGGACGAAAACAACAGAGTAAAGCAGCCTTAAAACAGAAGATCATGGGAAAAATTTATTACATAATCGGAAAGAGTTCCACCGGAAAAGATACCATATATAAACGAATCCTGAATGATGAGAGCCTGCATCTTCAAAGCGTCGTACTTTATACGACAAGACCGATCAGGGACGGAGAGATTCCGGATGTGACTTATCATTACGTAGATGAAGAAACCTTTCAGAAACTGAAGCGGGAAGGCCGGATCCTGGAAGACCGCGCGTACAATACGGTACACGGGTTATGGCGCTATTTTACCGTGAATGACGAAAGCCTGGATCTTGAAAACAGGGATTACCTGATCATCGGGGTACTTAAGTCTTACCTTTCCATCAGGGATTCCTTCGGCGCCGAGAACGTCGTGCCGATATATATAGAAGTAGATGACGGTATTCGTCTGCAAAGAGCGCTGGATCGGGAAAAGAAACCGGAAAACCGGAAATTTACGGAAATGTGCAGGCGATATTTAAGCGATTCGGAAGATTTTGCAGAGGAGAAGCTGACGGCTGCCGGCATTGACAGAAGATTCATCAATGATGATCTGGAACGCTGCATCGATGAAATCCGCACCTATATAGGAGGGATTCAGAATGGATATAAAAGTCAATCAGATAACGGGTAATCAGCCGGTTGAGTACACCCAGAATGCGCAGGTGACCGATGAGCAGTTTAAGTTCACGCTGATGAGCAGGATCGAGGAAGAGGGCCTGCAGGAGCGTCTTTCACTGCTTTTTGATGATATTACCATGCAGGGAAAAAAGATTTCCAAGCATATGGATGTCCGTGATATGAAACGGTACCGGAGTCTGATCAAAGACTTTTTGAACGAGATCGTTAACCGCTCGCACAAGTTTTCCAGAGAGAATTTCCTGGATCGCAGAGGCCGCCACAGAGTATACGGGATCATCCGGCTGATCGACCAGAACCTGGACGAATTGGCTGAAACATTGATGAAAGAAGAAAAGGACAACCTCTCCATCCTCGGAAAGATCGGGGAGATCAGAGGATTGCTGTTGGATATTCTTACATAAACGATGGTTGGATTTTCTAAGATCATAGGTCAAGAGCATATAAAGGAGCATTTACAGGGAGCGATCCAGTCCCGGATGATTAACCACGCATATATTCTGCAGGGTGAAGCCGGGATGGGAAAAAAGATGATCGCGGATACGTTTGCCATAACCGTGCAGTGTGAGAGAGGCGAAGAAGAACCGTGTATGACCTGTCACTCCTGTAAACAGGCTTTGTCCGGGAACCAGCCGGATATCCGTTATCTGATCCCTGAAAAAGAAGGCGTGATTAAGGTGAACGAGATCAGGGAGCAGGTCATCGGTGATGTTGCGATCAAGCCATACAGCTCCCCCTATAAGGTCTATATCATTCCGGATGCGGATACCATGAATGCCGCAGCGCAAAACGCGCTGCTCAAAACACTGGAAGAACCGCCGGCATATGTGATCATATTGCTGCTGTGTAAAAATGCAGAGCTGCTGCTGGAAACGATCCGTTCCAGATGTATTTTGCTCAATATCCGTCCGCTGACCGATGAGCAGGTGAAAACCTATCTGATGCAGAACATGCAGATCCCGGATTATAAAGCCACGATCTGTGCCGCATTTGCAAGGGGCAGCATCGGAAGAGCGAAGATGCTTCTGAAAAATGACGATTTTGAAGAACTCAGGCAGGAAACGTCGCAGCTTCTCAAAAGCATTCCTTCCATGGATATCATGGAGATCAGTGAAGAGATCAAGAGAATATCTGGTTTATCCGTCGGGATTACGGAGTTTTTGGATTACCTGTATTTGTGGTACAGAGACATTTTGCTTTGCAAAGCAACCGGGAAAACGGAAAAACTGTTACATCTTGAAGACCGGCAGATGATCGGGATGATCGCGGACAGATGCAGTTATGAAAGCATCGCGCACGTCCTTGCCGTGATAGAAGAAACAAAAGCCAGGATCAATGCCAACGTGAATCCGGATATGGCGTTGGAATTGCTGTTGCTTGCACTAAAGGAGAATTAATATGAAAAATGTAGTCGGAGTCAGATTCAGAACTGCCGGAAGAGTATATTATTTTGAACCGGGAGGGATTGAAATGAAGCGCGACGACCACGTGATCGTGGAAACGGCAAGAGGCGTTGAGTTCGGAACCGTTGTCATGCCGCCGACCGAAGTGGAAGAAGAAAAAGTCACGCAACCCCTGAAACCGGTCATCCGGAAAGCCACCGAGGAAGACATCAAGACAGAGGCCAAAAACCGCGAGAAGGAAAAGGAAGCCTTTAAAATCTGTCAGGAAAAGATCCGCAAACACCAGCTGGAAATGAAGCTGATCGACGCGGAATATACGTTTGACAATAATAAAGTGCTGTTTTACTTTACGGCTGACGGAAGGATCGATTTCAGGGAGCTGGTAAAAGACCTGGCGGCCGTTTTCAAGACCAGGATCGAACTGCGTCAGATCGGCGTGCGTGATGAAACCAAGATCCTTGGCGGGATCGGCGTCTGCGGAAGACCGTTATGCTGCCATACATATCTGGCTGATTTCGCACCCGTTTCCATCAAAATGGCCAAAGAACAGAATCTTTCGCTGAATCCCACAAAGATATCGGGAATCTGCGGAAGGCTGATGTGCTGTTTGAAAAATGAAGAAGAAACTTACGAAGAACTGAACAAAAAACTTCCCAATGTCGGAGATACGGTAACCACGGAGGACGGGCTCAAAGGAGAAGTTGCGTCTGTAAATGTATTGCGCCAGCTTGTCAGAGTGATCGTGGACGTGGATGACGAAAAAGAGATCAAAGAATATAAGGCATCGGAACTCCGCTTCAAGACCAGACACGGAAAAAGAAATAACGAGAAAATGTCCGATGAGGACAGGAAAGCGTTGGAACAACTGGAAAAGAAGGATGAAAAGTCAAAGCTCGACGACAATTGAACTGAAGGCCGGAGAGAGAATTGACGATCTGCAACGGAACGGATACGGGATCATCCAGAACCCGGAAAAGTTCTGTTTCGGGATGGATGCGGTCCTGCTGTCGGGATTTTGCCGTATCGGGCCGGAAGAACAGGTACTTGATATCGGAACGGGAACCGGGATCATTCCGATCCTGCTTCAGGCCAAGGGGAAAGGGGAACATTTCACCGGAATAGAAATACAGGAAGAGAGCGCCGATATGGCAAGAAGAAGTGTTGCCATGAACGGACTTGCGGACCGGATCGAGATCATCTGTGATGACATTAATCATGCAAAGGAGTTGTTTTCACAGGATTCATTCCACGCCGTGGTTTCCAATCCGCCTTATATGATCGCCTCGCACGGGCTTAAGTGTGAAAAAACGCCCATGACGATCGCGAGACATGAAGTAATGTGTACATTGGACGACGTGATCCGCGAAGGCAGCAGGGTATTGAAGGATAAAGGCCGTTTCTTTATGGTACACAGACCGTTTCGGATGGTCGAAGTATTTGAGACATTCCGGAAATACCATCTGGAACCGAAACGCATGCAGCTGGTGTACCCTTATGTCGATAAAGAACCGAACATGGTCATGATCGAGGCCTTAAAGGGCGGCCGTTCCAGACTGAGTGTTGAAAAACCGTTGATCGTATATCAATCAAAAGGGAAGTATACGCAGGAGATCACAGACCTTTATGGATATTAATGAGGGGATTCTGTTCCTATGTGCGACACCGATCGGTAATCTGTCAGATATCACGGAGCATGTGCTTGATACACTGCGGGAAGTGGATCTGATCGCGGCAGAAGATACCAGAAACAGTATCAAACTGCTGAACCGGTTTAATATCCGCACACCGATGACCAGCTATCACGAACATAATAAATACGATAAGGCGAACGAGCTGATCGGAAAGCTGAAGGGTGGACTGAACATTGCGCTGATTACGGATGCCGGCACTCCGGCGATCTCAGACCCCGGAGAAGTGCTTGTAAAGCTGTGTCACGAGGAAGGCATAAAAGTCACATCGCTTCCCGGTCCGTGCGCCTGCATTACGGCCCTGACGTTATCCGGAATGAATGCCAGGCGTTTTTGCTTTGAGGGATTTCTGCCGTCGGATAAAAAAGAACGGCGGGAGATCCTGCATCAGCTGTCGGACGAGACGCGAACGATCATTCTTTACGAAGCGCCGCATCATTTATCGGCCACACTGAAACAGCTTTATGAAGCGCTTGGTGACCGGAGCCTGACCGTTTGCAAGGAGTTGACCAAAAAACACGAGAAATACATGCGCACGACGCTGCAGGAAGCCGTTGCGTTTTATGAACAGAATGAACCGCGCGGGGAGTATGTGCTTGTGCTTGCGGGAAAGGATCCAGAGCTGATCAGAGAAGAAACCCAGAAAAAATGGGAGGAAATGTCCCTTTCAGAGCACATGCAATTCTATGAGAAACAGGGATTTGACCGCAAGGAATGCATGAAAAAAGTCGCCGAAGACAGAGGGATGAGCAAGCGCATGGTTTATCAACAATTGTTATAGGATAAATAGTGTATTTATGCTATTATAGATGTAGGTTGAAGGAGATGACTTTTTAAGATGAGCAAGAAACCTTATTATATTACAACGGCAATCGCATATACGTCCGGGAAACCGCATATCGGCAACAATTACGAAGTGGTTCTGGCAGATGCGATCGCAAGATTTAAACGCAAAGAAGGATATGATGTCTTTTTCCAGACGGGAACGGACGAACACGGACAGAAGATCGAATTAAAAGCACAGGAAGCGGGCGTTACACCCAAGGCATATGTTGACGGTGTGGCAGGACAGATCCGGGAGCTGTGTGACCTTTTGCAGATATCCTATGATAAATTCATCCGCACGACAGATGACTATCATGAGAAACAGGTACAAAAGATCTTTAAGCGCCTGTATGATCAGGGAGACATCTACAAGGGCGCTTACGAGGGATTGTATTGTACGGAATGTGAAGCTTTCTGGACGGAATCGCAGTTGAAAGACGGCAAATGCCCGGACTGCGGAAGAGATGTTCACCCCGCCAAAGAAGAAGCATATTTCTTCAAGATGAGCAAATATGCCGATCGCCTGATCGAACATATCAATACGCATCCCGAATTTATACAGCCCGTGTCCCGCAAGAATGAAATGATGAACAATTTCCTGCTGCCGGGTCTTCAGGATCTGTGTGTATCCAGGACGAGTTTCAAATGGGGCATTCCGGTAGATTTTGACGACAAGCACGTGGTTTATGTATGGCTTGATGCACTGTCCAACTATATCACGGGGATCGGCTATGATGCGGACGGGGAATCCACAGATCAATACAGCAAATACTGGCCTGCGGATCTGCACCTGATCGGAAAGGACATCATCCGTTTCCATACGATCTACTGGCCCATTTTCTTAATGGCACTGAACGAGCCGCTGCCCAAGCAGGTATTCGGGCACCCCTGGCTGCTTATGAATAATGACAAGATGAGTAAGTCCAGGGGCAATGTGATCTATGCGGATGACCTGGTGGACTTCTTCGGTGTGGACGCCGTCCGTTATTACGTGTTACATGAGATGCCGTATGAAAATGACGGGAACATCACGCTGGAGTTGATCGCAGAGCGCACGAATTCCGATCTGGCCAACACATTGGGCAATCTGGTAAACCGTACGATCTCGATGAGCAATAAGTATTTCGGCGGAGCCGTTAAGTACGTCGAAACCCCGCTGGAACCTCAGATGGCGGCTATCGATGATGATCTGAAAGATTGCGTAACAAGCGCACGCGATAAAGTGATCACAAGGATGGATACCCTTCGGGTCGCGGATGCACTCACGGATATCTTTGCGGTATTCAAAAGGCTGAACAAGTACATTGATGAAACAGAGCCCTGGGTACTGGCGAAGGACGAGAACAAACAGGACCGCCTGTCGGCCGTTCTGTATAATCTGGTCGAAGGGATTACGATCGGCGCTTCGCTTTTGGAGCCGTTTATGCCGGATACTGCCGGACGGATCGCAAAGCAGCTGAACACAAACCTCCGCGAATTTGAAGTTCTTGATCAGTTCGGTCTCTACGAACAGGGAAACCACGTCACGGATCAGCCGGAGATCCTGTTTGCAAGACTGGATATGGAAGAGGTTGCAAAGAAAGAGGAAGAACTGGCAAGCCGGACGGCGAAGAAAGCCGCCCCCGAAGAGGAAGAAGGCATCAGTATTCCCGCAAAAGAAGAGATCGCATACGACGACTTTTCAAAAATGCAGTTTCAGGTAGGACAGATAATCGCGTGTGAGGAAGTACCGAAATCCAAGAAGTTGTTGTGCTCCAAAGTGAAGATCGGCAACGAAGTAAAGCAGATCGTATCCGGTATCAAGCAATATTACAGCGCCGAAGAAATGGTCGGAAAGAAGGTCATGGTGCTTGTCAATCTGAAACCGGCAACGCTTGCGGGTGTGCTTTCGGAAGGAATGCTGCTGTGCGCAGAGGATGATAAAGGAAATCTTGCCCTGATGGTCCCGGAAAAAGAAATGCCGTCGGGCGCGGAAATCTGCTAAGAGGAACAGGCCATGGCACAAAGAGAAGAATTCTATTACGATTCCAGAGACGGCGCGCATAAGATCCGTGCACTGAAATGGAAAGGAACGGGAGATATTCTGTGTGTGCTTCAGCTCGTTCACGGAATGGCAGAACATATCGAGCGCTATGATGATTTTGCAAATTACATGGCAGACCGGGGTATTCTGGTTGTTGCAAACGATCATCTGGGCCATGGGAAATCTGTTGCAAATAAAGAGGAATACGGGTATTTCTGCGAGAAAGATCCGCTGACCGTTGTAGTAAGAGACATCCACAGGCTTAAAAAACTGACACAGGAAGAGAACCCCGGAAAGCCCTACTTTATTCTGGGGCACAGTATGGGTTCCCTGCTGCTTCGGAACTATCTCTTCCGTTACGGCAACGGGATCAACGGTGCGATCTTATCGGGCACGGCATCACAGAGCGCCCTGATGACCAAGCCGGGCCTGATCCTGTTAAAACTGATCGGCTGCTTTAAGGGTGACAGGTATCGTTCCCCGTTTGCGGCAGGGCTTGTAATGGGTAATCCCAATAAGCGGATCAGTAACAGGCGTACGGATTTTGACTGGCTCTGTCAGGATGAGGAGATCGTAGACCGTTATATCGCGGACGAAACCTGCGGATTCTTATTTACGATCAACGGGTATCTCACATTGGTAAAATCCGTTGACAGACTCAACGACCCGAAACTCTTATCCCAAATGCCCAAGGACCTGCCGGTGATCTTTCTGTCCGGTGAGGAAGATCCTGTCGGAAATTACGGCGCGGGTGTCAGGAGAGCCTATGAACAGTTCAAAAAGGCCGGGATGAAACAGACGGAGATGAAATTGTATCCGGGGCTTCGCCATGAGATCTTAAACGAGAAGTGCAAAACGGAAATCTATGAGGATGTACTTGCATATATTCAAAAACATATACAATCATAACGGGGAGAGTATATTTACTTAGAAGGGAGAAAAGAAAATGAAAAAACTGATCTGTATGATACTGACCATGTCCATGGTCCTGTTCACGGTAAGTCCCGTGTTTGCAACGCAGGTGATCACCTTTGATGAGGACGGCACCGGAAAAGTCAAAGAAGGGGAGACCGTACAGGATGCAACCGGCGTGGAAGTGAAGCAATCCGAGGCATCGACCGTAAGCGGCAACGCTTATCTGGCGCTCGGCTCCGACCTGAACCAGACCCAGTTAAATACGGTTTTGGAGCTGATGGGACTGAATGCGGCAGACATGGCAAGCTACAATGTCGTATATGTTACTAATGCGGAAGAGCATGAACATCTGGACAAATATATCCCCTCTTCCGTGATCGGAACCAAATCCTTATCTTCCGTTCTGGTCAGACCGGCGGAAAAAGGACACGGTGTTGTTGTAACCACCAAAAACGTAAATTACTGCACCACCAACATGTATCGTAACGCATTGATCACGGCGGGTGTGGAAGATGCGGATATCATTGTTGCCGCGCCGACACAGATTTCCGGAACGGCAGCATTGATCGGCGCCCTGAAGGCCTATGAGCAGATGTCCGGCAAGGAAGTCAGTGATAAGGCACTGGATACCGCATTAAATGAGCTGGTAACGACAGGAGAGATTTCTGATTCAGTCGGACAGACGGAAGCGGAAGAACTGATCTCCTACATCAAGGCACAGATCGCGGCAAATGACCTGAATACGGAAGAAGAAATCGAAGCAGCGGTCCGCCAGGGTATGAAGGACCTGAATGTTTCCCTGACCGAGGAAGAAGTAAAATCCACAGTCAGCCTGATGATGAAGATCAAATCCATGGGAATCGATTTTAACGTCCTTGCGGAACAGGCAGATGATATTTACGCGAAGTATAAAACACAGATCGACAACGGAACCTTCAACATCAATGATGTGAAGCTGGAGGATCTGGGACTCGGAAAGATCATAACCCAGTCAGTGGGCGGATTCTTTAAAGATGTCGGGGACTCCGTAAAGAGCTTCTTTGGCGGACTGTTCAAGAAAAAGTAAGAACTGGATGCATCATATACCATCCGGGCACTGCACGGAAAAGAATGGGAAGAAGCCATGCAGCTGGCATGGGACACATTTATGATGTATGAAGCCCCGGATTACGATATGCAAGGCGTACAGAGTTTCCGGGAATTTGTGAAGGATCCAGTGCTCAAGAAGATGTTCCTTAGGGGCGCATATCCGGTTTGGGCAGCAGTGGAAAACGGGATCATTGTCGGGATCGTCAGTGTCAGGAACCGCAATCACATATCCCTGCTGTTTGTGGATGCGGACCACCATCACAGGGGCATTGCCACGGCGCTGCTTAAAACCCTGTTTTCCTACGCCAAAGAGGAAATGGACCTTTCGGAGATCACGGTAAACGCGGCACCTTATGCGGTTGGTTTTTACCATAAGATCGGATTCATCGATCTGGAGAAAGAGAAGACCACAGATGGCATCCGCTACACGCCGATGATTATACATTTGTAGAAGACGGTATTATATGAGTAGTATATTTAATGTGGAAGGACCGGTGTTCTCCACGCTGGACCGGATCGCTGATCTGTTCTGGCTGAACATCCTTTATATTCTGTGTTGCGTGCTCGGACTGGGAATTACCGTCGGGGCATCAACGACAGCGTTGTACTATGTAACGTTGAAGATGGTCAAAAACGAAGAAGGCCCGATCACGAAGAGTTTTTTCAGGGCATTTAAGTCGAATTTCAAACAGGCGACCGCGATCTGGCTGATCGCCGTGGTTGTCGGCGGGATCCTGTTTTCAGATTACGCGGTCATGAGCGGTGCCTGGGGAGACATCAGCGCCATGCCCGATATGATGCGCAAAGTTCTGGTTGTGGTCCTGTTTGTTGTCGGCCTGTTTTATCTGTTAACGCTGTGCTATGTGTTTCCGCTTCTTGCACGGTTTGAGAATACGATCAGAAATACGATCAAAAACGCATTGCTGATCAGCATACGGCATCTGCCTTATTCGGCGCTGCTGCTTCTGATCACAGCCGCACCGGCGATCCTGTTCTATTTTCTGCCGGGAACGATTATTTTGTTCTTTATTATCGGTTTTTCGCTGATCGCATTTGTATCTTCATATATTTATGTTAAGATATTTGCATACTATACACCGAAGGAAGAGAAGGAAGACCCGGAGAGTATCTGATACTTGAAAATGATCATTGGGGGATGAAAATGGCCGGAGTCGGAAAGAAGATCAAAAAAAATATCACATGGATGCAATGGATCGTTCCAACGGTCCTGTTTGCGCTGTTTATGACCTTTTCTCTGGTCAACTATTATGACAATGCACGGGTTCAGGCAAAACAGGACGTGATCAAAGAGTTTTCGGAGCAGATGTCCTATTATACCGGACAGTATGAGCTGGCATATTATTACAGCAAGGCGACGGCACAGAGTGCAGCGGATTTCTGCAAGGAACATTCAGACGATCTGTTTTCGGACCAGAACGTGGAACTGATGCAGAATATCTGCAAGAATTATTCCTACAATAAAGGCTATATCATCAAACCGGACTATACGGCGATCGATACCACCAGAAAGTTGTATACGGACATTTCCTTAAACGGGGTCTTTTCCAAACTGTCCTTTGTGAATGCCGAGATCACGGACTTCTATCTCGGGTCCGGGCAGGCGGTCGCTTATGTCAGCGCGCCGATCAAAACAGAGGATCAGGTCCTGGGGCTTGTCGTATTTGAATACATGCCGGAGAATGTCAAGGATGTCGTTGATACACCGAACTATATTTCCACAAATGTTTATGCGCTGATGTCCCATGACGGCGTGATCGCAGACCGCGCGGGTCTGGAAGGTGCGTTCATGGAAAAGGACTCAAACTTATATGATAAGTTTGCCACCTACGAATTCACCGAATCGTCCTTTGAGCAAATGAAGTCCGATCTGGATAAGGGAAAGAGCGGCTACGTGGTTGCAAAACTGAATGCTAACAACATCCGCTATTTCTTTTACAGGCCGATCGAAGACCAGGGAACATACTTCGTGATGTCCGTCAACAGCGGAATGATCGCTCACAAGATCGAGAATAACAGCGTGGATGCCAGACGGCTCGTATTTAGAACCCTGCTCGTAATGGTTGTCTTTATCGTCTTCCTGGTTGCAGTTCTGATCATGAACCTGGCCAAGAATACGAGAGCGAACAAAGAGCTGATCAACAAAGCGCAGACGGATCTGCTGACAGATCTGCTGAACAAAAAGGCAACCGAAGAGAAGATCAAGGAATATCTGGCCGAAGACGGAAAAGACAAGACTTCCATGATGTTCATCCTGGATATTGATAACTTTAAGAATATCAATGATACCATGGGACATGCATTCGGGGATGAAGTGATCGCGACACTCGGAAAACAGTTACGTGCGGAATTCCGTGTGAATGATATCGTCGGTCGTACGGGCGGTGACGAATTTACGATCTTCTTAAAAGACCTAAAGGATGACAACCTGCTCAAGTCCGAAGCAAACCGCGTGCTTGGTATTTTCAAAAACTTCAAAGTCGGAGAGTATACGAAGTATTTCGCAACGGCAAGTATCGGTGTTTCCATTTACCCGCAGGATGCGGACAGCTTTGAAGGCCTGTACAAAGCAGCCGATCAGGCGCTTTATAAAGCCAAGAACAGAGGGAAAAACCAGATGGCATTCTACAAAGAAGATTAATGCCAATGTACATTTTGTATAGGATATGTAAAAAAGTTTGTGTAAAAAGGTCATGGTCAAAGATCATGGCCTTTGTTATACTCACAAAGTAAGTTTTTATCATTGTCACTTAATGGAGGAGAAAACATGGCAAGCTTATCATTAAAGAACATCTGCAAGGTATATCCGAACGGCTTTGAAGCGGTTAAGGATTTCAACCTTGAGATCGAAGACAAAGAGTTCATCATCTTTGTAGGCCCTTCAGGATGCGGTAAATCCACAACACTCCGCATGATCGCAGGTCTGGAAGAGATTACTTCCGGTGAACTGAAGATCGGCGACAGGATCGTCAATGACGTGGAGCCCAAGGACAGGGATATCGCGATGGTATTCCAGAACTATGCACTGTATCCGCATATGTCCGTATATGAGAACATGGCATTTGGTCTGAAACTGCGCAAGGTTCCCAAGGACGAGATTGACAAACAGGTTAAGGAAGCAGCAAAGATCCTTGACTTAACTCCGCTTCTTGACCGTAAGCCGAAGGCTCTTTCCGGTGGTCAGAGACAGCGTGTGGCAATGGGCCGTGCGATCGTTCGTAACCCGAAGGTATTCCTGATGGATGAGCCTCTTTCCAATCTGGATGCAAAGCTTCGTGTACAGATGCGTATTGAGATCGCGAAACTGCATCAGAGACTGGGAACCACGATCATTTACGTTACACATGACCAGACAGAGGCTATGACGCTTGGTACCAGAATCGTTGTTATGAAAGACGGCGTGATCCAGCAGGTTGACACACCTCAGAATCTGTATGATAAGCCCTGCAATCTGTTTGTTGCCGGATTCATGGGTTCCCCGCAGATGAACTTCTTAGATGCGGTTGTGGAAGTCAGCGGCGACGTTGCAAGCTTAAAGGTAGCAGGAAAGTCCATTCCGCTTCCTCCTTCGAAATCCAAGAAACTGATCGATGGCGGTTATGCAGGCAAGGCCGTTACATTCGGTATCCGTCCCGAGGATGTGTATGATTCCGAAATGTTCATCGAGACATCTCCGCAGAGCGTATTCGAATCGCAGATCAAGGTTTACGAGCTGCTTGGTGCGGAAGTTTACCTTTACTTTGATCTGGAAGAGTTCCCGATCACTGCAAGAGTGGATCCCCGTACAACGGCAAGACCGGGTGATACCTGCAAATTTGCTCTGGATGTTGAGAAAATCCACGTATTCGATAAAGAAACCGAGCAGATCATCACAAACTAGATTTCAAAAAGATTTTAGGAGCTCTTCACACGAAGAGCTCCTTCTTTTATAATGAAAAGAAAAAACAGGAGTCCGCTCATGATAACCAATCAGGTAATCCAGAATACGATCAACGAAGTTGCTGTCATCTCCAAAATGGAATTCGCCGTTTTTGACAGTTTTGGCATGCTGATCGCACAGACAACGGCCGGACCGTCCTTTGATAAAGCCGCAATCCTTGATTTTCTGCAGTCATCCGCAATGACATCGGAGATCGGAAACGCAATGCTCTTTCGGGTTATGGACGAGGAAGAGTGTGCTTATGTTCTGGCGGCAGAGGGGGGCGAAGACCGCTTTTTGGTCGGAAAGATCCTTTCCGGGGAATTACAGAACCTGATCGTCGCATATAAGGACCGGGTTGACCGGAACAGCTTTTACCAGAACCTGCTTCTGGATAATCTGCTGCTGGTAGATATCTATAACCGGGCACAGAAACTTAGGATCGAAGCAGTCGCGCAACGGGCAGTGCTGGTTATTGAGGTGGAATCGAACCGTGACGTGCACGCCATGGAGATGGTTAAGGAATTATTCTATACCGCTTCGGGTGATTTTGTAACGTCCGTGGATGAAAAGTATATCATCGTGATCAAAGCACTGGAACAGAATGAGTCCTATGAGACGGTTCATGAAACCGCCAAAATGCTGGTAGACATGCTGAATTCCGAGGCCATGACCAATGTCAGGGTCGCATACGGAACGATCGTCAACGAGATCAAGGGCTTATCCAAATCCTACAAGGAAGCCAAAATGGCACTGGATGTTGCCGGGATCTTTTATGCGGAAAAAACAGTCATTGCTTACAATACATTAGGGATCGGCCGGCTGATCTATCAGCTGCCGGTAAATCTGTGTCAGATCTTTATCCGTGAGATATTCGGAGAAGATATTCCGGAAGAGATTGACGAAGAAATGCTGAACACGGTCACAAAATTCTTTGAGAACAGTCTGAACGTTTCGGAAACATCAAGACAGCTGTTTGTACACCGCAATACGTTAATGTACCGGCTTGAAAAACTGCAAAAAGCCACAGGACTGGATGTCCGCACGTTTGATGATGCGCTGACCTTCAAGATCGCGCTGATGGTTGTGAATTATATGCGATACATTAAGGAAAACGGCTGATCAGTCCACACCGCGCAGGGATACGGATCGAACGTACGGTTTCAACAGCTCCACATAGTGAAGAAGAACCTCTTTTTCACAGGGATGAAGGGTATGATCGGGAACAAATTCCGCGTCCTTATAGGATTGCAGATAATAAGATGCGGCGCCCCTGATCCATTCGCCAATCAAAAGCATGACTTCTTCCGTATGGTATTCCTTGACGACCGTGGTACGAAATTCATAAGAAACATCCGATGTCAGAAGGATCGAAACGCTTTCCCGGACGGATGCAAGATGCGGATCTGTAAGACCGCATACTTTCGGATAGTGATCCGGTGCCGTTTTGATATCCATGGCAACATGATCCAAAAGCCCGCCTGATATCAGATTCGACAGCATCTTCGGGTTTGTCCCGTTGGTGTCAAGCTTAACGGCATATCCCAAATCTTTGATCTTCCCGATAAACGCCGGCAGATCCTTTTGTAGGGTCGGCTCCCCGCCGGTAATGCACACGCCGTCCAAAATGCCCTGACGGGACTTTAAGAAGGCAAGCACTTCTTCCTCCGAAAGAGAGAGCGCTTCTTCCGGGTGCAGGACCAGATTCATATTGTGGCAGAACGGACAGCGGAAATTGCAGCCGCCGAAAAATACGGTGGCCGCGACTTTGGTCGGATAATCCAGCAAGGTGGTTTTCTGCAGTCCGTTGATGATCATAAAGAGAGTATAGCACAAAATGAAGCAATTTTCAGAAGATGAAAAGTTCATGAAGGAAGCCCTGAAACAGGCAAAGAAAGCGTATTTGCTCGGCGAAGTGCCGATTGGCTGCGTGATCGTAAGGGACGGGGCAATCATCGCAAGGGGATACAATCGCAGAAACACGGATAAGAATACCTTAAGCCATGCGGAGATATCCGCGATCAGAAAAGCCAGCAAGGCGGTCGGCGACTGGCGGCTCGAAGGCTGTACGCTTTACGTGACGCTGGAACCGTGTCAGATGTGCGCCGGAGCGCTGGTCCAGTCCAGGATCGACAAAGTCGTGATCGGATGCATGAGCCCCAAATCAGGATGCGCGGGTTCCGTACTGAATCTTTTGCAGAATGAGCAATTCAACCATCAGGTAGAAATCGAGACGGGCGTGTTGGAAGAAGCGTGCTCAAAGATCCTGTCGGAATTCTTTGTTCATCTCCGCGAGCGTAATGCGCTCGAAAAAGCAGACAGGGCTGAGCCGGAAGAGATTTGACAAATCGCCAAATCCCCCATATAATTTGTATCTATGCAACCCCGGTGTGCATTGTACGGGTCTTGCGCAACGGAAATCTGTGAACCGTGTCAGGTCAGGAATGAAGCAGCACTAAACAGAACCTTCCGTGTGCCGCAAGGGTGCCTGTGCAAAACGCAGCCGGGGTTGTTTTTTCATGCCCGGAATGGTTGCGGTTTCAGTAAAAATCAAGTAAAATGAAACGGCATGCATTTGCAAAATCACATCTATGGGGGCTGCATTTATGAAACTGACTTCAGTAGTAAAAGGCGAGATCGAAAAAGGCTTTTGGGATGACCGTTTTATTGATATCTACGGCGATCCGTCACTTGTTTCCTATCATACAAAGAGATTTCTCGATGCAATCACGAAATTTGAAGAACTTTACGGAGAGCAGGAGATTGCCATTTACAGCGCTCCGGGAAGAAGCGAGGTGGGCGGCAATCACACAGATCACCAGCACTGCCAGGTGCTGGCAGCAGGTCTCAATATCGATGTGATTGCGATCGTAGCGCCAACCGATGACGATACCATTAAGATCGTCTCGGATCATCGCGATATTGACCCCATTCATGTTTCCGATACGGAAAAGAAAGCGGACGAAGAAGGGACCAGTAAGTCTTTAATCCGCGGTGTCGTTGCAAAACTCAAATCGGACGGATTTAAGGTCGGCGGCTTTGTAGCTTTCATGACCAGTGATGTTCTGCCGGGCTCCGGTATGTCTTCTTCCGCAGCGTTTGAAGTCACGATCGGAACGATCCTTTCCGGACTGTATAACAACATGGAGATCAGTCCCGTTTATATTGCGCAGGCAAGCCAATATGCAGAAAATGTTTATTTTGGCAAACCCTGCGGTCTGATGGATCAGATGGCTTCCTCCGTAGGAAGTCTTGTCAATATAGATTTTAAAGATCCGGCCGATCCGAAGATCACCAAGGTGGATGTTGATTTTGCCAATTTCCGACACAGCCTCTGCATCGTGGATACCAAGGGCGATCATGCCAACCTGACGCCGGAATATGCTGCAATCCCCGGGGAATTGAAGACGCTTTGTCATTTCTACGGATGCGAATATCTTCGCGAACTGGATGAAGAACGGTTTTATAAGGATTTACCCAATGCGCGTAAGGCAGCAGGAGACCGGGCCGTCCTTCGTGCGATCCATGTTTACGAAGATCATAAAAGAGTCAGCAAACAGGTTGCGGCACTGAAGGAAGAGCGGTTTGATGATTTTAAAGAACTGATCATCGAATCCGGATACAGTTCTTTCCAATACCTGCAGAATGTATATCCGAGCAGCGATGTGCAGAATCAGGGCGTGTCTGTTGCGCTTGCACTGAGTGAGAAATTCCTGAAGGGAAAAGGTGCGTGGAGAGTACACGGCGGCGGTTTTGCAGGAACGATCCAGGCGTTTGTACCCGATGAGATGGTGGAAGATTACCGTAAGTATATGGACGGATTCCTGGGAGACGGAAGCTGCCATGTCCTGAAAGTACGCAAATACGGAGGGATGCAGATTCTATGAGAAACCTTTGGATTGCAGCGCTTGCCGAATATGCGGTACGCAGCAGGCTGATCGCGGAAGAGGAGAGGATT
>JAFYDQ010000077.1 GCA_017544705.1 Lachnospiraceae bacterium | reverse complement strand
CTTAAAGGTGCAGAAGCCAATTATGTTTCGCTTAGATTAAAGGATATAGCACTTCATCCGCTCGAAGGGGATTATCACACACCTCATTTGCTTAAAATGCATGAGGTGATATTCCAGGATCTGTATGAATGGGCCGGATCGGTCAGAACTATTTCCATATACAAGGAAGAAGATATTTTGGGCGGAATGTCAATCGAATATGCAGATCCGTTTGATATAGTCGATGACTTGAGTTACGCACTTAAAGATATGAGGGATACTGACTGGGATAGGATTAAGCCGTTGGAACGGGCTCATTCGTTTGCAGAGTGCCTTGCCCGGATATGGAAAGTACATCCCTTCAGGGAAGGAAATACCAGAACAGTCGTCACATTCTGCTGTCAGTTTATTGATGAGGCCGGTTATCCGTTAAACAGGGAACTGTTTGAAAAGAATGCCGGATATTTTCGCACCGCATTAGTTGCATATAATGCTTTTTTTGCAGACGGAAGTGATTTTTCCAAGAAGGAATATCTGGATAGAATCGTTGAGGATGCGTTTGGATTGCGATAAGTAGAGTGAAGCGATTTATACAGAAATTTCGAAAAAAAGATAGGTCAATTCATAGGTCAATCAAAAAACATGAAATGCTGAGAAGCATGATAAATACTATATGTTCAGGGCAATAGGCAAGGTTCTCTGACTCCGTCATTTGGAGGTTCGAATCCTCCTAGCCATGCTAAAAGGAACCGGGAATTCCGGTTCCTTTTTGTTTTTGGGCGACAGTTGATATTTTACGTTATTGAATATATATTATTGGTACGGGGAGCGGAAAGGAGACAACATGGCAACGAAGGCAGCAACAACTACGAAAAAGGGCACAACGGGAACCAAGAAAACAACTGCGGCAAAGAAGACAACAACGTCTGCAAGCAGCGTAAAACTGACTGCAACAGAAAAGAAACTGGTCGAGCTCTACAGGGCTGCCGATGCAGATACAAAGAAATCAGCCATGGCGATTCTCAAAGGCGAGAAGGAAGATATGGGCGATCTCTTGTCCACACTGATGAACAACAAGACCGTAAAAAGCGTTATTTCGGGAATGCTGAAGAAATAATCGAGGGTTAAATCCGTGAGCAGAAATAAGGAAAAAGAAAGAGAGCGTCTGCAGATCCTTGCCCGTCTGGGCAGGGAGACCATCATCAAAAACGGAACCTATGATGTGGATCAGGCGCGTAAGATCGATCCGGATCACCCGGAACGAAATGAAAACGAAACCGTTCCTGCAGATGTTTCCCAGGAACCGATCTCAGACGAGGATGCTTCGGCGCTTGCGGAGCAGATTTTATCTTCCAATTTTAAGGTCGGTATGTCACAGTCGGATGTGGATGCTTTTCTGAATGGCATGAATGAATGACGGAGATATAGAAAGTGCGAGATCTGTTCCGATTACTAAATAAAACAATCACAGATGGTGACGATGCGGTACTGGTAACGATCATTGCAAGCAGCGGCTCTGCGCCCAGAGGGAGCGGAGCAAGAATGCTTGTGACAAAAGACGGCCGGATCGCAGGGACGATCGGCGGCGGAAGTGTGGAATATGAAAGCATCCGGATCGCACAGCGGGTTTTGCGTGAGAAAAGGAATGCCGGGGAGCATTTTTCCTTAACGAAAAATGATGTGGCCGATATCGGCATGATCTGCGGCGGCAATGTGGAGGTTTTCTTTTTATATCTGCAGGGGGGCGACAGGAGCGTCGTGGAATGGACCAAAGCCATCGATCGCCTGTTTGATGAGAGAAAACGGACCCGCCTGATCACGGAGATCACGGAGGCAGGGAACGGAACACTTTCGGTCGCTGATGACGCAGGGAATGTTTACGGAGATGCGGTAAACGAAGAGATCCTTCAGGCGCCTGCAATCAAACCCGTACAGATAGAAAACTGCGGCAGAAGATATTATATCGAACAGATCATAAAGCCCGGACGCGTTTATATCTTTGGCGGCGGGCATATCGCGCAGCAGCTGGTACCGATATTAGCGCGGTGTGATTTTTCCTGTATGGTGATCGAAGACAGAGAGGATTACGCCGATCCGGCGCTTTTTGAAAACAAGGCGGACACGATCTGCCTGAAGACAGAAGAATGGAGTTCACTGGTTAAGCGGATCACGGCGGATGATTTTGTCTGCATCATGACCAGAGGGCATCTAAACGATTATCTGGCAATGCGCGAGTCATTAAGATCCCCCGCCCGTTATATCGGGGTGATCGGAAGCAGAAGCAAAATCGCCGCAACCAGAGAACGACTTATGAAAGACGGATTTACGGAAACGGAGATTGATAGGATCACCGCACCGATCGGTCTGCCGATCTTATCGGAAACGCCGGCCGAAATTGCCGTATCCGTTACTGCTCAGTTGATTCAGGTGCGTGCTCAATAGCACGTGCCTTTTTTCTTTTCTCCCCAAGCCAGATCACACATCCCAAAGCGATCGCCTGAACCAGAAAGGCCATCAAGGACCCTTCCACACCGAAATTGACATGATAGGAAAAAGAATTTCGGGCACTTGCCGCATCAAGATGAAATACACTTAAGGGCAATACCTGCCCGGAATTCGGAAGTCCGAAGAGAATTGCCTGCGTAAAATTCCACAGGGTATGTACACCGATCGCCATCCAAAGTGAATCGAAATAATACACGATCGAACTCATCAGGATCCCGCAGAGGACCAGATTCAGTACGGAGAGTACGGTGATCCCGGGATTCAGCAGATGCAGGATCGCAAAAGTCAGACTGGGCAGCAGGATCTCGAGCCAGGGTTTGTTGTAACGTCTTCTCAGATGGAGCTGCATGACATGTCTGCAAAGCAGTTCTTCGGAACCGGACTGGATCAGAACGGCAATAAAAGCCAGAAGGACCAGCCATAGTGCGGAAGAGTCCGGGTAGAAGGCCAGGTCTTTATGCAGCACGGAAACCAGAATGCAGGAGCCGTTCATTACAAATCCGAGGAGAGCGCCGATCAAAAAGTATTTCAGGGTATTGTTACCACCTTTGAAAACAGCGGGAATGAGCGGACGGTCTGGCTTGTAAATGAGCATGAACAACAGGGATGCGACCCAGGAACCGAGCGTGGTCAGATAAAGAAAGACGGTATAAAGTTCCGGAAAAGAATCTTCATAATGATAGCCGAGCAAATCGATCGGGAGGCCGATGAACTGCCCGATAAAGGCGAGCACAACGCCTAAGATCATCACAACGATAAACTGGTCAAAAAATCTTTTATTTTTCATCATATACTCCGTATTCGCATCCGACATGTTCACAGCGGATCTCGTCGATCAGATAGAGTCCGCGCGGATGTTTTTCATATAATGTGATAATGCCGCGACCGTTGCCGCCGTTCCAAAGCCGGTTATGCTTTTTGGAACCGTTGGGTGCTTCGTAATTGATCAGCAGCATATCTTTCTTCAGGCATTTGACTTTGACATCGATCAGGGCGGTACGGTTCTGCTGTCTGACGTGCCAGATGACGGCATCGGCAGTTTCCTTGCAGCGGAATTTTGTGCGTGTCAATGTCCAGAATTTGGAAAAGTTAAATTCAAACTCCTCACCTTCGTAATAAAAAGCACTGAGCAGTTTGCGTCTTAACGGGATGCCGAACACGACGGGACAGCCGCCGCCGATATCGAAAACGGAATCAAGGAGTCTGTTCCCGCTGATCCGGCTGGTTAAGTCACAGCTGGACAGCCATACCCAGGGACTTGTAAAATCTTCGCCCCAATTCTTGTCGGCATAGCCGAAGGAGCGTTCCGGATATACGGAATATTTGACGCCGTTTGCGATAACGCTTCCGCTGTACAAGGTTTTCATTCCCTGTGCATGCCAGTACATGGAAAAGGCTTTGAGGGTGCGAAACAGTTTTCCTGCTCCGTATCCGACGTGAAACGGGATCATTTTATGAAGCTTCAGATCCCATTCCATGGAACCGTGATCACACATCCAGGCGGGATGTGCGTTTGCATTTTCCTCCGAGATGTTCACGCTGCCGCGCAGCTCGTATTCACTTGCAAAGCAATCAGCCGCTTCGATGCTGTAGGGGGCCTTTTTGTGCAGTTTCACTTCTCTCCATCCGAAGAAGCGGTGCAGTTGTCTGGCATCTTCTCCCCACCAGCCGGCTTTGACCATGACATAGGAAGGGTACTTTCCGTTTAACAGATTGTATTCATCCTGCCCGAGGACGGGTTCGCTTCCGCCAAGCTCGGGATTACAGGTAAAGAATTCAATGAAGAAGGTTTTTTCTTCTCCCGTTTCATCATTTACGGCTGTAAAGGAATGCCACCACCAGTCATATCCTTCATCCGCAAACGAACCGTTCAGCATGAATGCATCTCTTGTCAGATCCTGTTTCGTAAACATAGCTGCCTCCTGCAAATCATCTTTGTATAGTATACCACATGACGCCCGGGTATGATATAATTGCCTGCGATGACAGTTGCCGGAGGAACCTATCATGAATGAAACACAGATCAAACAACTATTGGAAGACCAGCGCAGATTCTATGCAAGCGGAAGAACGCTTCCGGTTGCATTCCGGATCAAAGCGCTTACGAGACTTAAGACCTGTATCAAAAAACACGAACGCCAGATCTGCCATGCGCTGAAACAGGATCTTGGAAAGAGTGCAACGGAAAGCTTTATGTGCGAAGTCGGCCTGGCACTCTCGGAACTGACTTATATGATCGGACACGTCAAAAGCTTTGCAGGCGTTAAGCACGTGAAAACGGGCATCGCCAATTTTGCGGCAACCAGTTTTGTGAAGCCTTCTCCTTACGGAAATGTCCTGATCGTAAGCCCCTGGAACTATCCTTTTTTGTTGACGATCGATCCGCTGATCGACGCACTGGCAGCAGGAAATACGGCCATCGTCAAACCAAGTGCCTATTCACCGGCAACCTCCGAGGTTATGAAAAAGATTATCGAAACGTGTTTTCCGAAGGAATACGTTGCCTGTGTACTCGGCGGAAGGGCAGAGAATGCATGCCTGTTTTCGCAGAAGTTTGATATGATCTTTTTTACCGGTTCCAAAGCGGTTGGCAAAGAAGTGATGAGACAGGCAGCCGAGCATCTGACACCTGTGGTACTGGAACTTGGCGGAAAGAGTCCCTGTATCATCGATCATACAGCCAATCTGAAGCTGGCAGCCAGAAGGATTGCGTGGGGAAAATTCTTAAATTGCGGGCAGACCTGTGTGGCTCCGGACTATTTCTACGTGGAGGAATCAATCCGGGAGCCTTTTATCGAATTGTTAAAAAAGGAGATCACAGGGCAATTCGGAACCGATCCGCTTCAGAACGAATCTTACGGCAAAATCATTAATGCAAAGCATTTTGAAAGGATCAGGGGACTGATCGATGCGGATAAGGTGGTTCATGGCGGGAAATCCGATCCCGATTCGTTAAAGATCGAGCCGACCGTTATGGACAATGTTACCTGGGAAGATGCGGTTATGCAGGAAGAGATCTTCGGACCGCTCTTGCCGATCCTTCCTTTTACCGATATCCGGAAGGTTTTAAGAGAGATCGCGGTCAAAGAGAAACCGCTTGCATTTTATATTTTCTCAAACGATAAGGCAATGATCAAAAAAGCACACGAAGAGATCAGCTTTGGCGGCGGCTGCGTCAATGATGTGATCGTACACCTGGCATCGACGGACATGGGCTTCGGCGGCGTCGGAGAGAGCGGTATGGGTGCTTATCACGGAAAAACGGGATTTGATACGTTTTCACATCATAAGAGCATTCTGGATAAAAAGAATTTTATCGATCTGCCGTTTCGGAATCAGCCGTACACAGGTTTTGCGGCGAAACTGTTCCACAGTATACTTCGGTAGGATCGTATTTCGGGAATACAAAAACAGCCCCTTGCGGGGCTGTTTTTTGATTATTTATAAAGCAGATGCAGGAGATGTTGCGATCAATTCGATGCCGGTATCTGCCACATTGGGAATGATGACATCACCGATCGATACGGGTGCCGGAATTGTCAGATCGCGGATCGCGTCAATGCATGCATCGATCTTGCCTTTCGGGATCGCGTCTTTAGTTTTCACGGAAACAACCGGCTTATCACTTCCGGATACTTTTACACTGGAAGTAACGATCCTGACGGGAGCAGTTACTTCGTTTCTTGCGTAGGTTTCACCCCTGTCGCAGGTATTTCCGGAAACATCTGTGACAACGCCGTCTTTCAGCGTGACCTGTACGATACAGCCTGCGGGACAGTTAATGCAGGGAAGCGTGTAAGTCATGCTGCCGTCGGCATTTGTGATGATATCATTCGGGTTCACCCCGTTTTTGGTTGCGTTCCTGGCGGCAAATTTCTTCATCAGCGGGGTATCCGGATCCACGGCATTTGTCAGGGTAGTATCCTGATCGCCGAAAGAATGGATATAATCCGCGGCGTTTTTCCCGGCTGTAACCGCTTCCTTGGAAACGTTGTCCACGAGATCGTGTACATGTAACACATTGCCGCAGGCGAAGACACCGGGGCAGCTGGTCTGCAGATAATCATCCACAACAGCACCCCTGGTTGCGGCCGACATTTCGATGCCCATATTTCTGGACAGTTCGTTCTCCGGGATCAATCCGACAGACAGCAGCAGGGTGTCACATTTGATCTCTTCTTCCGTTCCGGGGATCGGTTTCAGATTATCATCCACTTTGGCGATGACCACGCCCTCGACTCTTTTTTCCCCGAGGATCCGGATGACGGTATGGCTTAAGAGAAGCGGAATGTGAAAATCATCAAGACACTGTACGATGTTACGCTTTAGTCCGCCGGAATACGGCATGATCTCCGCAACCAGCTTTACCTTAGCACCCTCTAACGTCATACGCCTTGCCATGATCAGACCAATGTCTCCGGAACCCAGGATGACAACTTCTTTTCCGGGCATCAGTCCGTCAATGTTGACGAATTTCTGTGCGGTTCCGGCCGAATAGATCCCTGCGGGACGGTAGCCGGGAATGTTTAAGGCACCGCGGGGTTTTTCCCTGCAGCCCATGGCCAACAGAACGGCTTTGGCTTTTAACATCTGCATTCCGTAAGTGGCGCTCATGGCGGTGACCGCCTTGAATACCTTGCCGTTTTCCTCCACGGGCTGAATATCCATGACCATGGTATTTAGCTGATAGGGAATGCCGGCTTCTTCCGTCATTTTGATATAGCGGGCGGCATATTCGGGACCCGTGAGCTCTTCATTAAACGTATGCAGTCCGAAACCGTTATGGATGCACTGGTTCAGGATCCCGCCCAGTTCCTTGTCACGTTCGAGGATCAGGATATCGGTAATGTTATTATCTTTTAAGGAAAGCGCGGCGGCAAGGCCAGCGGGACCTCCGCCAACAATGATCGCATCATAGATTCTTTCGTTCATGATCTCTCCTCCGTCTGTTTGATCTCGCCGGTCAGGATATTTGATCCGTATCCTTTTTTGGTGATCTTATCCATCGGGATATTCAGTTCCCTGCTTAAGATCTCCATGACCTTCGGATAGCAGAAGCCACCCTGGCACCGCCCCATATTGGCACCGGTACGTCTCTTGACACCATCCAGTGTCCTTGCACCGAGCGGCCGTCTGATCGTTTCTAAGATCTCGCCTTCGGAAACGGAAGCGCAGCGGCAGATGATATTGCCGTATGCCGGGTCTTTTTCGATCAGGGCTTTCTGCTCTTCAAGCGGCAGGCGCTTCATATAAGTGAACGGTTTCAGTGTTCCGGTAAAGTTCGGATTTTTGTCCGGATGCAAACGCTCTTCCACCATTTTTGCGACCATAACACCGATCGCAGGAGAGGCGGTAAGACCGGGAGACTCGATCGCCGCAACATCGATGAAGTTGGGATGACCTTCGATCTCTCCGATCACGAAATCACCGCGGTCGCCGTGCGGTCTGAGCCCTGCAAAGGATGTGATCACTTCACGCATGGGCAGATCCTTGACCGCAGATGCTCCCGGCCGGTTTACGGCATCCAAACCTTCCTGTGTTGTATAAATCCCTTCTTTATCATCAAGATCTGTTGCGGTGGGACCCACCAAAAGATTGCCGTGTATGGTCGGGGAAACCAGAATGCCTTTGCCGAGAGAAGACGGCATTCTGAAAATAGTCCGCCCGACATGTGTTCCTGCGGTTACATCCAGCAGACAGTATTCTCCTTTTCTTGGCGTGATCGTTAATTTATCATCCGTCATCATGTTATGGAATTTGTCGGCGTATACACCTGCGGCATTGATGATAAGAGAAGCATGATAACTGATTTCCGTGCGCTTGCCATCGAACTCGCCATAACGTATTGCATCAATACGATATCCGCCGTTTTCTGCATGGATATCGGTGACTTCCGTCAGGAGATGAAAATCCACGCCGTTGATATTTGCGTTTTCAGCCAATGCGGAGGTTAAGCGGAACGGACAGATGATGCCGCCTGTGGGTGCGAACAACGCCCCTTTGGTATCATCAGAGAGATTCGGCTCCATGGAGAGTGCTTCTTCGCGGGTCAGGATCCTTAAATCCTTCACACCGTTTGTAATGCCGCGTTCGTACAGCTCCTGCATATGCGGAATGTCTTCATCGCTCAGTGCGACGACCATGGATCCGTTTTGCATGAACGGGATGCCCAGGTCTTTCGCAAGCGTTGGCATCATTTTGGACCCTTCCACATTCAGTTTCGCTTTCAGGGTGCCCGGTTTGGCATCAAAACCGGCATGCACGATCCCGCTGTTGGCTTTGGATGTTCCCTCGCCGATATCGGAGTTCCGGTCGAGTACGACCGTGCGCAGCTGATATTTGGATAATTCCCTAGCAACGGCAGAACCGGAAACGCCGGCGCCGATGATGATCACATCATAATTGTTCATGGCATTTCTCCTTAATATGTTGAAAGTCAGTCTTTGGCCCAATCAAAAGCGCGTGTTACCGCCTTTTTCCATCCTTTGATCCGTTCGGATCGTTCTTCATCGGAAATCTGCGGGGTAAACGTTGCATCGATCTGCCAATTGGACAGAACCTCTTCTTTATTTTTCCAGTATCCGACAGCAAGACCGGCCAGATAAGCAGCCCCCATGGCCGTTGTCTCGACGCAGGCCGGCCGTTCTACGGGTGCACCGGCGATATCGGCCTGAATCTGCATCAAGAAATTATTGGCACTGGCACCGCCGTCAACCTTTAAAGAAGCGAGCGGGATGCCGGAATCGCTTTCCATGGCTTTAATGACCTCATCTGCGGAATACGCTATGGATTCAAGCGTAGCGCGGATGATGTGGTATTTATTGACGCCGCGGGTGAGCCCGACGATCGCGCCTCTGGCATATTGATCCCAATAGGGAGCGCCAAGGCCTGTAAATGCGGGAACAACGTAACAGCCGTTGGTGTCGGGCACTTTCCTTGCCATATAGTCGGAATCTGCAGCAGAGTCGATCAGACGCATTTCATCACGGAGCCACTGGATCGCGGCACCTGCTATGAAAATAGAACCCTCAAGGGTATAATTGACTTTGCCGTCCAGACCCCAGGCGATCGTGGTAACGAGACCGTTATCGGAATAGATCGGCGATTCTCCCGTGTTCATCAGCATGAAGCAGCCGGTTCCGTATGTGTTTTTGGCTTCTCCTTTTTCGAAGCAGGTCTGACCGAACAGTGCAGCCTGCTGATCCCCTGCAGCCCCCGCGATCGGGATCGGTCCGCCGAAAAACGAATCATCGGTCATCCCGTAGATCTGACTGTTGGGTACGGGTGTGGGAAGCATACACTTCGGAATGTTCAGTTCCTTCAGGATATCATCATCCCAGGTCAGGGTATTGATGTTAAAGAGCATTGTACGGCTTGCATTGGAATAGTCGGTAACATGGACACATCCTCTGGTCAGTTTCCAGATCAGCCAGGTTTCGATCGTTCCGAACAGCAGCTCTCCGTTTTCGGCTCGTCTTCTGGCATCGGGGACGTTTTCCAGAATCCAGTTCAGCTTGGTTGCGGAAAAATAGGCATCAATGATGAGACCGGTTTTCTTGCGGAAGGTTTCTGTGAGGCCTTTTGCAATCAGGGAATCACAGTATTCGCTGGTCCTGCGGCACTGCCAGACGATCGCATTGCAGATGGGATCGCCGCTCTTCTTGTCCCAGACAACAACGGTCTCCCGCTGGTTGGTGATCCCGATTCCGGCAATCTGTTCATAGGTTGCTCCGATCTTGCTCATGGCTTCCACACAGACCCCGAGCTGTGTGGACCAGATCTCGGATGCATTGTGCTCTACCCAGCCGGGTTGCGGGAAGATCTGTGTGAATTCTTTCTGTGCAACAGAACAGATCTCACCCTTCTCGTTGAAGAGGATTGCCCGGTTGCTTGTAGTGCCGGCATCCAGTGCCATAATGTATTTTTGCATAGGCCTTCTCCTTCGTAAATGACTGTAAAACTATTGTACTCCATACAGGGATTATATGCTATAATCATTTTGCGCATGCGGGGGTGTAAATCCGGCATGGCAGGGGGTTACGGTGCTCGAACTCGGAAAGATGAACCGGCTTAAGGCCGTTAGCAAAACCGAACACGGAATGTATCTGGCCGAATCGGATCCGGCAGAAGAAAAAGTACTTCTTCCGAGGAAGTATACGGACGGGCAGATGAACGTGGGAGATATGACAGAGGTTTTTTTGTATAAGGACTCCTCTGACCGGCTGATCGCAACAACCGTTAAACCGAAGATCATGCTGCATGAAGTGGCACTGCTCCGTGTCAAGGATGTCGGAAAGATCGGGGCATTTGTTGACTGGGGACTCGAAAAGGATCTGCTGCTTCCTTTTAGAGAACAGACGAAAACGGTGCATGCGGGAGAAGAAGTGCTCGTTGCACTTTACGTGGATAAGACCGGACGTCTCGCACTAACCATGAATGTCTACGAATATCTTCGTACGGATTCTCCTTATCAAAAAGACGACACGGTCAATGCAAGAGTCTATCTGATCAGCAGGAATTTCGGAGCCTTTGTGGCGGTGGATGATCAATACAGCGCGCTGATCCCCAAAAAAGAACTGTTTGTCGACCTGACCGTCGGGGAAACGGTCACATGCAGGGTTGCCAAAAAGGAAGAGGACGGAAAGCTGACGCTCAGTATCCGGCAAAAATCCTATGAGCAGATGGATGATGATGCGGAAGCGATCGTGCAAAAGATCAGAGGATATGGCGGAAAACTGCCGTTTAATGACAAGGCGGCCCCGGAAGTGATCAAGCGGGAATTTTCGATGAGCAAAGCCCAGTTCAAGCGGGCTGTCGGAAGGCTTTATAAGGAACGCCGGATAGAGATTACCGACGCATCCATCATATTAAAAGAATCATAATACGGAGGAAGAAAAAATGGAAAAACATGTGATCGCGACCGATCAGGCACCTGCAGCAATCGGACCTTACTCACAGGCAATCGAAGTGAACGGAATGATCTATACTTCCGGCATGATCCCTGTGATCCCTGCTACCGGAGAGATCGTGGAAGGGATTGATGCACAGGCAAAGCAGGCACTGACGAATGTGAAAAATCTCCTTGAATCCGTGGGAAGCAGTATGGATAAAGTCGTTAAGACGACGGTATTTATCAAGGACATGAACGATTTTGCGGCAGTAAATGCGGTTTATGCGACCTTTTTCTCCGGTGCATTTCCATCCCGCAGCTGTGTGGAAGTGGCTAGACTTCCGAAAGATGTGTTGATCGAGGTGGAGGCGATCGCACTGAAATGAAAAAGCCTGCCGGAAAAATGAATGCGTTGTTTCTGATCATGCTGATCGGATATGTGGCAGCATCTGTCTTGCTGTCCATGCTGATGCAACGCTCCATGGGGATCGGGCTGCTCACCACTTTAGTAATCGGCGAACTGGTCGTAGCGGTACCGGGGATCATTTTTCTTCTGCTGTTTCATTGCAATTTCGCGGAATGGGTGCCGATACGTCCCGTTAAGGGCGCTACGATCGGATTCACATTGCTGCTGACGTTTCTGATCCAGCCCCTGTTGTATTTTCTGAATGTTGTATCCCAACTGTTTGAGAGCAATGTTGCGGCGGATCTGCTGACAAAAGTCGACGATATTCCCGGGATCGTTCTGATCCTGGTCATCGGGGTACTCGGACCGGTCTGTGAGGAAGTCGTGTTCCGCGGGATCCTGTTTACCGGTTACAAACGCAGCGGCAGAATCTTCGGCGCCATTTTATGGACCGCGTTTTTATTCGGCCTGTTCCATATGAATCTGAATCAGTTCGGATATGCCATGGTGATCGGGATCATATCCGCTTTTCTGGTGGAGGGCACGGGTTCACTGATCCCGTCACTGATCCTGCATATCCTGATCAACAGTTACAATGTCCTGCAGATGATCGCGCTGAAATTCATATCCGGATTTATGGGAGATGATCTTTCCGAGCTGATGGAGTCGGCGGATACCATGATGACACCAAAGACGCTGGTCATGTTCGCTGGGGCGCTGCTAATCCCTGCAACCGCATGCACGGTCCTTGCGGTCGTTGTTTATATTGCGATTATTAAAAGAGAGGAAACAAAGGATCATATCATGCGCATCCTGCCGTTTTCGAAAAAAGATGACGGTGTGGAAGAAGAAAGAAAGACAGCGATCATCACGCCAACCGGCGTGATCGGCGTGGCCTTGTGCCTGTTTATGATCTTCGGGTTCGAAAAGGTGTTGCAGATGATCGGGTTATAGAAAACAGAGATGATAAAATAAAGAAGCTCCGGATGATCCGGAGCTTCTTTTGTTTTTCAGAGGGAAATATCAATATTTCCTCCGATATCGGGATTGACGGATTGTTCCATCATTTTAGTCAGTGTGTCGCCGTTTTCCTGTCCCTGATCGATGGCCTTGCTTAAGATCGCAGTGCCGACTTCGGTCATGACACGTTCCTGCGCCATTGACATGGATAATGCAGCTATATCCATATTCTTCACACTCCTTTCCCATTCGTAATATATATATCGGTTTTTTTATCCCAAATCTTTAATCTGCATCGGCCCCGGGCAGATGATACAGTGAAAATCGATAGCGGTCAAAACAGAATTCGCCGTCCGTAACCGGTGCAGTCTGTAAGGCAGGATCATCGAGGAGCTCCTTGAGAGCCGGCTCATGATCCGATGCGATCCAAAGTTTATCGATCTCGCCGTTTTCAAGCGCTTCCAGTCCGGCTTCAGCCGAGCCGTACGGTTGAAGGAGCGGTGCATAAAACGGAAGACACCAGTACAGCGCCTCTGAGTCCGAACAGGTAATGAGCCCGTCTCCTTCTTTCACATGCGTATCTAGAAAGGCGATCATTTCCGAAGGATCCGTTCCGTATTCGACCTTCCACTCGGTATGAAAGGTACTGATGAAGACCAGGATCACGAGCGGGACTGCCAGCATTTTCAACGGGAGATCACGGTTTTTTAAGTGCAGGTCGGGAAGTGAGGAAACCTCGATGGAAAAGAAGAGCCAGATCAGACCGGCGGAGAAAAACAGGTAACGATCCACAAAGATATTGGCGGTCATGATCTTGGAAAGTAATGTTCCAAAGAGGAGAACCAGATAATACGGCAGGAAACAAAGCAGGGCATACATATGTCCTGCGCGCGTAGAAGCCGGTTGTTCTTTGTCTCTTTTCAGAGCAATCAGCCGGAACACAAATAACGCGATCACGGAAAGCAACAGGATCAAAGACAATCCGGATATCCCTGTGGTGTACGGGTAGACCATGTATTGCAGAAATAAGCGGGGCGTGATCTCGGGCATGGAAAAATACCCGCTGACCCGTTTCAATTGCTTCAGCGTGATCACAAGACACGGCAGATAGAGAATGAAGGTTGCCAAAAGGCAGAAAAACCATCGCCGTAAGTGTGCGCGGTCTTTTATGACATAATAAAGCAGCAGGAAGAAATAAATGACGCCGACACAGACAAACGCGAAGTGATGGGAGTATCCGGCGAGAACGGAAAAGAGTGTAAACAGGACCCAGTTTTTCCTGCAGCTTTCGGCGAGTACTTCGTATGCATAGATACCGCTTGCCGTGGCAAAGAAGAATCCGAGGGAATACATGCGGATCTCAACACCGTAATACAGCATTAACGGCATGGCGGTCAGAGAGATCATAAACAGGCAGCCTGCGTACAGGCCGTGTCTGCGTTTAACGACCGTAGCGCCAAGAAAAAGCGTACCGATCATGGGAAGAACGGAAGTCAGCTTCATTACGGGAATGGAATACCCGAAAAGATCCGTCATCAGTTTTAAGAGGATATTATATAAAGGCGGCAGGGTATCCCGCATGGATCTGCTGATCACGCCGGCCATGTCGGTGCGGATCAGCGTGGCCGTAAAGGCCTCGTCCATCCATACATTCCGATTAAAAATCAAGGACACATAGCATACCGAACAGAGTATGAGCAGTGTCCATGGGATAAATGCCTGTATTTTTGCGTTTTTCATGGTCAGATTCTATCACAGTTGACAGTAAAATTCAATCTTGATATACTTTCTAAACTATGAAACAGATGCATGTTCTGGGTATGGAATTGAAGGATTATTCCCTGAAGGAAGCGATGCGCATGGTAGATACCTTTTTGAAGGAAGGAAAGGTGAATACCGTGAGTTTTCTGTCCCCTGAAATTCTTATGAATGCCGGGGAAGACGAGGAAATGCGCAACTACCTTTCGTCTGTTGACCTGACGGTCCCTGTTTCCACCGAGATCCTGAAGGCATCCGGGATCGGCTCGAGAGCAAGGCTTGCGGAGGTTGAGGACGGCAGATTCTATAAAGAACTGATGCAAAAGATCAGCAATGAAAAGCGTACGGCATTTGTCCTTACGGAAAAAGAGGAAACCATAGAACCGTTCCTCACTTATCTGCGGGAGACGGCACCGGGACTTAAGGTTGTCGGATGGTACGCATTCGAAAATCTGACGGGGGATCCGGATCAGATCGTCAATGAGATCAATTCCACTTTTCCGGATATCGTTCTTTCAAGGCTCCCTTCCCCCAAACAGGAGCAATTTGCAAATGAGCATAATGCCAAGCTGAATGCAAAACTCTGGGTAGCGCTCAGAGAGGATTTTACGACACCGTACAAGAAGAAAACAACCGGGTTTGAGAGACTGCGGCAGGGCTTTTTGGCAAAGCTGTTCCGGCGTAAAGTATCTCAATTCATAAATGAACAGGAAGATACGGGAGAGAATTCGTGACGATTTAGTAAAAATGTCCAATTCTCTCTTTTTTTTTTGGCTAAAATGTATTAAACTAATTGTAATATTAGGTGTCTTATGGCATCAATATCTGTATTGGGGTGAAAACATGATATCTAATCAAATCTTACAGACGACGATCGAGGGTCTGAAAGGGATTACCCGTATCGAATTGTCTGTAATTGATCCGGAAGGAAAAGTGCTCGCGTCCACATTGAAGGATCCGGGCGATTTCGAGAGCGCGGTTGCGGCGTTTACCGATTCCCCTGCCGATTCCCAGGAAATGCAGGGATATCAGTTTTTTAAGGTATATGATGAGATCCAGCTCGAGTATATCCTTGTCGCACAGGGCAGTTCCGAGGATTCCTTCATGGTCGGCAAGATTGCCGCATTTCAGATCCAGAATCTGCTGATCGCGTATAAAGAACGTTTTGATAAGGATAACTTTATCAAAAACCTGCTCTTGGATAATCTGCTTCTTGTGGATATTTATAACCGCTCCCAGAAGCTGCATATCGAAACCGACGCAAGACGTGTCGTGATCCTTGCGGAGACCGTGAATGATAAAGAAGTCAATGCGCTGGACGGTGTACGCAATCTCTTCGCACAGAGAACAAAGGATTTCATTACGGCGGTAGATGAGAAGAACATCATTGTCGTCAGGGAACTTGCGGATGATGAGGGATACGAAGATGTAGAGAAAAGCGCGGATCAGATTTTGGCGCTCTTTAAAGAGAAATCTTTGGATGTGCATGTTTCCTACGGTACCATCGTCGGTGAGATCCGCGAGGTCAGCCGTTCGTACAAGGAAGCCAAGATGGCGCTGGATGTGGGACGGATCTTCTTTGATGAGCGGGATGTGATCGCGTACAGTGAACTGGGAATCGGACGCCTGATCTACCAGTTACCGATCCCGCTTTGCAAGATGTTCATTAAGGAGATCTTCGACGGAAAATCGCCGGATGATTTTGACGAAGAAACACTGGTCACGATCAACAAATTTTTCGAAAACAGTTTAAATGTTTCGGAAACCAGCAGACAGCTGTATATCCACAGGAACACGCTGGTGTACAGACTGGACAAACTGCAGAAGACCACCAATCTGGATCTGCGTGTCTTCGAAGATGCGATCACATTCAAGATCGCACTGATGGTTGTAAAATATATGAAGTATATGGAGAGCATAGAGTACTGAGTTTCAATTAATAAGGGGATGAAAAAATGGACATGATCACGCTGGAAAATGTAAGCAAGTCTTATCAGAACGGCGTCCCGGCGCTGAGTGACGTAACGCTTCATATCCAAAAAGGGGAATTTGTTTTTATCGTAGGCGATTCGGGTTCCGGGAAGTCAACACTGATCAAACTGCTGCTTCGTGAATTAACGCCGACGAGTGGCAGGGTGATCGTCAATAATTACGATCTCTCTAAATTACGCAGACGCAAAATTGCCAAATTCAGACGCAACATCGGTGTCGTATTCCAGGACTTCCGCCTGTTGAAGGACCGTAACGTCTATGAGAACGTTGCCTTTGCGCAACGCGTCATTGAGGTTCCGACCAGGCAGATCCGCAAGAATGTGCCGTCGATGCTTTCTCTTGTCGGGCTTGCAAGTAAATACAAGGCGAAGCCCAAACAGCTATCGGGTGGTGAGCAGCAAAGAGTTGCGCTAGCAAGAGCGTTAGTGAATAATCCGCCGATCCTGCTTGCGGATGAGCCGACCGGTAATCTGGATCCGCGTAACTCATGGGAGATCATGAAGCTGCTCGAAGAGATCAACAAACGGGGCACAACGGTTCTGGTCGTCACACATAACCGCGAGATCGTCAATGCCATGCGCAAGCGTGTTGTCACGGTCAAGAAAGGTGTGATCATCAGCGATGAAGAAAAGGGTGAGTATATAGATGAGGATTAGTACATTAGTTTTTACATTTAAACAGGGTGTCAAGAACATCTTCCGGAACAAAGTGTTCTCCCTGGCATCACTTGCAACGATCGCTGCCTGCACGTTTTTGTTCGGCATCTTTTATGCGCTCGTCGTGAATGTCCAGTACAGTGTGAAGGAGGCACAGTCCGGCGTGGCGGTTACCGTCTTCTTTGACGAAGGCATCACGGATGCAAGGATCCAGGAAATCGGAAATCTCGTGAAAGCAAGACCTGAGGTATCCGAGGTCAAATATGTATCCGCTGAAGAAGCATGGGACTCCTTCAAGGTGGATTACCTGGGCGAGTATGCGGACGGTTATGAAGGCGATAATCCGTTGGAAGGTTCCGATAACTATGAGATCTATCTCAATGATGTTTCCAAGCAGTCTTCCCTGGTTGCGTTCTTAGAATCCACGGAGGGTGTCAGAGAGGTTAACAGGTCGGATGCGACGGCGGATATCCTGACCAATATCAATACGCTGATCAGTTATATTTCTCTCGTGATCGTCGGCATTCTGTTTGCCGTATCACTGTTCCTGATCAGCAATACGGTTGCAATGGGTATTGCGGTCCGTAAAGAGGAGATCGCGATCATGAAACTGATCGGTGCCAAGGACTTTGTGGTACGTTCACCGTTTGTGATCGAAGGCATTCTGATCGGACTGTTCGGCGCGGCTGTGCCGTTGATCGCAATCTATTATCTCTATGTGAATGTGATCATTGTCGCCGGGCAGAAGTTCAGCGCACTTTCCGATATCTTGAAATTCATGCCGGTAGAGGAACTCTTCAGGCAGTTGATCCCGGTAGCGCTCGTCCTGGGTGTCGGCATCGGTTTCTTCGGCAGTATCTTTACCGTACGAAAGCATTTGAGAGTGTGATATCTTCCGTCAGGCCAAAGGGGAAGGCCGGTGACGGGTTTTTATATCAAGGGGTCCTGTATGAGACACAAAAAGGGGTATATCAGAGGAATATGTTTGCTGACAGTCATCTGTATGCAGTGTATGCAGGTGCCTGTTTCTGCGTTTACGCTCACAAATGATTTCATCAAAGAAAGCGAAGAGAGCAAAAAGCAGGCGGAGCAGAGCAAGGCATCCTTAAAGTCCGGTCTCACGAACGTGAAGGAGGTCCTAAAGAGCTTAGAGACCCAAAAGGGAGACCTGGAGGGATACATTCAGCAGCTGGATATGGAGCTGACTGATATCAACGCCAAGATCGATGATCTGACACTAAAGATCGCCGATCAGGAAATCGCTGTCGCTGCCGCGACCACTGCTTTAGAAGAAGCTCAGAAACGTGCGGACGACCAGTATGCAGCTATGAAGCTTCGCGTGAAATTCATGTATGAGCGCGGAACGGACAACTATCTGACGATGCTGCTCTCATCCGAATCGTTCATTGATTTCTTAAATCGTGCGGAGTTCATCAATAAGCTTTCAGCTTATGATAGGAAGATGCTTGATGAATTTATTTCGACAAGAAACCAGGTGGCGGCGATCAAGGCAGACCTGGAAGAAGAAGAGCGGCAGCTGAACGAAGCAAAGGCCGCGCTCGATAATGAGCAGCAGGCAATGGAAACGCTGATCGCATCGAAGCAGGAAGAGATCGGCGTATTTGAATCCGATATTCAGAATAAAGAGGCAGCCATTGCGGAATACAACGCAATGATCGCAGAACAGGATCAGATCATCAAAGATCTGGAAGCAGCAATTTTAGCAGAGAAAAAGCGGCTGCTTGAGCAGAACCGCAAAGCCATCGTTTACGATGGCGGACAGTTCAAATGGCCGGCACCGAGTTATACAAGGATCTCGGATGACTACGGATGGAGAACGCATCCGATCTTAGGCATCCAGCAGTTCCATAACGGCGTGGATATGGCGGCGCCAAGCGGCTCGCCGATCCTTGCAGCCTATGACGGAGAGGTCGTGAAAGCATCCTATTCCCCGACCATGGGGAATTACATCATGATCGATCACGGAGACGGACTGTATACGATCTATATGCATGCAAGTGCCTTGCTTGCGTCGGAGGGCCAGATGGTTGCAAGAGGTGAACAGATTGCCAAAGTCGGCTCTACGGGCAGGAGTACCGGCCCGCATCTGCATTTTACCGTAAGACAGGATGGCAATTACGTGAGCCCGTGGAATTTCCTTGGGTAAGTAATGTTGCGTCCGCAGAATCAATAAAGTGAAAAGAGGTTTTACAATGGACCAGACAGATTATCTGGCAGAACAGGAAGAATTAAGAAAGGCCCGCAAAGCGGGCAGATGGCAGGGGGCATTGATCATGGCGGCGATCGCTATCTTCATTGCCTTGATTATTTTAGCGGTCAATATCGGTCTGAAGATCCGTAACGGCACGCTCCTGTCTCTGTTGAGTTTCGGAAAAGAAACCGACCCCGTGATCACGGAAGAGGTAAAGGATAAAGCAGAAACCCTGAAGGCCGTGATTGACACATACTACTATGAGGAGGTGGATGAAGAGGCCCTGCAGAACGGTATTTATAAGGGACTCATGGATGGCCTCGGTGATCCGTATTCCGTTTACTATACGAAAGACGAGTACGAAGAAATGATGGAAGGCTCCGAGGGTATCTACTATGGGATCGGGGCATATCTGCAGCAGGACAGCGAGACCATGCAGATCAAAGTAGTCCGTCCGATTCCCGGCTCTCCCGCGGAAGCAGTCGGCCTGCTCACGGATGATATCATTGTAGAAGTCAACGGAGAGGATATCACGGATCAGGATATCAATCTGGTCGTCAGCAAGATCAGAGGGGAAGCCGGAACCACGGTCAACGTCGGTATTTACAGGGCAGGCGAGCAGGATATTCTCTACTTCGACATTACCAGGGCGAAAGTCGAGGATGTGACCGTCGAATACGAAATGATGGAAGATGATATCGGATATATTTACTTAAGCGAATTCGATGATGTGACAACCGGGCAGTTTATTGATGCCATGGAAGACCTGAAAGAACAGGGTATGAATTCGCTGATCCTGGATCTTCGGGACAACCCCGGCGGAAACCTGGATGTTGCGGTGGATGTTGCAGATTATATCTTGCCGGAAGGTTTGGTTGTTTATATGGAAGACAAGAACGGCGAGCGTGAGGAATATAAATCCGACGCGTCTCACCACTGGGACAAACCGATCGTCATTTTGACCAACGGAAACAGTGCCAGTGCCGCCGAGATCGTATGCGGTGCCCTGCGCGACTATGACCGGGCAACGCTTGTCGGGACCAAGACCTTCGGAAAAGGGATCGTACAGCAGATCCTGCCACTCGGAGACGGAAGTGGCGTAAAAGTCACGATCGCCAGGTATTACACGCCAAACGGCACCTGCATACACGGAGACGGTTTCGAACCCGATGTGGAAGTTGAATTTGATGTGGATGCCTATATGAATGACGAAACGGATACACAGCTCGTCAAAGCGATCGAGATCCTGAAAGAGAAACAGTAGAATGGCAAAAGTTTTAGTGGGTATGTCAGGCGGCGTTGACAGCGCCGTTTGTGCATACCTTTTAAAAAATGAAGGATATGAGGTCGTGGGTGTCACGCTGCGCTCATGGGTATCTTCCGACGGAGACGAAGGAAGGTGCTGTGAGATCGATGACGCAAGAAGGGTAGCTACTAAGCTCGGGATCCGCTATCATGTGCAAAACTGCCTGTCGGAATTTGAACGCCACGTGACAGAGCCATTTGTTAAGGATTATATTCACGGTCTTACCCCCAATCCGTGTATCGAATGCAACCGGTATGTAAAGTGGGAAAGAATGCTGTACCTGATGCAGGTCATGCAGGCCGATTATGTGGCAACGGGCCACTATGCCTCCGTGATCAGACTGGACAACGGCAGATATACCGTCAAAAAGGCACTTCATGCGGAAAAAGACCAGACCTATATGCTCTATAAGCTTTCACAGGAAATGCTTGCAAAAACGCTGATGCCGCTTGGCACATACACCAAAAGCGAGGTCAGGGCGATTGCCAGGGAAGCAGGAATTCCGGTGGCCGAGAAAGCGGATTCGCAGGAAATCTGTTTTGTGCCGGATGGCAGTTATGCGGATTATATCCTGGAACATGCAACGGAAACGATCCCGGGAGCGGGAAACTTTGTGGACATAAACGGGAATGTGCTTGGCAGGCATAAGGGGATCATTCATTATACCGTCGGGCAGAGAAAGGGGCTTGGCATAGCGCTCGGACATCCTGCATTTATCACGAAGATCGATCCTAGAAAAAACGAGATCGTGATCGGCGAGGAAACCGACCTGCTTAAGCAGGAGATTTTGTGCAGGGATGCATATTTTATGAGTATTCCGGATATTAGCGAAGGTGAAGAACTCCCCTGTTTTGCCAAGGTCCGTTATCATCATGCGGCAGCACCTGCCTTGATCAGACGAGAGGGAGAATTGATCAGGGTATTATTCGAACAGCCGGTCAAGGCTCCCGCACCCGGGCAGTCGGCGGTGTTTTATGACCGGGATGAATGTGTGATCGGCGGAGGGATCATTGTATGAAAAAGTGGTTTTATATATTTTGTATTGCGATCGTACTGATCGCGGCGGCAATTCTGTTTTTCCGTATGGGAAAGCCGTTTGGAAAAGAAGCGAAGGAATCCTATGAACTGGAATACTGGACGGAAGGTTCACCCGTAGCGCAGTCGATCAAAGACTATGTCAGGGATGTTTGCGATGAGAACTCTCCGGCTTATGTTCCGGTAGAAGATAGGATCGCAACATTTGATATGGACGGCACCTTTATCGGGGAACTGTATCCCACATATTTTGATACCTGTATGTTTGTATACCGGGTGCTGGAGGATGAGCGGTATCAGCCGGATCCTGAAATGAAAGAATTTGCGCAGTCTGTCAGGGAAGCCATGAACAACGGGACGATCAGAGAGGTGGATATGCTGGAACTGGCAAGACACTTTGCGGTGTGCTATTCCGGGATGAACATGGAAGAGATGAGAGCTTATGTGAAGGAATTTAAAACACATGAGCCGGAGGGATTTGACAACCTGACCTATGAGACGTCTTTTTATAAGCCGATGATCTCGGTGATCCGCTATCTTGCGGCACATGATTTTACCGTATATGTCGTCAGCGGAACGGAACGAATGACAACCAGGGCACTTGTGGAAGATGAGCTTGGCGATGTCGTTCCGCCAAACAGGATCATCGGTTCGGACTTTACGCTCTATGCAACGGAACAAGGGGACACGGCAGGCGTAGACTATACGCTGACTCCAGAAGATCAGGTACTCATGGGAGATGAACTGATCGTTAAGAATCTGAAAATGAACAAAGTCATGGCGATCACTAGAGAGATCGGCAAAGCGCCGGTCTTGGTGTTCGGCAATACCACAGGTGATTTTGCGATGGCACAGCTTGCATTGAATAATGAAAAGTACGCAGGGCGTGCTTACATGCTCCTGTGTGATGATACGGAAAGAGATTACGGAGACCTTGAACGCGCAGTTAAATTTAAAGACCAGTGTGATGCGGCAGGTTTTATCACCGTTTCCATGCATGATGAATTTGATACGATCTACGGTTATGAGGTCAAACTGAATCCTGCCAAAAGACCGGGGTCTTCCGAAACGGAAGAAATGCCGGATAACGTGATCGATATGCCGCAGAGTGAGCCGGCAGAAGAGAAAAAGGTTTCTTAAGTTTAGACAATATGAAGTGACCTCCAGTTTGTAGATTCGTGGATTTACCTGTAATCTATAGATTGGGAAAAATCAAGGTAACAGGGATTACCACATACAAAAGGAGGCCACTATGAATACTATAGTTTATGTTGGAATGGAT
>JAFYDQ010000076.1 GCA_017544705.1 Lachnospiraceae bacterium | reverse complement strand
GATCCTTAAGAATGCGGAGAATCTTGTGCACCCGTCAATATAGGCTGCCTCTTCCAGTTCTTTGGGGATCGAGGCAAAATAGTTCTTTAAGATCAGTACCGAGAACGGGATCCCGATGGTCGCATCCGCAAGGATGGCAGCACCCCAGGTATTATACATTTTCAGGTTTCTGAACATAATGAACATCGGTGTCAAAAGCACGGATACCGGCAGCATCTGGGTTACCAGAAATCCGAGCAGCATGGCCTTTCTTCCGACAAACCTGTAGCGCGCGATCGCATAGGACGCAGGCACAGCCAGGATCACCGCGATCAACATGGCACCGGAGGAGATCATAAAGCTATTGAAGAATGACCGGAACATATTGAAATCACCCGTTTCGATCTGGGCCACATAGGATTTTGTATTCAAAACATGCGGATACCATGTCGGCGGGATCTGAAAGATTTCCTTCTCCGTCTTAAAAGAAGTAATGAGTGTCCAAAACAGCGGAAATAACAGCAGGATCAGGACTACCACCGAAACAGTACTGTATGCGATATCTTTTTTTCTGTTTAATCTGTTTTCCATCAGTCTTCTTCTCCCTGCATTGTAATCTTAAGATACAGCATTCCAACCAGCAATAAGATCAGAAACAGGATATTTGCAACGGCTGAACCTTTGCTGTACTGGAACAGGTCAAACGAAAGCTTGTACGAATAGGTCGACAAAAGATGCGTGGAATTGACCGGTCCGCCTTCCGTCATGACATATACGAGATCGTACACTTTAAATGTATAGATAAAACCAAGCACCAGAACGGATTCAATGGTCGGGCGAAGCAACGGGAGTGTGATCTTTATGAGCCGCTGCCAGCTGTTTGCACCATCGACCGATGCACTCTCATACAGTTCCTGCGGAATCGTCGTAAGACCTGTGGATAAGAGAATCGTATTGAACGGGATCCCGATCCATACGTTTGCGATCACAACTGCGATCATTGCGGTTCCCGGAGTTGTCAGCCACTCAATGTTTTCCTGTATCAGTCCGGCCGCTTTCAGGATATAATTGATGATTCCGACATCCGTGGAAAACATAAACTTGAACATCAGCGCCGTGACCGTCATCGGCATCATCCAGGGGATCATCGTCAGGCCTCGGACCGGCTTGGCCAGTCTGAATTTCTTATGAAAAAGCAGCGCCAAAAGAAAACCGATCAGAAATTGGAAGATCAGGCATGCGACCGTAAAGAGGAGGGTGTTTCCCATGGCTTTTAAGAAAACAGGATCATGAAAGATCGTGGCATAGTTTTCAAACCCGATAAACTTTTTCTCACCCTTTACGAGATTCTTTACCGAAACGTTCTGCAAACTCAAAATGATATTGCTGATGATGGGATAGCCCACAAATATCATCATATAGATGAACGCGGGCAGTAAATAGAGCAATCCGATATTGTCATATCTGAAAAAAGATTTAATGCGTTTCATGATTCCCCCTGCAATGAGTAAGACATTTGGGATATGTTTTTCCTTACATACACATTTTATTGGATGCCATGCAATAAAAGAATATGATAAATCTAAAAAAGGGGGAATAATCTAATGCTTATTTGAATGCTTTTCTGTAATCGGCCGGAAGCTGTCCCGTTGTATCCCTGAACACCTTGCTGAAATACTTGGGATCCGAATAACCGACGCGGTCAGCGATCTCATAAAGTTTTAGAGATGTACCGATGAGCAGTTCTTTGGCCTTCTGGATCCTGTAATTTTTGATGTAGGCACTGAAGGTGACACCGGTTTCCTTATGAAACTGCGTTCCCAGGTATTCCGGCGTAATATTTAGTCTGGATGCAATCTCATCCAGTGTGATTCCCGTATGATAAAACTCGCTGATCATACTTTTAGCACGGCGGATCGTCAGATTATCGGAAGCGTCCTCGCCTTCTCTGCAATCCAGCGTTTCTGCGACCCGGTCACAGATCGCAGAGAGTTCTTCGCGCATCTTCGCGTTCATGATCATCTCAAGAAGTTTCTGCTGTTTGATCTTACCGGCGCCCGTGTTTCCGACGCCTTTTGCTGTCTCGATCACTGCCCAGATAAAGCGGACATAGCTTTCCTTGATCTCGTGCGGATCGTAGACTTTTCCGTCCCTGAAGTATTCCGAAAAAGAGCGAAGGAGCGATTTTTCCTTACCGTGGTCCGCCGCGCAGATCGCAGATTTCATCTTCAGTTCCAGATCCTGCGGATACACGCATAGGGAGGTCTGTACCTGCGTGATCTTCGGATAGGAGATCAGCACACTGTCTTCAAAAGAAAGATTCCAGTCCATAAACGGGAACAGTTTCTCAAGTCCCGTTTTCATCTGCGTGAGAGACTGTGCAACCGTATAGCCGATCGCGGCATGATCCGTAAACGTATTGAGCAGCTGGTACTGTACCCATCGTTCCAGATCGGCGGGATTTGCACAATTATACACAACCGACAGAATGGAACTCAAATATTCAATCTCAAGACTGCAAAAATCAATCCCTTCGTACAGCGACAGAGAATGTCCGAGAGACGCTTTGACAGACTGCGCCCTCTCCTGATACTGATTGCCGATGTATGCGACGATCAGAACAAAGTTCTGTTCCACCGAAATATGGTGATGATTATACAGATAGCTTTTTGTGTCTTCATCAACCGTGAGTCTTCCGGCGATCAGTTCCCTTAAGATCTGATCAAGCGTTCCGACCTTGTCCGGTTTCCTGCGGTTATCTTCTGCAATCTGCCGTTTGATATTCTCAAGTGCCTTCGTGAACTCGCTTAAGTTGATCGGTTTGAGCAAATACTCCGTCACACCGAGTTTCATTGCGCCTCTGGCATACTCGAATTCGGAATAGGCACTTAAGACGATTGCTTTTGTCGTAAAGCCTTCTTCATATACGTTTTCCAGCATGTGAAGGCCGTCCATCTTCGGCATCTGCACATCCGTAATGATCAGGTCCGGATTGAGCTTTCTGCACAGCTCCAGACCTTCCTGCCCGTCATTGGCTTCTCCCGCCACTTCATACTCCGGATCGATCTTTAAAAGCAGTTTCCGGATTCCCTCACGTATTCTGATTTCATCTTCTACGATCAATATACGCATTTATCAACCCCGCCTAAATGCAACAAAAAGACAATACTTCAAAAAATGAAACCCCTGAAAGCCTTTATTTAGTCACTTCCAAGGGGTTTTCTTATAGTGCGGATGGTGGGACTTGAACCCACACATAGTCACCTACGTCAGATTTTGAGTCTGATGCGTCTGCCATTCCGCCACATCCGCATTTGCAACGATTTTACCACAGGCGCATTCAAATTACAATCTTTACAGCAAATGAGCTCTCATCTCTTCGGCAGAAAGCGGGCTAAGGTAAGCCGGCGGCACATCAAATACGGTCTTGCAGCCGCTCATACCTTCCTGCTGCATTCTGAATGCCGCTCTTGCATAAGCAACCAGAACGCTTGCCGTGAATTCCGGATTCGAATCCAGTTTGAGACGATACTCGATCACATGATTGTTCTCTTTATGTAAACCAGTCTTGCCGGTACGGAATACGAAACCGCCGTGCGGAATGCCCGCATGATCGCGGTCCAGTTCTTCCTGTGTGATGAAGTGAACCGTGGTATCATAATCCGAGAAATAATTCGGCATCTCTTTGATCTCTTTTTCGATCTGTGCAAGATCTGCACCTTCCTCAGGTACCACAAAGCATTCTCTGGTATGTTTCTGTCTGGTCGTCAGCTCCGGATTCTCACCGTTTCTGACCGCCTCAAGTGCAGACTCCACAGGGATCGTATACTGCTTTCCGTCCTTAACACCCTTAACCCGTCTGATCGCATCGGAGTGTCCCTGGCTGACGCCCTTGCCCCAGAATGTATAATCACTTCCGTCCGGTAAGATCGCATTCGCATACAGACGGTTTAAGGAAAACATACCGGGATCCCAGCCGACAGAGATCATCGCCACATGGTTGTTTGATTTTGCCGCCGCATCCACATTTGCAAAATGCTCCGGGATCTTTGCATGGGTATCAAAGCTGTCCACTACGTTGAAATACTTGGCATATTCCGGTGTCTGCTTCGGCAGATCCGTAGCCGAGCCGCCGCAGATCATCAAAACATCGATCTGATCCTGCATGCTTGTAATTGTATCGACGTGATACGTTTTTGCACCGGTCAGGGTCTTGACCGTATCCGGGTCACGCCTGGTAAATACGCCCACCAGTTCCATGTCCGCATTCTGCGAAATAGCTGCTTCGATTCCTTTGCCCAAATTTCCGTAACCAAGAATTGCCAGTCTCATCTTTTTGCCTCCCATAATATTATGTTAACTTACTTTATGTAAACCATCACTATCGGTCGATAAAACCTTCTACCCCACGAACCGATCCGTCCGAGGTCAGATTTGACTTTCCGTCACTTGATTTTGCAATGATGTATTGTCCTTTAATCCCGGAATCATCCGAGCTTGATTTTACCGCCACACCGTTTTCCGCTTTATAGGTGTATTGTACGGCTGCACCGCCCTTGGTCGCACCGGACAACGACATACTGCCGTTCTCCAGACCGTCCGTATAATCGCCGCGGATCACCTGCTTCACCATTTCGGATGCGGAGATCTTGTCCTTGTAGAAATTGGAAGTCGCTTCGCCTTTGCCGTTTGGCTTGTCATTCTCCCAGTTCCCTTTAAAGATATAGGAACCGATCGCGGAAGATTCCGCATAAACGGCACGCATCCAGGTGCCTTCCCCGCTGCGGACGTTGTTCTCAAAATTCCCGTAGTAATAATAACCGTCCATGTAGAGGGCCACGCCTTTTCCGTTACGGTTCCCGTTGTCATCCTTGGCCCCGTAATAGAATGAGGCATCTTCACTCACGATCTCATCGGCCAGGTCTTTGACTTCTTCACTCCGAAGCACGTCCTTGACATCGTCCATATTCCCGGCTTCAAACGCGGCAAACACCTTGGACATGACCTCATCATGCGCTGCCTCGATCGCCGCAAGCTCGGCCTCTTCCCGCTGCCTTGCTTCCTCTTCGGCGCGGATCCGCTCTCTCTCCGCAAGAATATTGTCGGCTTTGATCTTCATGTTCTCATCGCCGGTATTTTCGTATCCCGTATTCAATGCGGAAAGCACATTATCTTCTTCACCGCGTTCTTCGAAAATATTGGCAACACCCCAATAAGCATGCTTGTTTTCGATATTGTAAAGCAACGCGTTCTGGTATGCATCGATCGCTTCATTGCTGCTGCCGTACAATCCGCCAAGCATTACATAGGCGTGTGCGATCGCATCCCGCACATCCTGATTTTCCGGATCGTATTCGAGTGCCGCGGAATAGGAAGCGATCGCCGAGAGATAATCTCCCTTCGCTTCAAAATCCTGGCCGACCCGCAATTCTTCTGCCATTTTGTTGGCCTCGGAACGGTAGCTGACACCATAGTATACGCCAAACAGGATGGCGCCGGTCAGTACGAGAAATATGAAAATTTTCAATATGGTTGCAACTGTTTTGTTCATAAAAATATCCCTTATTAAATGTCCTCGATCTGCCAGTCAACCGGCTGCAAATGATTTTCGGTAAGGAATGCATTCGCGCGGCTGAAATGCCTGCAACCGAAGAATCCGCGGTATGCGGATAACGGACTCGGATGCGGTGCCTTTAAGATCAGATGTTTCGGATTGTTTAACATGCTCTGCTTGCTCTGCGCAGGCTTCCCCCAAAGCATGAAAACAATCGGACGATCCTGTTCGTTCAGGATCCTGATCGTTGCATCCGTAAACTGTTCCCAACCGATCCCGCGATGGGAATTTGCCTGGTGTGCCCGTACCGTTAACACGGTATTTAAAAGCAGCACGCCCTGTTTTGCCCATTTTACCAGATATCCGTTGTTCGGGATACGCAGTCCCAGATCATCATGCAGTTCCTGATAGATGTTCTGCAGGGACGGCGGAATGTCCACGCCCGGCTTGACCGAAAAACACAGGCCATGCGCCTGTCCGACATCGTGATACGGATCCTGCCCGAGGATCACGACCTTCACATTGTGAAGTTCCGTAAGCGCATAGGCGCTGAAGAGGTCATCCGGTGCCGGAAACACCTGGTGATGCTGATACTCATCCTTTACCTTCAGATACAGTTCTTTATAATACGGCTTCCTGAACTCCGCCGAAAGCGGGGGAAGCCAGTCATTATCAATTGCAGCCATCTTCTTATTCCAAAATCAAATTCTGACGGAGATCCCTTTCTCCCGCAAGTATTCCTTAAGATCCATGATCTCAAGTTCTTTATAATGAAACAGGGACGCTGCGAGCGCCGCGTCGGCTTTTCCCTCTGTCAGGGCATCATAAAAATGCTCTTTCGTCCCGGCTCCACCCGATGCGATCACAGGAATCGTGACATGATCGGAAATCGCACGTGTCAGCGCAAGATCATATCCGGCCTTGGTCCCGTCAGCATCCATACTGGTCAGCAGGATCTCTCCGGCACCAAGTCGTTCTGCTTTCATTGCCCATTCAACGGCATCGATCCCGACATCGATCCGGCCGCCGTTTTTATAGATGTTCCATCCGCTCCCGTCTGCTCTCTTCTTCGCATCGATCGCAACGACAACGCACTGGCTGCCGAATTTATCTGCAGCTTCTGAGATCAGTTCCGGCCGGTTGATCGCCGCGGAGTTGATACTGATCTTATCGGCACCTTCCCTAAGGAGCGTCCGAAAGTCATCAACACTTCTGATCCCACCACCTACCGTGAACGGAATGAACACTTTTTCAGCGACCGCGCGAACCATATCAACTACGGTTTTCCGATCGTCACTGGATGCGGTGATATCCAAAAACACCACTTCATCCGCGCCGGCTTTATCATATGCCGCGGCAATCTCAACCGGGTCGCCGGCATCTCTTAAATTGACAAAGTTGACGCCCTTGACCACGCGACCGTTATTCACATCAAGGCAGGGAATGATACGTTTCGTATACATGATTTTTCCTTACAGGTTCACAAAATTCTCAAGGATCTTAAGCCCCACCGCGGAGCTCTTCTCCGGATGGAACTGGCAGCCAAACAGATTACCCTGTTCAACAGCCGCATCGATCGTTACATTATAGGAAGTGGTCGCCGCAACTGCGCTGCGGTCCGTGGCGTGGATAAAATACGAATGCACAAAGTAAACATACGGATCATCATCGATCCCGGCAAAAAGCCTGCTCCCCTGCGTCAGTTTCAGGGAATTCCACCCCATGTGCGGGATCTTTTCGTACTCTCCGGACGGGATCTTGCGGATTTCGCCCCGCAAAAAAGAAAGCCCTTTCACGCCCGGGCTCTCATCACTGCCATCAAACAGCAACTGCATTCCCAGACAGACTCCAAGAAACGGCGTCCCCTTTTCCACAACGGCATGCAAAACGTCTTCAAGATTTCTTGCATGCAATTGTTCCATGGCCATGCCGAAAGCACCTACGCCCGGCAGGATCACATGATCCGCCTTCAGTATTTGCTCCGCGTCCGATGTGACCAAAACATCCTGTCCAAGAAAATGAAGAGCCTTTTCAACGCTCTTCATGTTCCCGGCATCATAATCGATGATGGCGATCATTGTGTGAATTCCTCTTCTTCCCCGACGATCACGGGATTTTCCGACAGATCCGACTGCATCGGCTGCACACCCGCTCCGCCCTGCGGTGTCAGGAACTGATAGATGTTTTTGGAATACTCCTGTGCGTCTTCAATCTGCGCCCATGCGTAAGCGGTATTCAAATCGAGTCCGAACGTT
>JAFYDQ010000075.1 GCA_017544705.1 Lachnospiraceae bacterium | reverse complement strand
ACGTCCCATTTGAAGACGGCCTCGACGGCCTCGGGCGCTTCGTAGTTGTTCGCAAAGGTTTTGATATCGTCGATGGTCTGCGGGATCATCGTGGAGAGCTGCTTTAAGACCTCGGGACTCGCCTGGACGTCCTCTTCGCCCATCGGATCGCTGTCCTCGCTCTCTTCGCTCTCTTCTTCGCCAAATTCCGCATCTTCGCCGTTTTCGCCATCCGCGCTGTCCGCTTCTTCATCACCGTCCGCATCCGCAGGCTCGCCGCCGCTCTCATCCACCGCTTCCTGCGCAGCTTCCCCCTCGGCACGGTCGATCTGCTCCTCGACTTTGGCGGAAGCGATATCGCGCATGTAGGTTTTGTTATAGAGGAAGAAATTGGTCTCGTAATAGAGCGGATAGGCCACATATTTGTCCTTGCAGCTGATCGCATGCAGGGATGTGTTCGGATAGTTTTCGGGAAGCACGACCGTATGCGGATCGCTGATCTCCGACGCAAGGCCCGCAAGATGGGCACGAAGCAAGGTATCATGCGTTGTGATATAGAGGTCCGGTGCCTCATAGGTGCCGCTCCCGTCAGAGGCTTCTTCGCCGTCATAGACGGAAGCCGTGTTGATCTGTTCGAGATAATCCACGCCGGAAACCAGGCGGGGTTCCACATGCACGCCGGTCTGGGCCTGATAGGCCAGCGCTTCCGAGGTTAAGAATTCACTCAAAGCCTCGTCCGCATACCATAAGATGAGCGTTTCATCCCGCTGCAAAGTAGCAAAAGCCCCCGCAGCAGATCCTGCGGTGGCTTCATCAGAATATGAAAGATCGTGATTTTGATAAGACAGCGTCAGCATTCCTACGCAAAGCGCTAAAATCAGGAATGCCGAAAACAGTCTTTTACCCATACGGTTTTACTCCTGCAGACATTTTTGAAGGATTTCGATCATCTCATCCACATGCTGTTTGCTGACAATGAGCGGTGGCAGGAAACGTACCACGTCAGCCCCTGCCGTGATCAGGATGAGTCCTTTATCAAGCGCGCGTTTTACGACTTCTCCGGGAGAAAGCTTATTCGTATCAAAGATCAGCCCCTGCATGAGACCGAGTCCCCGGTGCCCGATCAGGCAGTCATGCTGCATCACAAGTTCTTCCAGCTGCGCCGTTAAGTATTTGCTGACTTCGTTCACGTTCTCCAGGATGTGATTTTGACGGAACAGATCCAGAACCGTTGAAACCGCGCATCCTGCCAGCGGGTTGCCGCCATACGTCGTCCCGTGATCACCGGGCACGAGCGATGATTTTGCGACTGCTTCCGTCATCAGGAACGCGCCGACCGGCACGCCGCAGCCGACAGCCTTGGCAACCGTTAAGATATCGGGCTTGATCCCGTAGTGTTCAAAAGCAAACATCTTGCCGCTCCGGCCCATGCCGCACTGGATCTCATCCAAAATCAGCAAAATACCGTTATCATCGCAAAGTTTGCGGATTCCCTTAAGGAAATACGGGTCCGCCGGGTGAATGCCGCCCTCGCCCTGCAAAGTTTCTAAGATGATCGCACAGGTTTTATCGTTCACAAGCGCCTTCACGCTCGATAAGTCGTTAAAATCAGCAAAGCGGATGTTTCCGATCATCGGCATGAACGGCTGCTGGTACTTTTCATTGCCCGTGACCGAAAGCGCGCCCATGGTCCGCCCGTGAAACGAATGCTTCATCGCGATGATCTCATGATCCGTGCTGCCATCCTTTAAATAAGCATATTTCCTGGCTGTTTTGATGGCGCCCTCCACGGCCTCCGCGCCGCTGTTCGTAAAGAAGACGCGGTCCATCCCGGTCGCTTCAGTCAGCTTCTTTGCCGCTTCGATCGTCGGTTCGGAATAATAATAGTTGGATGTGTGGAGCAACTTGTCCACCTGCGCATGGATGGCGTCGTTATAGTCCGGATTGTTGTAGCCGAGCGCAAATACGGCGATCCCGGCGCAAAAATCAAGATATTTCTTTCCGTCGGCATCATATAAATACATGCCCTCGCCCCGGTCTAAGACGATCGGGTAACGGTTATAGGTATGAAGCAGGACTTCTTCGCCTGCGTTTATGATCTCCTGCATGCTCATGTTGTGTTCTCCTCTCTTCTCACTCCGGGAGTTCCTGATCGGAATCCGCAAAGAACATGGTCCCGATTCCCTTGTTGGTGAAGACCTCCAGCAACAGACTGTGCGGCTTGCGGCCGTCTAAGATATGCACGCGGTTGACGCCGCTTTCGATCGCATCCGTGCAGTTTTTGAGCTTCGGCAGCATGCCGCCGCCGATATGGCCGTCCGCGATCATTTTCTCGGCTTCCGATACCGTCAGTCTGGAAATAAAAGTCTCTTTATCTTCAGGGTCCACATATACACCCTCAATATCCGTCAGAAATGCCAGTTTATCGGCATGCATGGCCTTTGCGATCGCGCAGGCCGCATCATCCGCATTGATGTTATAGGTATCAAAGGCGTCATCCAGCCCGATCGGTGCGACGATCGGCAGGAAATCCTTATCAAGCAGGTCTTCAATGATCTTGGTATTCACTTCCTTGATCTCACCGACAAACCCGATGTCTTCGCCGTCCGCGTACTTCTTTTCAACCTTTAAGAGCCCGCCGTCCTTACCGGAAATGCCGACAGCCTTCACGCCCATCTCTTCCACCATTGTGACCAATGACTTATTCACCTTGGAGAGCACCATTTCGGCAATTTCCATGGTTTCTTTGTCCGTCACGCGCAGCCCGTTCACAAACTGTGCTTCTTTGCCGACCTTCTTGACCCAGTTGCTGATCTCCTTGCCACCCCCGTGCACCACGATCGGCTTAAACCCGACCAGTTTCAGAAGCGTCACGTCCTTGATCACATTGCGCTTCAGCTCCTCATCCGTCATCGCAGACCCGCCGTACTTCACGACGATCACCTTTCTGTTGTACTTCTGGATGTAAGGAAGCGCCTCGATCAGCACCTCGGCCTTATGCAGGTACTTCTCCTTGTATATTTCGTTTGTTACACTTGCTCCATTGTTCACACTGCTCTCGCTCATGTTGCCCTCGCTCATGTTGGTTCCTTTCATCTTCTGCTTTTCTGTCTATTGAATTGAATTAGCCTTTCTGGCATTATGTAAACAATTGACTGCCGCGGTCATTTTCGCTAATCGCATTAAGTGGATAGTGTTATTTAATTTGAAATCCCCATAAAATCAACGATTGCATCGATTTGTTCAAATATCGCTGACGATCGATGCATTTTTGACCCCTTTTAGTCAGCGATTACATCGATTTCGTCAATTATCGCTGACTTCCGATGCACAAAGCCCTGTTTTGGTCAGCGAAAAGCATCGATTGGTACGGTTTTCGCTGATTTCCGATGTATTTTGTGTTATGTAAACTGCGCAGCAGCCCTATAAAATCACACTTTGTGGCTCAAATCAAGCAATT
>JAFYDQ010000002.1 GCA_017544705.1 Lachnospiraceae bacterium | reverse complement strand
TCGCCTGGCTCAACCAGATCTGCTTCCATGTCTGCTATGACATGAGCGAAAAGGGAGACAAAGGCGGGGAAGTGAGCTCGGAGTTTCTGGAACTGCTGCGTGACGATCTGACCGCCCACAATCCGGAGGCACAGCTGGAACTCGGCGATGAAGCCGTTCTCGTCAGGAAAGCTGTGGCGGAACTTCCGTTCAGCGAACAGCAGGTCATCGTCATGCGGTACTTCAACGAAATGAAGCTTGAGGATATCGCGGACGCCCTGCAGATCAGCCGCAGCAGCGTCAAACGATACCTGCAGACCGGAAGAGACAAGCTTGAATTAATCTTAAGAGAGGAGGGATTTCAATGAACCGTCATAAATACACGATGGATATGACCACAGCCAATACGATCCTGCAAAACGTGTTTATTGCCGGCGAACAGCAGCCGAATACCACTCCTTTCGATAAGATCGTGCTTCGCAGTAAGGCACAGACCACGATGGTGACGGCCTGTATGTGGGTCGGGATCGTCATGCTGCTGCTGACGCTGCTCTCTCCTCTGGCGTTTTCCTCACAGGACTTCAAAGTCACGGAAGCCCCTTCTTCGAAATCCATGCAGATCGTCTCCCATCAGCTCTATACGACGGAGTTCGTGATGCTGATCGAGGGCGACAAGGTGGATTACCGGAACATTTATGCAGTCAAAAACGACGGTACCGTGATTTTTCCGTCCAAGATCCAGTTTGTGAACGGCGATACCGAGGTAACGGTCCCTTATGACGGGGATCAGCTGAATTTATATATCCCGGACTTAGATGGCAACATGATCCAGGCGATCTTATCCGAACGATAGAAATCAGGTAAATCATGCGCAACATGCATACACGTACAATGAAATATCTGTGTATGTTCCTGACCGCGGTCTGCATTGTCAGCCTCATCGGCTGCAGGGAAAAAGCGATCGAGGAGGGTGAGTACAACAACATCACCTACGAAGTGACGGCTTCGGAGGATGTGGGGACCGTGCGCCCCAATGACCCGGTTGTCCTTGAGCCCGTTGCCGGCGGCGAAGTGACCTACGGCAATGAAACCGTGGAACTGGATGCCACGAACGTATCGGAAGGCTATATCATCATCACGTATTCGGGCGAGAACGAAAAAGTCAAAATGCAGCTGACCGGTCCCGATAACGTGACCTATACCTATAATATATTGGAAAAGACCGCTGTTATCCCGATCACATCCGGCAGCGGCAAGTATTCCGCGACCATCTATGAAAACATCAGCGGGAGCCAGTACTCCACGCTGTTCTCTACGGATATGGACCTGACGGTCACAAATGAACTGGGTCCCTATCTCTACCCGAACCAGTACGTCAATTTCAACAAGGATTCCGCGATCGTTCCCAAGGCCAAAGAACTTGCAGAGGGCTGCAAGACCGATCTTGAGGTCGTGACTTCCGTCTATTCCTTCATTGTCAGCAATGTTACTTATGATAAAGACAAACTGGAGGCGGCCGAGAAGACCTATCTGCCGGATCCCGATGAAGTGCTTGCGACAAAGCGCGGGTTCTGCTTTGACTATGCGGCGCTGATGGTTTCCATGCTGCGCTCGCAACGCATCCCGGCGCGTATGGAGATCGGCTATGCGGGCGATGTCTACCACGCATGGCTGAGCGTTTATATCGATGATCAGGGCTGGGTTTCCGGCATGATCCAATTCAACGGCACGGACTGGACCCTGATGGATCCGACGTTTGCCGCCAACATGAGCAATTCCAAGCTCAAATCGTTTATCGGTGAAGGTTCGAACTACGTTACGAAATATGTGTATTAAATGGAGGCTATTATGAGCAAAGCAACCGGAAAACTGTTATCTAACCGCGAATTATCCATGTTCTGCGATCAGATCGCCATGATCTTAAACGCCGGCATCTCTCCGATGGAGGGTGTCACGATCATGATGGAGGATGCGCTCTCAACCGAAGGAAAAGAGATCCTGGCCGTGATTTTGGAGCATTGTAATCTCGGCGAGAGTTTTCACGCATCGGTTTCGGCATCGGGCGTTTTCCC
>JAFYDQ010000074.1 GCA_017544705.1 Lachnospiraceae bacterium | reverse complement strand
GGCTTTGCAGATTATGCGCTGCTGGGGGATGACGGCAGAGTCCTTGCGGTGATCGAAGCCAAGCGAACCTGCGTAGACGTGGCAAAGGGGCGGCAGCAGGCCAAGCTCTATGCGGACCTGATCGAACAGAAGCAGGGACGCCGCCCTGTCGTTTTCCTGACTAACGGTTTTGAAACGCGAATCGTTGATAATCAGTATCCGGAACGTAAGGTTGCGGCATTTTATTCCAAGCGCGACCTGGAAAAGCTCTTCAATTTGCTGCGGATGCGCAGCGGGCTGAAGAACATTGTGGTCGATAAGAAGATTGCCGGACGCTACTACCAGGAGGCTGCCATCAAGGCGGTCTGCGACAGCTTCGGACAGAAGAACCGCCGGAAAGCACTGCTGGTCATGGCGACAGGTTCCGGCAAAACAAGAACGGTGATTGCGCTCGTCAAAGTGCTGCTGGATCAGGGCTGGATCAAGAACGTTCTGTTCCTTGCGGACCGTAATTCGCTGGTCACGCAGGCTAAGCGCAGCTTCGTCAATCTGCTGCCGGATCTGTCGGTCACGAACCTTTGCGAGGAAAAGGACAACTATACCGCGCACTGTGTTTTCTCAACCTACCAGACCATGTACAACGTGATCGATTCGGCGACGGATAAAGAGGGAAAAATCTTCTCCTGCGGACATTTTGATCTGGTGATCTGCGACGAGGCGCACCGCTCGATCTATAACAAATATCGGGATATTTTCAACTACTTCGACGCGCCGCTGGTTGGTCTGACCGCTACGCCGAAGGACGAAATTGACAAGAATACTTATGCTGTTTTCGAACTGGAAAACGGTGTGCCGACCTACGGCTACGAACTGGCGCAGGCGGTACAGGACGGCTATCTGGTCGACTTCGTTTCGGTCGAAACCGTGCTGAAATTCGTTCAGCAGGGCATCGTCTATGCTGACTTGTCGGAAGAAGATAAAGCAGCCTACGAAAACACTTTTTTGGGCGAGAACGGAGAACTGCCGGAAAGCATTGCTTCTTCCGCACTCAACGAATGGATCTTCAACGAGGACACTATTCGCGCGGTCCTTCGTATCCTGATGAGGGACGGCCTGAAGATCGATTACGGCAATAAGATCGGCAAGTCGATCATCTTCGCGAAGAACCATCAGCATGCGGAAAAGATCCTGGAAGTGTTCGGCAAAGAGTACCCGCATCTGCCCGGCTATGCAAAGGTCATCGACAACTATATGACCTATGCGCAGAGCGCGATCGATGAGTTTTCCGACCCGAAGAAGCTGCCGCAGATCGCCATTTCCGTGGACATGCTGGATACCGGTATCGACGTGCCGGAAGTGCTGAATCTGGTCTTTTTCAAGAAGGTGATGAGCAAGGCTAAGTTCTGGCAGATGATTGGCCGCGGCACGAGGCTGTGCCCTGGACTGATCGACGGCAAGGACAAGAGCAAGTTTTATATCTTTGATTTCTGCGGGAACTTCGAGTTCTTCCGCATGAATCAGGGGAAGCCCACGGCCAATATGATTGCGCTGCAGGGTGCCATTTTCGGCCTGCAGTTTGAACTGTCCTACAAGCTGCAGGACCTGCAGTTCCAGACGCCTGAACTCATAGAATTCCGCAAGTGGCTGGTCAGCGAAATGACGCGCAAAGTGAAGGAACTGAACCGTGAGAACTTTGCTGTGCGGCAGCATTTGAAATACGTGGATCAGTACGTGATGGAAGAGAATTATGTCGGACTGACCTACGGTGACACGCTGCTGGTTCGCGAGGAGCTGGCGCCGCTGATCGAACCGGACGAGGATGATGCAAAGGCGCTGCGCTTTGACGCGCTGATGTACGGGATCGAACTCGCATATCTGGCCGGAAAGAAGTATAATCGGGGCAGAAACGATCTTGTGAAAAAAGTGACAGCAGTTGCGAGTGTGGCGAATATTCCGGAGATCATGATGCAGGCGGAACTGATCGACAAGATCCTGCACACGGACTATCTGGAGAACGCAGGTGTGAATGAATTCGAGCATATCCGGCAGAATCTCCGGGATCTGATGAAGTATATCCCGATCACACGGATCCGTTACGATACGGATTTCAGCGACGAGATCCTGTCTGTAAACTGGAATGAATCCGAACTGGAAAACGATGACCTGAAAACTATAAGGCTAAAGCTGAGTATTACGTTCGGCAGCATCAGGACAACGCCGTGATTGCGAAACTGAAGGGTAACGTTCCGCTGACAGAAGCGGACGTGAAGGTGCTGGAAGGGATCATGTGGAACGAACTGGGGACCAGGCAGGACTATGAAGCGGAGTACGGTCACAAGCCTTTGGGAGAGTTCGTCCGCGAGATCGTCGGCCTGGACATGACAGCGGCGAAAGAGGCATTTTCGGAGTTCCTGAATGATGCAAACCTCGACAGCCGGCAGATATATTTCGTGAACCAGATCGTGGAATATATCGTGCGGAATGGTCTGATGAAAGACCTTTCGGTTCTGCAGGAAACACCCTTTACGGACCAGGGAAGCATTGTTGAGATCTTCACGGATCTGTCGGTGTGGATGGGGATACGGAAAGCAATTGAACAAGTCAATGCCAACGCGGTAGCGGCATAAAGAAAAGCTGTTATGATTGGGGTTTTTATTGTGAGTAGAAAGAGGAAAGTGCAATGACCCAAGAAACTATTAACCGAATTCGTGCTTTTGTCACCGATCGTGACTGGACGCAGTTCCATTCTCCCGGCAACCTGGCAAAGTCCATTTCCATCGAGGCGAACGAGCTCCTGGAGTGCTTCCAGTGGGACGGGGAGCATTTCGACCGGGAGCATGTCGCGGAAGAGCTGGCGGACGTGATCGTCTACTGCCGCAACATGCTCGACCGGCTGGGCCTGGACGAGGACGAGATCGTGAACCGCAAGATGGACCAGAACGAGCACAAGTACCCCGTTGAGAAGGCGCGGGGACGCTCGGAGAAGTATGACCGATTAGATCGATGACCCACGACAAAGACATCCGCGAGCCTCTTTTCGATTTCCTCGAGCAGAGCTCCGAGCACCTCGTCCTCCGGGACTGTGCGCAGTATCTCCCCTTTACGGAAGATGACAGCTTTACCGCTGCCTCCCGTAACTCCGAGGTCTGCTTCACGGGCTTCTCCGGGACCGTTCACAATGC
>JAFYDQ010000073.1 GCA_017544705.1 Lachnospiraceae bacterium | reverse complement strand
GGCGAAGAAGAGAGCGAAGAGAGCGAGGACAGCGATCCGATGGGCGAAGAGGACGTCCAGGCAAGTCCCGAGGTCTTAAAGCAGCTCTCCACGATGATCCCGCAGACCATCGACGATATCAAAACCTTTGCGAACAACTACGAAGCGCCCGAGGCCGTCGAGGCCGTCTTCAAATGGGACGTTTCGGATATCTTCTATAATTACTTCTTTGTCGGCAATTACATGAACGTCGGCGGGGAAAACGGCGACAACAACGCCATCTTTAATCTCTATAACAAGCAGGCCGTGGAATGCCTGCAGGTTTATCAGGACTTGAACAGTTTCTTCTCGATCGATGCCAAAGAAGTTACTTATGACAAGATCATCCAGGAATTCGTGGACGGGAAGACCGTCTTTACGGTTGCAACGACCGATGCGGTCGGGAAGATCGAGCAGGCAAAACTCGACGGCGATTTTGATTTTGACTACGGGATCGCCGTGCTGCCGGATTTAAGCTCCACGCTGAAGGCCCGCGGCCTGTCCGTGACCACCTGCGTGGCCGTCAACGGGTATTCGACGAAGAAGGACACGGCAAATGATTTTGCCTCCTATCTGGCGTTTGAAAAGGGGAGCGAGCTTTACCGCAAGGCCGGCAAGATGTCCTGCAAACGCGGTTGTGTCTATGAAAACAACGAGATCTACAATATCATGAACGAATACGAAAAGTCGGTATCCCTGCCTAAGATGATCGAAACCTCGAACTTCTGGGTGCAGCTGGAGATCGCGTTCACACAGGTCTGGAATGGGGCCGACCCGGACGAAACATTACGGATGTTATCTGATACGATCGGCGCGCAGATCGACGAGATCGACTATCATATTCCCGTGCAGGAGAGCATCGGAGCGGGTGCCGGCTCACTTTTGCTTCCGGAGTAAAAATCACAGAATTTTCACAACTTCAACACTTGTAAAACATAATTTGCATTTATCATCTGTCGTAGGCTGATATGAAAATCAAGTTTTTTGAGTCGATGTCTATTGACAGGAGGTGTGACAAATGTACGAATATTACAATTATGAAGATCGTGCCGAGAAGGCAAGGCAGGAAGAGATAAAGAAACGCGAGCTGGAGCAGGCGAAGGCCGCGAAGAAGGCAAAACGGAAGAAATGGGGATCCATGATCGCCATGGCAATCGTGTTCGGCCTGATCGCAGGCGGCGTTTTTGTCAGTGTCAACTATGTGAATGACAAGCTGTTCGGGAAGAAAGAGCAGATCGCACAGGTACAGCCGTTTGACAATGCCTCCAAGAACGAGGAGAAGGCAGAGGAAACGGAGAAGATTGCTAAGGACGAACCGAAAGAGGAAGATGCGGAAAAGGGCGAGCCGGCGACGATCAATAAGTCAGAAGGCGTGAAATCCGCACAGATGAACCAGGCATCGGATACGATCAATTCCGTCAGCGCGGTAGCCAAAGAGGCGATGCCCTCGATCGTGGCGATCACCAATAAGAGCCTGCAGGAAGTGCAGATGATGTTTTCCTATGAAACCAGGCTGTTTGAGAGCGAGAGTGCCGGCAGCGGGATCATCGTTTCACAGGATGATGACGAACTGCTGATCTTAACCAATAACCATGTGGTGGACGGCGCGCAGACGCTGACGGTCAAATTTATCGATGATGAGGCCTGTGAAGCGCAGGTTAAGGGTACGGATGCGGCCATGGACGTGGCAGTGATCTCGGTTCCGCTCTCAGACCTGAAGAGCAGCACGAAGGAAGCCATCAAGATCGCGCTGATCGGGGATTCCGACAGTCTGGAGATCGGTGAACAGGTTGTTGCGATCGGTAATGCACTCGGTTACGGACAATCCGTGACAACCGGTATCGTATCGGCCCTGGACCGCGACCTGGAAATGAACAAGCTGGATGGCGGCCTGATCCAGACGGATGCGGCCATCAACCCCGGTAACAGCGGCGGTGCGCTCTTAAATATGAGAGGTGAAGTGATCGGTATCAACTCCGCAAAGCTGTCCGATACGACTGTAGAGGGCATGTGCTATGCGATCCCGATCTCGGAGGCGGTTCCCGTAGCGGAAGAACTCATGAACCGCGAGAACAGGGATAAGGTCGATGAGGATGAGGTCGGATACATGGGCATTGTGGGTGTTCTGATCTCCGAATCCGATGCAGAGAAATACAGCATGCCGGAAGGCATTTATCTGCAGCAGATCGTGGAAGGATCCCCGGCTGAAGAAGCGGGACTGCAGGTCGGTGATATCATCGAGAAATTCGACGGCATCCGGATCGCATCCTACGCGGATCTGCAGAAGCAGATGCAGTACTACCGTGTCGGGGAAACCGTGGATCTGGTGATCTACAGACAGAAGGACGGTCACTACGATCAGCAGACGATCTCGATCACACTCGGAAAACGCGTGGAACAAAACTGATTTATATGTTACAATAAATGAGTCGGATGCGAATGGATCCGACGGAGCTCGTGGAGTCTAGTCAGGAGCTTAAATGAAAATTACATACAGAATGTACATTACGGTGGGCCTGATCGCCCTGATGTGTCTTATTGGATGCGGGCGATCGGACGCACCTGTTGTGTTAGAAAGCCTGGAGGAAGCGCAGGGCGCGGGTAGCGATGCAGGATCGGCATATGAAGCAGAGGGTGCAGAAGGCACAGGAAGCAGCAAGAACCGCGATCAGGAGCCTGCGGATGCAGGGCAGGAACCTGAAGACGCAACGGTGACCGTGCATGTGTGCGGGGCCGTCAGGGAGCCCGGTGTTTACGAGCTTCCCGGGGATGCGAGAGTGGCCGATGCGCTGGTTGCGGCGGGTGATTTTGCCGCGGATGCGGACACGGAATACCTGAATCTGGCAGCGTTTCTTACGGACGGGCAGCAGGTCTATGTGCCGACGGAGGAAGAAGTCTTAACAGGCAGTGTGCCGGAAGCGGCAGATGGCAGCAGGTATGCGGATGGCGGCACGGCGGCCGGTGAAGACGCAAGCGGGCGGATCAACATCAATACCGCAACGGCTGCGCAGCTTAAGACCTTACCCGGGATCGGGGATGTCAAGGCGAATGCGATCATTGCGTACCGCGAAGCGAAGGGTGATTTTGCCGATGTATCGGAAATCCGGCAGGTGGACGGGATCAAGGAAGGCTTGTACCGGCAGATTAAGGATTCCATCTGTGTGAGATAAAACAATTTTAGGAGAACAACTATGAGGGTGCTGGTGGTTGATGATGAAAAACTGATCGTGAAAGGGATCCGATTCAGTTTGGAGCAGGATGGTATGGAGGTCGAATGCGCCTACGACGGTGAAGAGGCGCTGAATATGATCCGTCAGGAGCAATTTGACATTGTGCTGCTGGATCTGATGCTTCCGAAGCTGTCGGGCTTAGAGGTCTGCCAACAGGTCCGGGAATTTTCCAAGGTTCCGATCATCATGATCACGGCCAAGGGCGAGGACATGGATAAGATCATGGGCTTGGAATACGGCGCCGACGATTATATCACCAAACCCTTCAACATTCTCGAGGTGAAAGCCAGGATCAAGGCGGTCATCAGAAGACTTGGTTCCGAGAAGCCGGACAGCGGCAAGGCGGAATCCGTTCTGGAGATCAGCGATATGCGTCTGGAAACGGAAGACAGAAGGCTCTATATCGCAGGCAAAGAGATCAATTTAACGTCCAAGGAGTTCGATGTTTTGGAGCTTCTGGTGCGGAATCCCAATAAAGTCTATTCCAGGGAGAAACTGCTGGAACTGGTCTGGGGCAGTGATTATCCGGGAGATGAGCGGACGGTCGATGTCCATATCAGGCGTCTTCGCGAGAAGATCGAACCCAATCCCAGCGAACCCAAATACGTACATACGAAGTGGGGTGTAGGCTATTTTTTCAAAGGTACTGACGCGAATAACTAAATCGAGACTGCTGCGAAGCCTCCGGTTTCGCGTATTCCTCGTGATATGCTTGGTGGGGATCCTGCCAAGCATTATTTTGCGTTATGCTTTGCTGAACAACTACGAGGACAGGGCGGTCGCGGTCCGGATCTCGGATGTGCAGAGCCAGTGCCAGATCATCGCCAATCATTTAAGTACCTATCAGTATCTGGATGATCCGAACTCGGATGTGGTCAATGCGGAGCTCGAGCAGCTCTCCAACCTCTATGACGGGCGCGTGATCGTCGTCAATTCCGATTTAAAGATCATCAAGGACACCTATACGATCTCGCAGGGCAAGACCATGATCTCCGAGGAGGTCATCAAGTGTTTCCGCAAGGAAACAACGGCGCACTATGATGATGTCAATCATTTCATCGAGATCACGACACCGATCTCCATGCCCGGCTCCGAAGAGGTTGAAGGCGTTATGTTAACCAGCATTTCCGCAAACACCATAATGGACACCAAGGAACGTCTGGGTATCCGTGCGTTTCTGCTCATCGCGATCACGTCCATTTTGATCGTTGTTTTGGCCTTTTTCGGTTCGCTCTTCATTGTGCGCCCTTTCAGGCAGATCGTTCGCGAAATGGATGACATCAAGGACGGTTTTGAGAAGGATTCGATCTACGTACCTGATTTTATCGAGACAGAGGCCCTTTCGCTCTCCGTTACGCAGATGATCAGCCGTATGGAGGCGATCGATGCCTCCAGACAGGAATTCGTGTCCAACGTCTCGCACGAGCTCAAAACGCCCATTACCAGCATCAAGGTCCTGGCGGATTCGCTGGTACAGCAGGGAGAAGACGTTCCGGCCGAGCTTTACCGGGAATTCATGGAGGATATCGTGCAGGAGATCGACCGTGAGACCGAGATCATCAATGACCTCTTAACCCTGGTAAAGATGGATAAGGGCGCTGCGGAAGGCATGGAGGTGACCTCCGTTGACATGGGAAGCTTTGTCGAGCGGATCATGGAACGCTTAACGCCGATCGCCAAAAAAGCAGAGGTGGAACTGATCCTTGAGGTCATTCATCCGGTCAGTGCCGACATCAACGAGACCAAGTTTACACTTGCCGTTTCCAACCTCATCGAAAACGGCATCAAATATAACCATCCGGGCGGCAGCGTCCATGCAAAGATCGACGGAGACTATCAGTTCTGTACGATCGAAGTCTCCGATACGGGGATGGGCATTCCGGAAGAATCCCTGCCGCACATCTTTGAGCGATTTTACCGTGTGGATAAGTCGCATTCCAGGGAAATCGGCGGTACGGGTCTGGGCCTGGCCATTACCAGGAGCGTCGTGCTGATGCACAGGGGTGCGATCAAGGCGGATTCCGTGGAAGGTGAGGGTACCACCTTTACGGTCAAGATCCCGCGAAAATATATGTCATAAGGGCTTTCAATATATGAGTAACATGCGTTATGTAAAAAACAGAAAACCGGATATTTTACGCGTTTGCAGGCGGATCGTCAGCGTTGTCGCTTCCCTGTCGCTTCTTGCCGCGCTTCTTTCCGGCTGCACGAAAGAAGCAGACGAGCAGGACGCACAGGTCTATCTGTACTATGTGACCGTGGATGACAGCGGGGTCGTACCTGTTCCTTTTGATGCGCCGGTCATTGATCTTGACGATTCCAATGAAGAGGTTTATTACGAGAAGCTGATCAAGACCTGGATTGACGCGCTTTCCGGCGTTCCGTCAAACATTTCCTTAAAGAGCCCGATCGACAGCGGAATGGGCGTTCAGAATGTGACCTATCTGTCCGGACAGGCAACGCTGGATTTTAACAGCGTGTATTTTGTCGCCCAACAGCAGACCGAGGTGCTGCGCCGTGCCGCGATCGTCAAGACCCTGCTGCAGATCGACGGGGTAGAGAGCATTGCTTTTACCGTGGAAGGGACACCCATAACGGATTCAAAGCAGGTTCCGATTGGCGCGATGACGGCAGATACGTTCGTCAGCAACCCGGGTGCCGAGATCAACGCCTATGAGACGACCAAGGTGCTGGTCTACTTTACCGATGCGGAAGGCACCATGCTGATCGGCAGAACGGAAAATGTCGGCTACATCAGCAATATTTCCATGGAACGTCTGGTCGTGGACCGCGTGATCGCAGGCCCGCTTAACGATAAAACCTTCCCGACCGTCTCTCCGACGCTCAAGGTCTTAAACGTGACCACGAAGGATGGGATATGTTATGTAAACTTCGACAATTCGTTCCTGAATAAGACCCTAAAGGTCACGGACGAAGTGGTGATCTATTCGTTTGTCAATTCCTTAACGGAGCTGCCAAACGTCAATAAAGTGCAGTTTATGATCGATTCGGAGACCGAAGTGTCCTTCGGCGACCATATCTATTTATCAGATCCTTTCGAGAGAAACCTGGAGATCATTTCAACCGAGGAGTAACATTTCATGCGCAGACCAATGTGCGTTTATGCCACATTGTTTCTGCTGTGTCTGGCCGTGCTGCTGCCGTTCTTTTCCGATATTCCGGCAGATTATGACAGGCTTCCCCAAATTGAAGACAGAACCGCCGTATGCGTATGCGGGACGATCACGAACATGACCGAAAAGAACGGGAACCTTGTGGTGACCCTCTCCGATGTGAAATTTGAGCCAAATGAGCTCTTGGGGTTTGCCTGTTCCGAAGGAACATGGCCTACGGGGCCAGGGGTTCAAAATTGCGGCCTGCTCCTCTATTTTCCGCTGCAACAGCCGGAGTCTTATCTGAAAATGTCCCGCATTATACGCGTAGCGGGCATCTATCACAAATTCCAGACAGCAGAAAACACAGGACAATTTGATACGAGAAAGCATTATACCCTGAAAGGAGTGGACGGTTATCTTCTGGAACCGCGCCTGTTGGGCGCTGCCTCACCCTATGACAGGGTGAAACAGGCCCTGTATCAGGTGAAAAGACAGATCATGGATATCTATGCGGCCTTCTTAAGCGAAGAGGATGCAGGGGTCCTTACGGCCCTGATCACGGGCGATAAGGGGGAACTGGATCCGGAGATCAGGGAACTTTATCAGAACGCAGGGATCGCGCATATCTTAAGCCTCTCCGGTCTGCATGTGGCCATTTTCGGGTTAGGTCTGCTCAATATCTTAAAGATCGCGATCCGAAAGTTCTTTGCATCGTGTAAGATCTGCATGGATCTTGGCAGAGGCGGACAGCTCAGTACGCTCATATCTGCAATAATAGCGGGCGTTATTCTTGTGCTCTGGTGTATCATGACGGGCTTTGCGGTATCAACGATCCGTGCCTTGATCATGTTTGTGATGGGGGTTATTGCGGATCTTTGCAACCGTACTTACGATTTGCTTTCGGCTGCCGCGGCAGCGTCAGTCCTGACGGTGATCATTTCTCCTTTATACCTCTATGATGCGGGATTTCAGCTGTCTTTTGGGGCGGTCGTATCGATCGGGATCCTGCAGCCGCTGCTCATAAATCTGACCGGCAAATACGGAAAAAACCGGATCGTACAGGGCCTGTTACTGAGCCTTTCGATCCAGCTTGGTACGATCCCCGTGGTCGCGATCCACTTTCATCAGGTTGCGCTTGGCGGATTCTTTTTAAATCTGCTGGTGGTACCGCTCATGACGGTTGTTGTGCTTGGCGGCGTGGTGCTGGCGGTGCTTGGATGCATGCTTTCCCTTCCATGCGGAGCGGTGTTTGTGATCCTATGTAAAATCAGTGCGTTCATAACGCATGTCATTTTATTTATATATGATAAATGCGCGGTTTTTGCCACCTCTTTACCACGCGGAATCTGGGTGATCGGGCACCCGAATGCGCCAAAAGTCGCCTTTTATTACGGTTTGCTCATTGTGTTCATCATCGTGGCAGGGTACCTGGGAAAGGAAAAGGCCCGGAAGGGTGCCGGAGGAGGTATGATCATACAAAGTGACCAATCTGGTCGACATAAAATAGGACTACAAAGATTTTTCCGTGATCATTTCCATTTTTTCAGGAATATACTGTTTATCGGTGTTTATATAATAATATCTACCGTTATTATTGATACCTCACCGGGTAATGAACTGATGATCTGCAACCTTTCTGTCGGGCAGGGCGATTGCAGTGCCATTTTTGGCTATACGCATGTTATTATTATCGACTGCGGGTCGAGCAGCGAAAATGAGGTCGGAAAATACCGTTTGGTACCAAGACTCAAGACTGCCGGTGCCGGATCGGTCCATACGATCTTTGTCACGCACTTCGATGCGGATCATGTGAACGGTCTGATCGATCTTTTGTCGGATCCGGTCTATGGGAAAAGGGTCGGCAGGATCGTTCTATCATGCATGGCGCCTGTGTTTGACGGTGATACGGATAATTACAAAACACTCGTTATGCTTGCAAAAGAAAACGGGATCCCGATCTATCTCATGCGGGCGGGGGAGAGCTTAGAAATCGGAGAACTGCAGTTTTTGTGCGTTTCTCCGGATATGTCCCCGGTTCAGGAAGATATGGGTGCAAAAACGGTAGCGGGAAGAGCGGCGGAAACATATTCAGATACGAATGAGGCTTCCCTGGTTCTTCGCATGCAGGATAAGAAGAGTGGATTTCGTGCGCTATTTACGGGGGATATCGGGGAAGAAGCGGAAAACAGGATCTTAGCGGAGTGGGGCCGTGAGGATTTGGTATGTGATTATCTGAAGGTGGCGCATCACGGGTCACGGGGCTCATCGACGGATGCGTTCCTGCAGGCGGTGTTTAGGCGCACAGGTACAGACGAAAATGCTGCGCAGCGTACAGATATGGATGTCACCGGTGTGGGAGATCCGGCAGCCGGGCCGGTTGCCGTCATATCGGTTGCAAAGAACAGCCGCTACGGGCATCCGCATAAAGAGGCCCTTGACCGCCTGAATGCGGTGTGGGGCCTCCGGTTATATCGTACGGATCAAAACGGAGAAGTGATCCTGAACTGTAATGCGAAAGGATGGCATATGGAAACGTTTCTCAAACAGAGAATTTATCGTTGTCAGGACAGTACGGACACTTCGGGTTCGGATCTTTAGGATCTGCCAGGAAGGGATTTCCGCAACGTTTACATATGACGCGTTTCAGATCCGGGTCGTTTTTGGCGATCGGTATTCCGGGCTTCGGTCTGTACTTCCCACCGGAGATTTCTTCGAGTTCGTCAAGATTCAGTTTTGCATCGTTCAGATTGTCATTCATGGTTGTTCGCTCCAGCGATAATGATTGATTTTGCGATTTTTCGCACGCTTCTGTTTCATTATACGATAAGAGATGCCAAAAAGGGTAAAAAATAATCAAAAAATCTTTTTTACCCATTGAATAATCGTGATTTTTGTGATTAAATAGAAAGGCAGATTACATAATATGTTTACGCAATTCAATAAGGAGATCGATATGATGAGGAAGATAGCGCGTGTTATCGCTGCACTTACAGTCTGCGGTGTGATTTTGGCAACAGGAGCGAAGCCTGTATTGGCGGCAACGGATTTCTATGCAAGACCGACGATCGCAACAACGATCCAGCCGGTTCAGTTCGCATATGATCCCGGAAAGATCATCCTGCCTTACGGCGCAATGCTTGGTAATGACGGAAACGGAAACTGGGTGTTGGCTTTCCTGGATACCAGTTATGCCGTATTAAACAGCAAGACCGGTGTCGTTCCGCTTGCAAACGGATTTACCGTGGCATTGACGGGCGGCGAGATCGTTTATTCCAAAGTGATCAATGCCACATCGATCAAGGTAACCTATAATCTTTCCAACTGCATCGCCAGAGTGGATGCCGGAAACCAGATGGTCTTCTATAAGAACGGATCCATTTTAAGCTCGATCATTACCAACAACGGTTTAACCTACACAAGAGAGACCTATAAGGACAACGGTGCGATCCTGCAGGTGGAGACGAGAAACAGCGCTACCAACCAGCTCATCTGCTTAGATGACTATGTCAGAACGCCGGGGATGATCATCCGCACGTTCTATGACGCAAACGGCAGAGTGCTTTCCGAACTTCCTTATTACGGAGATACGAAGCCGGCATATTGATCATCAAGGAAAAATCACGAGGGGTGTCCGATACCGGATGCCCCTTTTTTATCCGGCATGCCTGAAACATACCCGGCGCATACCCGATACATACTTGATGCATGATAAAAAATAACTGTAAAATATACCCTGTTTGTGCTATAATATATGTCTACCATGAAAAGCATTGATGAAGACATCAAAAAGGGCACATTTAAGCGGTTTTACCTGCTTTACGGAGAAGAGAGATATTTAAGGAATCTCTACCGGGATAAACTGAAAGAAGCCATCGGCGCTGCGGACATGAATCTCAGTTCCTATATGGGGAAGGGCGTGAATATCCGCGAGATCATTGATCTTTGTGAGACCATGCCGTTCTTATCGGATTACCGGCTGATCATCATGGAGGATACGCGGTTTGCCAAGGATTCCTGCGAGGAACTGGCAGAGTATATCCCGAATATCCCCGAAACGACCGTGATCGTGATGTCGGAGGCCGAGGTTGACAAGCGCAGCAAGGTTTATAAGGCAGCCGAGAAGGCGGGCGGCGCGATCGCTTTTGAAAAGCAGGATGAGAAGACATTAACCACCTGGATCCTTTCCAGGTGTAAGAAGGAAGGCAAGCAGATCACTTCCGGTGCCGTGAAAGAACTGTTTACGATGTGCGGCTATGATATGGTGGGCTTAAGCACGGAACTGGAAAAGCTGTTTTGCTACACCTATGACAAGGAAGGGATCGCTGCCGAAGATGTCAGGGCGATCTGCAGCAAGCTTACGGAAGCAAACATCTTCGATATGATCGAGCATGTCAGCAGGGCAAGGCTTAAGGAAGCGCTTGAACTCTATTATGAGATGCTTGCGGCCAAAGAGAGCGCGATGCGGATCCTGCGCCTGTTGTGCAGGCAGTTTAACCAGCTGCTGCAGGTGAAGCTCTTAAGTGAAGAAGGAAACAGCGATTCCGGCATTTCCGGGAAACTGAAATTAAGCCCAAGAGTTGTAGGGAAACTGAAGGATCAGGGGAGACGGTTTACGAAACAGGTACTGACGGAAGCGGTGGAAGAGTGTGTGGAACTGGAAGAAGCCGTGAAGACCGGAAAGCTTGATGAGAATCTAAGCGTCGAACTGATCATCATGAAATACGGAATGCAGATATCATAAGAAACAGATCAGAACATACAGATCAACAACAGAAAGAAGGTGCAGGAAATGGATGACTACATGAAGGACATTTCGAAATTCGTCGAGAATGCGATCGAGAAAGCGAAAGAGCTCGGCGGAACGGCCAAGATCCATGCGCTGATCAAGGCTGAAGAAGCCAAGAAACAGGAGCAGTATTACAGACTGGGCAGGAAGTATTACCAGCTGTTTAAAGACACGCCGGAGAAGGATCTGATGCTCTACGTGGATAAACTGAAGGCGTGTGATGAGAAAATCGCAGAACTGAAGGAATCTTTGAAGGCAAACGAAGGCGACGCTTTTAAGGAAGTGGAAGAAGCAGCGGATGCCGGAGAAGAGGATGAGAACGCATCGGCGTCATAAGAAAGGAGTTCATTATGGCTAACATTTCATCAGTAAACGGATCAGGCGATCTCTACGGTCAGATCGCGAGCGGAAATCGGATCAACAGCGCCAAGGATGATGCATCGGGGCTTGTGATCTCCGAGAATATGAAAGAACAGGAGAACGGCTTAAACGTCGGCTCCCAGAACGCGAAGCAGGGCATTGACGCGCTGAACATTGCGGACGGTGCACTCGGACAGATCACGGACAATCTCCAGCGGATCCATGAGCTGAGCGTAAAGGCTTCCAACAGTTTCATGTACGGCCCGGGCGAACTCAAGGCGATGCAGCAGGAGATCGACGGTCTCATGAAAGGCATCGAGGATATCGCAAAGGGTACGGAATACAATACCTTAAAGCTTCTGGACGGCAGCATGGCGGATATGGATCTGGCAACCAACCCGGACGGCAGCGGATCGAAGATCCAAATGGCGAACGGAACTCTGGAAGCACTCGGCATTGACGGCTATGACGTAACCGGAAAGTTCGATATCAACCGCATCACCATTGCGATCGACAAGGTAAACGAGAGCCGTTCCAGGATCGGTGCACAGACCAACGCGCTGGAATACACGATCAACCGCAACGACTTCACCGCTGAAAACACAATGTCCGCAAGATCACAGCTGGCAGACCTGGATATCCCGAAGGCGATCTCCGAGCAGAAGAAGAATCAGGTCTTAAACGACTATCAGGTCATGATGCAGCGTCAGCAGATGAAGGACGAAGAAGAAAAAGCACGCGGAATTTTTCAGTTCCAGTAAAATAGCATATGTTACTTGATAAGGATATCCGGGAACCGCTGTTTGAATTTCTGGAAGAGAAACTTGGCAAAGTCCGTTTTCTTGAAGAGAAGATGATGGGCAGATCGCGCGCGGACGTGATCATGATCACCGAGGATCAGATCGTCGGGATCGAGATCAAAAGCGACGCGGACACGTATGCCAGGCTCAAACGGCAGGTCCCGGATTATTGTATTTATTTTGACTGCAATTACGTGGTGGTCGGCTCTTCGCACGGGGAACACGTGGCGGAGCATGTGCCGGATACCTGGGGGATCATCACCGTGGAAGAGACGGACGATGGCAAGGTAGATTTTTACATCCTGCGGGAAGCCCTGCCCAATCCCGATTGTGACCCGGCGCGCAAGATCACGATCCTCTGGCGGCCGGAACTTGTTCGTATCCAGGAACTGAACGATCTTCCCGCCTATAAGACCAAGAGCAAAGCCTTCGTGCAGCAGGTGATCTTGGAGCGCGTACCGCAGGAGGTCTGGCAGAAGCAGATGTGTGAGGAGCTCCTGCAGCGCGACTACACGAAGATCCATGATGAGATCAATGCATTCCGGACAGAAAACGGGATGAAAAAGCGCATCCGGAAGAAACGCCGCAAACGGCGGTCCTTAATCTGAACCAATTAGACAGCAAATCATACGGATAACACAGTTCTTATGGAATCCTGAAATGGTGCTTGGTACAATGGAATCCAACCACTATTTTGGGGGACCATCATGACAGAATCAGACAAGATCCGCGAACTTGAGAAAGAAAATAAGATCCTGAAGCGTGAGAATGCAAGGCTCATGCAGGATCTTTCCATGCTTTCGAACTTAACGGACTATGCGACGAGACTCCGTAATTTCAACGAGGAGAAGGTCGTTGCGGCCAACAAGGCCAAGAGCAACTTCCTTGCCAATATGTCGCATGAGATCCGTACGCCCATGAATGCGATCATCGGTATGGACGAGATGATCATCCGGGAAACGAAAGACAACAAGATCCTGAAATTTGCGCAGGATATCAAGAGCGCCGGCAAGACCCTGCTCTCGATCATCAACGATATCCTGGACTTGAGCAAGATCGAGTCCGGCAAGATGGAGATCGTGCCGGTTGCCTATGATGTTGCATCGGTCCTGAATGACATCGTCAACATGACCCGTCCGAAAGCGAACGAAAAGGGGCTTTCGTTTGAGATGCAGGTGGATGAAAACATCCCGTCCGTTCTCTACGGGGACGAGATCCGCATCCGCCAGATCATGCTCAACATCATCAACAATGCGATCAAATACACGGCGGAAGGCGGGATCGTCGTGGCGGTTGATTTTGACGCCAATACAAGTAAACTCAGCGTCAAAGTCACGGACACGGGGATCGGCATCAAGCCGGAAGACATGGTCAAGCTTTACCAGTCCTTCCAGCGGCTGGAGGAGACCAAGAACCGCAATATCGAGGGCACGGGACTGGGGCTGAACATCACGAAGCAGCTGGTGGAGATGATGGACGGCAGCATTCATGTCGAGAGCGAATACGGCGTCGGATCCACGTTTACTGCGCAGGTTGTGCAGAAGGTCGTGGACAATGCCCCGATCGGTGATTTTTCCAAAAAGCTTGCAGCGGCTCAATTGCAGAGGGAAGCTTATCATCCGGTGCTGATCGCGCCAAAGGCAAAAGTGCTGATCGTGGATGATAACGAGATGAACTTAGAGGTGTTAACGGGCCTGCTTTCCGATACGGGGATCCGTCTGACCACGGCGCTTTCCGGCGAAGAATGTATCCGGTGCCTTGAAAATGCGCGCTTTGACGTGGTGCTTTTGGACCAGATGATGCCCGGCATGTCCGGAACAGAAGTACTGAATGTGATCCGTGAACGGCATCTGGCCGATGAGACGCCGATCATCGCCCTGACTGCGGATGCGATCTTAGGGGCCAGGGATTCCTATATCAAGGAGGGCTTTACGGATTACCTGAGCAAGCCCGTCATGTACGAGGATCTGGAGCAGACGCTCTTAACTTATATTGATGACAGCCTGCTTGCAAACGGTGCGGAGATGGATGCCGTGAGCAACGTGAATGCTACGGAGAAACCGCTGGTCTTAGTGATCAGCGAATCCAGCGCGAGCTTAAATGCCGTAAAGGAGATCCTCGCTGATGCCTACAAGGGTGTTTATGTGAAGGATGAGGCGAAGGCTGAAAAATTCCTGCAAAATCACGAGGTGGCCTTTATTATCAGAGACGGAGGAAGCAAGCAGTGAGATCATTTCAGGCATTTACCACGGAAGTGGATGATATTGATGTGGCGGTAGCGCAGCTGAGGGCGCAGATCGATCCGGCACAGTTTATGAAAAACACCTGCGGGATCGTATTCTGCGGCTTTGAGCCGGATATGGATGCACTGGCAAAGGCACTGGATGCGGCGTTTGATTTTCCCTTCTTCGGATGCACCGGAGTTGGGATCCTTGCAACCGGCGGCTATGCGCAGAGCAGTATTTCCCTGCTTGTCTTAACCGCTGATGATGTGGAATTTTCGATCGGGATGACCGATGAGATCACGGGTCCGGAAGCGATCAGCAGCTTTTCCGATACGTATTTCCGTCTGAAGGAAAGCCTGCATGAGAAGGACAAGCTGATCTTTACCTATGTGCCGTGGCTGACGAATGTGGTCTTTGATGAGATCGTAAGGCTCTTAGATCTTGTATCGGGACAGGTGCCGGTCTACGGCGGTGTCGCATCCGACGGCTGGAGCTTTGATTCCACCTACGTGTTCACGAATGAAGGAGCTTCGATGAGCCGCGGCGTGATGATGGTCCTTGCCGGGAATCTCAATCCGATCTTTACGATCGAGCATTCCACGACGCTGACGACCAATCTGCACAAGGTGGTGACGAAGGCGGAGGGGACCGTTGTTTATGAGCTGGACGGCAGGCCGATCACGGATTTCATTAGGGAAATGGGCCTGATCACGGACAAGACGAACGTGATCCTTGACTATCTCGGCACCCCGTTCCTTGCGACGCAAAAGACTGCGGACGGGGATGAGATCGATACTTTGCGGTGTCTCGGGGTCATTGATCATGAGAAGAAGGCCTGCGGTTATATCGGGATGATCGAGGAAGGATCGGAGCTCAATATGGTGCTGATCTCCAAAGAAGACATCGAGCGCTCCGTAAAAGCCGCTTTTGATGAGATCTTGGCACAGATCGATTCCACGAAGGATTACCAATACAGTACCATTTTCTGTTCTTCCTGCGCGGCCAGGTATTGCCTGATCGTTGCGGACAAGAATGCCGAGGGGCGCGCTTACGAGGGGCGGCTGCCGGAGAATGTCAATGTACAGGGATGTTATATTTACGGGGAATTCTGCCCGGCACACGGCAAGAAGAGCGGAGCCCTTTATAATGCACTCTCCAATGAGACGTTTACGATCCTTGCGATCTGATCAGGCGGAGGATATAACACTTGCAATTTTACGAAATGGACCAGAGACAATCAGAATCCAGTCAATACCGGCGGATCATCCTTCCGCTGCTGATTTTGACGTTCCTGCTTTTTATGGCGATCTATTCATTTCGCCTGTTATTTAATGCGTCCGTTTCCAATGTCACAGAAGCCGGCGAGGATCGCATTTCCAACATTGCCGCGCAGCTGACCAATTACATGGATACCACGATGAGCGTGCTCTGGGTCACGGCCGATACGGTGGATCATATGGTGCGGGGCGGCGCCACACCGGATGAGATTTTGGCCTATATTACGGAAGAATCGGAAAAACAGACTGCCCAGTTTGACCAGAGTTATAACGGAATCTATGGATACATCCAGGGCGTATATCTGGACGGTGTCGGCTGGGAGCCGCCGGAAGATTACGATCCAAAGCAGCGCGACTGGTATAAGGTCGGCATGGCAGCAGGCGGGGAATCGGCCATTGTCCCGCCATACGTGGATGCGCAGACGCATTCCGTCATTATTTCGATCAGCCGCCTTCTGCCAAACGGTACGGATGTGCTCTCCATGGATGTGACGCTCAATCATATCCAGGAAATGATGGATGAACTCAAGATCCAGGGCAAGGGCTACGGCTTTGTCGTGGATCATAACGGGATGTTCGTCGGGCATCCGGACGAAACGAGACGGGGCAGCTTTCTAACGGAAAATGCCGAAGGGAAGGCACTTCTTGAAAAGGTCCTTGCCGTCAAAAACGGGAATTTTGAGTTTAGCGCTGCAGGTGATCGCAATACCGTTTTTGTCAGAGAAATCGTTGGACAATGGTATGTGGTCCTTGCCGTCAGTGATGCGGAACTCTACGCGGACGTCAGAAATCAGTCGATCTTCAGTATCATCATTTATCTGCTGATCTCGGTCCTGATCGGTGCGTTCTATTACCTCGGCTATAAGAACGAGCGCAATTACGCGATGCAGGTCGAGAAAATGAAGATGGAAGAACAGCGGCAGGCTTACGAGACGAAGATGCTAAAGCTCGAAAAAGAGGCTGCCGATGCGTCCAACAAGGCGAAAAGCAATTTCCTTGCCAACATGTCGCATGAGATCCGCACCCCCATGAACGCGATCATCGGCATGGATGAGATGATCCTTCGGGAAAGTCGCGATGAGCGGATCAAAAAGTATGCACTCGATATCCAGAGCGCCGGAAAAACCCTGCTCTCGATCATTAACGATATCCTCGATTTAAGCAAGATCGAGTCGGGCAAGATGGAGATCGTGCCGGTCGAATACGACATTTCATCCGTTTTAAACGATCTTGTCAACATGACAAGAGGCAAGGCGGAAGATAAGGGCCTGTTCTATGAGATGAAGGTGGATCCGGATATCCCCGCAACCCTTCTTGGGGATGAGATCCGGGTGCGCCAGATCCTCCTCAATATCATCAACAATGCGATCAAATACACGGAAGAAGGCACGGTCACGGTCGATGTTTCCTTTGACCGGGAGGAACAAAAGCTGAAAGTGAAGATCTCGGATACCGGCATGGGGATCCGTAAGGAAGATATGGGCAAACTGTTTGATTCCTTCAGGCGTCTTGAGGAGAGCAGGAACCGCAAAGTCGAAGGGACGGGCCTTGGCTTAAATATCACCAAGCAGCTTGTGGAAATGATGAACGGCGAGATCCGTGTGGAGAGTAAATACGGCGAGGGTTCGGCGTTTACCGTGACCGTTCCGCAAACAGTCATTGATACCACGCCGATCGGTGCCTTTGCGGAGCACTTAAAGCGGTCCCAGTCACAGACCACCGTTTATCAGCCGACCATCATTGCGCCCGGTGCAAAAGCACTGATCGTTGATGACAACGAAATGAACCTCGAAGTGATCGCGGCGCTCCTGCAGGATACAAAGGTCAAAGTCACACTCGCCTTATCCGGGGAGGAGTGCTTAACGCACCTGCGAGAGCAGCAGTTTGACGTGGTATTTTTGGATCAGATGATGCCGGGATTATCCGGAACGGAGACGCTAAGGCAGATTAAAAGAGAGCGCCTGGCTATAGGGACGCCGGTCATCGCGCTCACTGCGGATGCGATCGTCGGCGCCAGGGATTCCTATATTCAGGAAGGCTTTACGGATTATTTAAGCAAGCCCGTTATGTATGAAGATCTCGAAGAGATCCTGCGCAGGTATCTGAAACCTGAGCTGATTCGGGAAAAGGACCCGTCAGATGGTTTACATCATACAGATGAAGCCGGAAATACCCAAAAGCAAACGATCCTGGTGATCGGGGATGACGTCGAGAAGATCGAACATGTGAAAGAACTGATCGGGGATGCTTATAAGGGCGTATACGTCAAAGACGACGAGCGCGCAGCGAAGTATTTGTCTTCGCATGAGGCACTCGTCGTCCTGAAGATCCGATAGAATGAAAAGTTGTTTATAGTTCCCAGCGAGAAACCCCCATCCGACATTAGTCGGTTGTGGGATGAATCGCTCTTTTGTATTTTCCTGACTTAACATATTTTCGTTTATGTTCATCCGTGCGTTGTGCTTCGATATATGACTTGAAGGTATCCAATGATACGGAACCGGTGGTCGCACAAAAATAGCTTGGTTGAACAGATGCCACATCTGGAGGCATGGATATCAACAGATGCATATGATCCCCTGCTATAACCGTCCAAAAATTTCAGCCAGCCGAACATATGTTTGTTTTTTGTGCGATTCTATGGTATAATGAGATCATAGAACAAAGGAGACATACCGATCAACCATGTATCGCACGAGACAGTTTCATATAAAAAAGAACAGCAGACTATATGACTATTGCCGGGACTTATGCCGCGCTTCTGCGGTGCTGTATAATCGTGCAAACTTCATCATGCGGCAATACGCAACAGCAGTTGATGCGATCAATGAAGGAAAGCCTTTGTATGATAATCAGGCAGACATATACAGGCTTGTCAGGGAGATCCTGTGCGACAGCAAATATCTGCATGACAGCAAATGGCTGACATATAATGCTTTGGACCGTGTTCTTAAAGTCTCTGGAGACAGGGCGTATTATGCACTGCCGGCTCAGGCGAACCAGCAGATACTTAAGCTCCTGCTCCGTGATTTCAGATCATTCTTTGAAGCGGTAAAGGCCTTTGGAAATAATCCGGAAGCATTCACGGGAAGACCCCGTCTTCCAAAGTATGTGAAGGAAAACAGGCTCAAGACATCCATCTTGACGAATCAGATATGTGTCATTAAAGAAAACAGGTTTCTTAAACTTCCGGGGACAAAAACGCGGCTCAACCTTGGAGACATAGAGGGCGGCAGACTCAAAGAGGTCCGGATCAAGCCGTCAGGTGACCGGTTTGTTATAGATGTTGTTGTGGAAAAAGAGGATGTCGGGATCATTCCCAATGATAATAATGCCCTTCTTGATGAACTTTCGGCTATGGATTCGATAGATAACATCAGGGTTATGGCAATAGACCCCGGAACGGATAACATCGTGGCTGTAGTAAATAACTTCGGGATAAAACCGTTTGTGATAAAGGGCGGCATGATAAAGTCAGTCAACCAGCTGTACAACAAAGAACTTGCCCGTCTGTCATCCGCCGCAATGCGTTGTAACGGCAGATACCGGACAAAGCGCATGAGTGAACTTACCGGCAAACGTAACCGGCGTATAAAAGATCAGTTTCATAAGATCAGCAGATACCTGGCTGATTATGCCAGGGATAGACAGGTTGATGTGGTCGTCATGGGGCATAATACATTCCAGAAACAGAAGATTGATATAGGGCATATCAATAACCAGAATTATGTGCAGATACCGATGAAGATACTTGCAGATATGCTCAGATATAAGCTTGCTGAATACGGAATCGGATTTGTTCTTACAGAAGAAAGCTATACATCTAAGGCAGACTATCTTGCGCAGGATAGGATCCCTGTGTATGACAAGAACAATAACGGACAGAACACATTCTCCGGGAACAGGATCAGGAGAGGCCTGTACAGGCACTTCGACGGAACAATAACCAATGCGGATATCAATGGTGCCGCAAATATCTTAAGAAAAGTATTCCCAAAGGTAACCCGATGGGATAGGGGCATTGTGGACATGCCTTGTTCTGTGGGATGCATGCATTTCACAGGTTCATGCCGCAAAGCGGCATAACAGAAACCCCATCCGTCGAAGACGGTTGCGGGTAGTTCATTCGATCGCGGGCATGATCTCGCGAATGATCTCGGCAGCTTCGTCATACATGAAGTCACTGATGTATTCGGTGGCTTCTTTTAGTCTGCTCTTTTGGGTAATGCGGAACGGATAGCCGGAAAGCTTTGTCGCAAGCTTTGCGGATAATTCATCGTCAAAATCATCCAGAGCGGTAAGCAGCGCTTCGGCGGTTTCTTTGGCTTCGGCCCCTGAGATCTCACCGGCAGCCTGCACCTGTTCCATTTCCCCGATGGGGGTGAGCTTTTCATGAAGCGCCTCGTATCCGGCGATGGCTGTAGGGTGCACGGCATTGATTTTTGCGATATCACCGGCTTTTCCTGCCATCTCAAGTTCTTCAAAGAGAGAACCGAGTTCGCCGGCACCGATCATCTTCGAATTGCTTTTCAATGCATGTACGAGGATCGTGTAGTTTTCGATGTCGGATGATGAGAGTGCGGCTTCCACCTTCTCGCGGTTTGCTTCATAGGATTTATAATAGCGCTGCAGGGCGGATAAGTATCTGTCGCGTCCGCCGGTAAAGGATAAGCCGGTTTCAACGTCTAAGCCCAGGGCGCTTACGCTGCTTAAGTCAAAATCACTCATGTTTCTTCTTCCTCTTTAGGCGTTTCCTCTTTATGTTTCTTCTTTTTATCCGCATCTTCCGCCGCTTCTTCGAGTTCTCGGTTCATTTCGATCGTATCGAGCACGTCGATGATCTTGCCGACCAGCTCGGAACGCTTTGCGGGCTTTACGATATAGCCTTCGGGCTTCAATTCCAGAAGCGTCTTCACAACGGTGTCGCGCTCAGACACGCCGGTTAAGAAGATGACGGGAATGTGCACGAGATCATCGGAAGCGCGCAGGCGCGCCAGGACTTCGGGCCCGTTCATTTTAGGCATCATGTAGTCAAGTAAGATCAGGTCCGCTGTTTTCTTGGAGAAGAAGCGGAGGGCTGCTTCTCCGGAAGTCACAAGCGTCACCTCATAGAATTCCTTAAGCTGCTCCTTTAACTGCAGAAGCTGGTCCGTGTTATCGTCAACGACCAAAATGTGTTTTCTTGGCGGCAGGTCGTCCGCATGCGGATTGACATATTCCGTCAGCAACATGGCGCCGCTGTTTTTCTGTTCCTCGACCTTTTCTTCAACGTCGTTTAATTTCTCATAAAGTGCAAACAGGGAAACGGGGCGCTCCATGAAGAACATGCGCTCGAGTTTCGTGTTGTTGATAAATACTTTCCTGTCGGTATCGGAGGCAATGACGATGAGCGTTACGCCGCCCATTTTCGCACACTCTCTTAAGACGTCAAAAACGGCGACCGTATCCTTGGTCTCATCCCCCAAACAGATAATGATGACGTTTGGCATTTCGCGCGGCACCATCTCAAAGAGCGCTTCTTTGCTGGAAGCGCATTTCACGGTGATATAATCCCTGTCGTTGGCCAGATGTTCACTGACGTCCATTGCGATCCGCCGGTTCTTGCCGGTGACCATGATCTTTAATCGCATAAAATGTTCCCTTTATTCACAGAATAGACTTCACATTATTATAAAAGATTCCCCGTGCGAATGCCTTTTGTTTTGTATATTCGGTAAGTTTTGATGTGTATTTGGTAATACAATTGCCGGGGTGTTGAAACCATAGCAGATCAGTAGGGTTTTACATACCGAATATGCAGTAAAAAAATCGGAATGCGCATAAAATGCGCCCGTTGGAGCCGTTTTGGTGTATAATCATATCGTGCTATAATGTCTAAAGAGGCAACCATGGAACTGAAGAATAAGTTTATCGTCAAATCACTCATAGGGTTTGCAGCGGGCATGCTGATCAGCGTGATCATATCCTTTGCATCCGGATATGACGGAAGCGAGCGGGCAAGGTTTTTGCTCTATACGATCGGCGGCGGGATTTACGGCGCGATCGCCATGGGCGGCAGCATTGCCTATGACATTGAAAGCTGGAGTATCTTACGTGCCACGCTGACGCATTACCTGACCACGCTTGTTGCGTTTGTGATCGCAAGTCTCAGCATGGATTGGTTTCCTATGGATGTCATGCTCTATGTCTGGCTCGCAATGACCGTGATCTATGCGATCATCTGGCTGTCCTGCTATTTTTCCTGGCGGCGGAGCATCCGGCGGCTGAACGTGGAGCTGAATGCCATCAAGCAGAGCGATTCTACCGAATATACATCGAAATCGACCGAATAAACACATCCTTTCCTTGCAAAAATCAAATTTGTGTATAATAATTATTTATGAAGAACATGGTGGAAATTGACGTTATTTTGGATGATAAGTATGTTGATCCCAAGGTAACGATCCAGACCAAAACCCATTCCGAACAGGTGGAAAACATCATCTATGCGATCGAAAACGCATCTGAGAATGATTTTCCGACGATCGTGGCCAGAAACGATGACAAGCTCATCTTTGTGTCCCAGAGAGACATCATCCGCGTCCATACGCAGGGACGGAAGGTGTTGCTTGAGACCGAAGAGGGGACGCTTAGCGTGAAACGGACGCTGGCGGGCCTGGAGGAGGATTTAAATCCCAAGCGCTTCCTTCGGATCTCGCAGTCGGAGATCATCAATCTCTACAAGGTGAAGTGTTTTGACATCAACATGGCCGGCACGATCGGCGTGGAATTCGATAACGGCACGAAATCCTGGGCTTCCAGGAGCCGGGTCAAGAACATTAAAGCCATGTTAAAAGCGGCAAAATAAGAAGATAAGAACCATGGCAGAATACGAAGAAAACAGGGAACAGGCGGAAGTAGAAGTGGAGCTGGATCCGGAACTGGAAGCGCTCCTTGATACGAAGCTCTATAAGGACAAGCTGGAGATGCTGATCAACATGCGTCACCGTCTCACGGAGGATATGATCCGCACGATCTGCATCACGCATGACATCCAGCTGAATGCAACGGATGTGCAGGAGCAGTACGAGGAACTGAAAGCCTACATGTCCACGATGAAGAAATATGAAACCGACCGATTACGATAAGATCGTAAATCCCCTGCTTACCTGGTATGCATCCTCCGGGCGCGATCTTCCCTGGCGGAAGACAAAGGATCCTTACAGGATCTGGTTATCGGAGATCATGCTGCAGCAGACCCGGGTGGAAGCGGTAAAAGGGTATTACGATCGTTTTCTTACTGCATTGCCGACGGTATCCGATCTGGCAGCGGCAGGGGAAGAGAACATATTGAAACTTTGGGAAGGACTCGGCTATTACAGCCGGGTCCGTTATATGCAACAGGCAGCGATCCTTGTGACGGAAGAATACGAAGGTGCGCTTCCTGCGGATTATGCAGCGCTCTTAAAACTTCCCGGGATCGGTCCCTATACGGCGGCTGCGATCGCATCGATCGCCTTTTCGATCCCGAAAGCTGTCGTTGACGGGAATGTGCTGCGCGTGATCACACGGCTTGGAGAAGACGGTACGGATATCGCCGATGCAAGATTTCGGCGGGATATGGCGGATATGCTGGATGCGATCATCCCGGGAGACGTACCCGGAACGTTTAACCAGGCCATCATGGACCTCGGGGCCATGGTCTGCACGCCGAACGGGATCCCGAAATGTGAGATCTGTCCGCTTGCCAGGCTTTGCAAGGCACATGCATCCGGAACGGAATTGTCCTATCCCGTAAAATCGAGTCTCAAACCCCGGAAAATTGAAAAAATAACAGTATTTATTATTCATGACGGCGAGCGGGTTGCAATCCGAAAGCGCCCAAATCACGGACTTCTTGCGGGAATGTACGAACCCGTGCAGACACCCGGACATCTCAATGAAAAAGCGGCCGTTATTTTTCTGGAGAGCCTGCCGGTCGATCCGCTGCACGTGGAACGCATCGAGAATGCGAAGCATATCTTTACGCATAAGGAGTGGCATATGATCGCCTATGAAGTGAAGATCGCCGCAGGATCCGGCGATGCGGCTGCGGGTTTGATTTTTACGCCGCTGAAGGAAACGGTATCTGCCTATCCCATCCCTTCCGCATATGCTTCATACCGACGTTATCTGGGTATTTGAAAACGTTTTCTCAGCCGCAAAGAATAATTTGTTCGATACAAGAATTATTTGGTCTGCTTTCCTTGACTTCCCTCCATATTTATAGGTAAGATGTGTAAGGTGCATATTAATAAAGGAGATTCCCAAAATGTATTCATTTGATGAGATCAAGTCTTTCGATCCGCAGATCGCGGATGCTATCACGGCAGAAATGGAGCGGCAGAACAGCCATATTGAGCTGATCGCGTCTGAGAACTGGGTCAGCCACGCGGTCATGGCTGCGATGGGTTCGCCCCTTACCAATAAATATGCGGAAGGTTATCCGGGAAAGCGCTATTACGGCGGATGTGAGTGCGTGGATGTTGTGGAGGAACTTGCGAGAGAACGCGCAAAAGAACTGTTCCACTGCGACTATGTGAACGTGCAGCCGCATTCCGGCGCACAGGCCAACATGGCAGTGTTCTTTGCCATTATGGAGCCCGGCGATACCTTTATGGGCATGAACTTAGACCACGGCGGACATTTGTCGCACGGTTCACCGGTGAATCTTTCCGGGAAATACTTTAACTGTGTGCCTTACGGCGTCAATGACAACGGTGTGATCGATTATGACGAAGTGGAGCGCATCGCGCTGGAATGCAAGCCGAAGCTGATCGTTGCCGGTGCTTCCGCTTATGCAAGAAAGATTGATTTTAAGCGGTTCCGTGAGATCGCCGATAAGGTCGGTGCCGCTTTGATGGTGGATATCGCGCATATCGCGGGCCTTGTCGTGACCGGCTATCACGAGAGCCCGATCCCGTATGCGGATGTGGTAACGACGACCACCCACAAGACATTAAGAGGACCCAGAGGCGGCATGATCATGTGCAATCAGGCTGCCAATGAGAAATATAACTTTAACAAGGCGATCTTCCCGGGAACCCAGGGCGGACCGTTGATGCATGTGATCGCAGCGAAGGCGGTCTGCTTTAAGGAAGCGCTTTCTCCGGAATTCAAGACTTATGCCGGAAATATCGTTGCCAATGCGCAGGCTTTGAGCAAGGGCCTGTTAAACCGCGGCATGGATCTTGTGAGCGGCGGAACGGACAATCATCTGATGCTGCTGGATCTTCGGAAGAAGGGCCTGACCGGCAAAGAAGTGGAGAAGCTTCTGGATGCAGCGCACATCACGGCCAACAAGAACACGGTACCGAACGATCCCCAGAGCCCGTTTGTGACTTCGGGCGTGCGTCTCGGGACACCCGCTGCGACATCCAGAGGATTGAATACGGATGATTTTGACCAGGTCGCACAGGCGATCACCTATGTTGTGAATGAGGGCGAAGGTGGTGTCGCAAAGGCAAGAGAGATCGTCGCGGCGCTTACTGCAAAATATCCTTTGTTGTGATCTGTGATCACAACAGCCTGAGTGGCGCCTGAACGGATGATATTATGATATTTAGTTCACTACTCTTCATATTCTGGTTTCTTCCGATCTTTTTTATCCTGTACTACGTGTGCCCGGCGCGGTTTCGCAATATCGTGCTTTTTGCGGGCTCGATCGTATTCTACGGATGGGGGGAACCGAAATTCCTGATCCTGTTGATCCTGTCCATTTGCGTGAATTACTTTGCGGGACGTTTGATCGGACATTTCCAAAGACCTGTGCCAAGAAAGGTTTTCCTGATCTTAGCGCTGGTCTTTGATTTTGGTATGCTGCTGTTCTTTAAGTATATCAATTTCTTTATCGGGAATCTCAATCACATTCCGGGCCTGTCCCTGTCGGAAGTGGCCGTCACCCTGCCGCTTGGCATCAGTTTTTACACCTTTCAGATTGCTTCCTATGTGATCGATGTATATTGGGGCAAAGTCAAGTCCGAGCGTTCGATCTTAACGCTTGGAACCTATCTATGCATGTTCCCGCAGCTGATCGCGGGGCCGATCGTGGTGTATGCGGATGTGGCGGATGCGCTGCATGAGCGTCGCGTTTATCTGGCGGATATTGGAGACGGGGTCTCAATCTTTATCCTGGGGCTTGGCTCGAAGGTGCTGATCGCCAACAATGTCGGCGCGCTTTGGACGGAAGCCGGAAAGATCGGGTATGCGAATCTGTCCATGCCGTTGGCCTGGCTTGCGATGCTCAGTTTCACGCTGCAGATCTATTTTGATTTTAACGGCTATTCGCTCATGGCGATCGGCCTTGGAAAGATGCTCGGGTTTACGTTCCCGAAAAACTTTAATCATCCCTACATGTCGAGAAGCATCACGGAGTTCTGGAGAAGATGGCATATGACCTTATCCGGGTGGTTCCGGGAATATGTTTATATTCCGCTTGGCGGGAACCGGAAGGGCAATGTTCGGACTTATGTAAACCTCTTTCTGGTCTGGGCCTTAACCGGTTTCTGGCACGGCGCTTCCTGGAATTTTGTCTGCTGGGGCCTGTTTTTCTTTGTGGTACTTGCAGTCGAGAAGCTGTTCTTAACGGACTTTCTGGAGCGGCACCCCGTGTTCTCGCATGTATATGCAAAGCTGCTTATTGGCATGAGCTGGATGATCTTTGCGATCACCGATTTTTCCGAGATCGGCGTGTTCTTTCAACGGTTGTTTTCGTTTACGGCCGGTGCCGATGCGCTTTACTATCTGCAGAATTACGGCGTGATCTTACTTGTCGGCTGCGTGCTTTCAACGCCCGTTTTATCCGGCCTTTACGAGAAGTTCAGGATGAGGGTGCCCGGCATCATCGTGAGCATGCTGATCCTGTTTGCGTCCGTCGCCTACCTGGCGGATGCGGGATATAATCCGTTTTTATACTTCCGGTTCTGAGTGAGCGATGCGAATCAGCATCGCAAAAAAGGGTACAACATGGACAAGAAAAATCCGACAATTACATATGTATTGCCTGTTTTGTTTGGCGGGACGTTGCTTGCCATGCTTGTGCTGTATCTTGTGCTGCCGCAGCGGGATTTTTCGCAGCGGGAGAACCGTACCCTGCAGACGCGGCCGGCGCTTACATGGGACGGCCTGAAGAGCGGCACGTTCATGGACCGCTTTGAGACGTATACCACGGAGCAGCTGCCATTTCGCGAAGGACTTGTGGAGTGCAAGGCTTTCTTGAACCGCCTGACTTTCAGCCGTGAGAACAATGACATCGTGCTTGGAAAAGACGGCTATCTGTTTGACAAATGCTATGGCGTCAGCGCGCAGCTGAATAAGAATGAAACGGCGGTTTTAAACTTTGTTAAAGAAGCCGACCGTCCGGTGGTTGTCGCGATCGCGCCGAATGCGACGGAGATCCTGAAAGACTATGTGCCAAAAGGCTGCCCCGAGGCAGACCAGAGTGTGGCGCTTGCTGATTTTGCCGAAAAGATTGAAGCGCTTCCTTATGGAAATTCCGTGGATCTTGTCACGCCGCTTCTTACGGAAGCGAAGCGGAAGCCGGATATGCAGCTCTACTACCGGACCGACCATCATTGGACGACAGATGCCGCATATCTTGCCTACGGCGAGATCGTCGGGATGCTGGACGCGGTGAATGGCGCAAACAGCGGGCGGGATGAGTTGAACGGTGCAGGGCATGCGCTGCCTTCGCCGGTGGAACTTTCAAAGCTTACAAAACACGAGGCGGATGATTTTTACGGAACGATGTATGCCAAGTTTAAGGGCGGAAATCTCTCGCCTGACACACTGACCTGGTACGACGTGCCGGTCACGGAATTCGTGCGGTCTGACGGAACGTTTGATTCGCTCTACGACCTGGATAAGCTGCAGATCTATGACAAGTATGCGATGTTCCTTTACGGAAATGACGAGATCTGCCGGGTCAGTGCGCAAAATGCTGGAAACGGACGGCATCTGATCGTCTTCAAGGATTCCTATGCAAACTGCCTGATCCCGTTTCTGACTTATCAGTATGATGAGATCACGATCGTGGATCTGCGCTATTATAATGAAAGCGTTTCCGCGCTTCTTGGGAGCGATCCTAATGCGGATATTTTGCTGCTTTACAATTTTTCTTTCCTTAATGAGGATAATCATTTTTACAGGTTGACAAGCTGAGACAAAAGTCAGAAGATGTTAATGTATGAGCAGAAGAAATCGTAAGAATAAACTGAATGAAGAGTGGCAGGAGCCTTCGAATACCGGTTATTTTTCGCAGGAAGAATCGGGAAAGGTCGGGGAAAATCCGATCCCGGAGACGATCATGCAGGAACCGGTCTGGCTGGATGTGGATGACAGAGGTGCGCACCGGGGGCTTCGCGTTTTTGCGATCGTGATGGCACTTGTTTTAACGGTGGTGATCGCCGTGGGTACGGGGATCGCGCTGGCACTCGTGGATCTTGAGAAAAAGCCGAAGGATCTCATCGCGGCAGTTGACGGCAGTGATGTGGATGCGGCGGTTGAGGCTGCAAAGGAAGAGTACGAGGCGATCTACGCGGCGGCGCAGGCAAAGGTGACCGCGGATCTCGAACAGGCTTCCGAGCAGAGCGAAGAGGCGGAAGAGGTTCCCGAAGAGACGGAACTGGTCGCTTCGGCTGATATTGCCGGCGTCGGTGATATCATCAATGCGGGAACGAATGACATCATCGTTTATAAGCCCGCAACAGACGGATCTTCCGGTCCGACCACAACGGTTGTGACCGATCCGAACGCCAATTATCCGTTGCCGTTCTCGACCGTGGACCTGAGCTATTTTGACGATGCGCTGTTTATCGGCGATTCCAGAATGCTCGGTTTCGGGCTCTATTCGGGACTGAACAACGCGACGTTTTATGCGGTGACTTCTTTCTCGCTGTTCCGCTATGAGACGATGCCGGTCGTGCAGACAGCGAACGGAAAGGTGCCGATCTTTGACGCGCTTCCCTACGACCAGTTCACGAAGATCTATATCAAGGTGGGCTTGAATGAGCTTGGCGGAAGCGATGCCGCGTTCATGCAGACCTATGACGAATTTGTGACAAAGCTTCGCGAAATGGAGCCGCGGGCCATTATCTATACGCACGCGATTTTGCCGGTCACGGCGGCAAAATCACAAACCGACCACACCCACAGCAACGAGAACATCAATGCCCGCAATGAGGCACTCAGACAGTACGCCGAGGAGCATAAATGTTATTATATCGATATCAAACCGGTGGTATCGCTGCCGGACGGCAGCCTGATGCCTGAGATGGCGGGTGACGGGATCCATCTGAAAGCCGGGTATATGGAGCTTTGGAAGGAATACCTGCGAACGCACGCGGTCATTTTCTGATGTGCGGCGCATTCGCGGTTTTATAAAATGAGAGGAGTTATGACATGAAAAAAAGGGTAATCGCACTTGTTGCAGCGGGGCTTGCCGTGATGGGCATGCTTGCAGGCTGCGGCGGCAAGAAGGAAATGAACGTTGACGAGGTGGCAAACCGCCTGCTCTCGGAGATCACGTATCAGGACGAACTTGGCAAAATGGATCTGGATACGGCGGGAATGATCTTAAATCTTGCGGATCTTGACATCAAGAATGCCGCGATCTATGAGACGAGCGGCTGGACGGCGGAAGAGGTCGTGGTGCTGCAGCTGGGTTCTTCGGAAGATGCAGCCAAGGCCAAAGCCATGCTTGCAACGCGCGTGGAAGAGCAGAAGGCCAATTACGTGGACTATGTGCCGGAAGAAATGGATAAGCTGAACGTAGCCGTGGTCGAGCAGATCGGTGATTTTGCCGTGCTGTCGGTTTCCAACGAGCCGGACAAGGCCAAGAAGATCTTAAGCGAGTATCAGTAAAAATCAAAAACACAGGGTTTTATGGCATTAAGCAGCATCGACCAAGAATTTGCAAAATTGGTCATGCTGCTTAAAATATTCAAATAATTCAGAAAATTCGACGATTATTGACAAATATATTCGGAAATTGATCCTAAATTTTTAGTAAATAAAAATATTTTTTGAAAAAAGTATTGACAATTTAAAATGGCGGGATTATAATCAGTACATACCAAAAGAGAAGAGGAAGAAAGAAGGAAACCTAGTTCCAAGATGTCATACTAAGTAAAGGAGGTACAGTCCACCGAAAATTTAGTTTTTGACAGAATAGACGTAACAAGAAGATGAATCAACGCGATGAGAAGCGGGTACTGTAAGAAACGGATATAGTATGGAATGGTCATCGGAGGTTACGGGAACACAATTGAATAGGAACTACAATATTAATCACAAAAAGTGAGGTACAGTCCATTGGATGTAGAAACCGTAGTTTAGAGAGCGGGTGCAAACGAATTGGTTGCATCCGCTCTTGTTTTGCGCAGACACATCAAATGTGATAAAATATTCGATATTTATCTGAGGGAGTGCGACGCTATGTCAAATACTGCCGACAAAAAAGAATACAGTTCAAAAGAGCTGATCGCGCGGTTTTCCCCGTACCTTTGGAAGTACAAATGGACTTTGATTGCAGATCTTTCCTGCGCTGCCATGACGACGGGATGCGATCTGGCACTGCCGATGATCATGCGCTACATCACCAATGTTGCGCTGGGGGATGCCGCCGGCACTCTTTCGATGGGTCTCATCTTAAAGCTTGGCGGTCTTTACCTGCTGCTTCGCGTCATTGACTGCTTTGCAGGGTATTACATGACCAACACCGGGCATGTCATGGGAACGCACATCGAAACGGATATGCGAAGGGATGCCTATGCGCATCTGCAGCGCTTGTCTGATACTTATTTCAATAATACGAAGATCGGCCAGATCATGGGCCGGATCACGAATGACCTTTTTGACGTCACGGAATTCGCGCATCACTGTCCGGAGGAATTCTTCATTGCGTTTATTAAGATCGTCCTCTCTTTTGTGATTTTGCTTACGGTCAACGTACCGCTGACATTGATCGTCTTCCTGTTCATTCCGCTAATGCTCATTGTCTGCATCAGGGTGAATTCAAAACTTCGCAGGGTGCAGCGCAGCCAGCGCGTGCAGATCGGGGAACTGAATGCTTCGATCGAAGATTCCCTGCTCGGACACCGGGTGGTCAAAGCATTTACAAATGAAACGCTGGAAGAAGAGAAATTCGATGTCAATAACGTGCGTTTTTTTGACTTAAAGAAGGAATTCTACGCCCTGATGGCCTGGTTCCATACGACCATGAAGATCTTTGACGCCGCCATGTATGTGACGGTGCTCCTGATCGGCGGGATCTTCCTGCAGCAGGGCATGATCGAGGCGGGCGATCTGGTGGCTTATCTTCTGTATATCACGACGCTGATCGCGACGATCCGTCGGATCATTGAATTTGCGGAACAGTTCCAGCGCGGCATGACCGGGATCGACCGTTTTCTTCAGATCATGGATGCGGACATCGAGATCTTCGATGAGCCGGGAGCTGTGGACATTCGGGATCCGAAGGGTGACATCGTGTTTGAAGATGTCAGCTTCGAATATCCGGACGATCATAACCAGGTGTTCAAGCATTTAAACCTGACCATTCGTGCCGGGGAGAAGGTGGCTTTTGTCGGGCCGTCCGGCGGCGGAAAGACCACGCTCTGCAACCTGATCCCCAGATTTTATGATATTTCAAGCGGCAAAATCACACTCGACGGCAACGATATCAAGCACTATACTTTGAAAAGCCTTAGGGAGTGCATCGGGATCGTGCAGCAGGATGTCTATCTGTTTTCCGGTACCGTCATGGAAAACATCGTATACGGCCGCCCCGGGGCTTCCAGGGAAGAAGTCATGGAGGCTGCAAAACTTGCCGGGGCCGATGATTTTATCAGACAGTTGCGCGACGGGTATGATACCTATATCGGGGAGCGCGGCGTGAAGCTGTCCGGCGGACAGAAGCAGCGGATCAGCATCGCGCGTGTTTTCCTAAAGAATCCGCCGATCTTGATTTTGGATGAGGCAACTTCGGCGCTGGATAATGAAAGCGAGTTTCTGGTGGCGGAATCCTTAAACCGGCTGGCAGAGGGCCGGACCACGCTGACGGTCGCCCACAGATTATCGACGATCCGGAATGCCGACCGGATCATGGTCTTAACGGAAGAGGGAATCGCGGAAAGCGGTACCCATACGGAATTGATGGAGAAGGGCGGTATTTACTGTAACCTTTACAATATGGCAAACCGGCTGAGTTGAGTGGAGCAAATGCATCGGGCATTTGCGGAACGATATGGCAGCTTCCGAAGGAAGTTGTCCTGCGAAGCAGGATTGAGCACAGAGTACCAATCTGCGCTTGACCCATATAATACAATACCATGGGTTTGATAAACCAATAGGAGGAGAAACAGATGAGAAGAAAAGTATTAGTAACGGCCGTGATTTTTGCGTCGCTGGTCTTAACGGCATGCACAAAAGAAACTGCCGCACCGGAGAACACGGCGGAACCGGCTGCGGAAGAGGCGGTCACAAACGATGCGGCTGATCAGGCAGAGGAAGCGGCAACTGATGATGCGGGTGCGGAGGCTGACACGTCTGCGACGGATGCTGCGGATGCTGCGGATGCCGGTGCGGAGAATGCCGGGCTGCCGCCTTACAAATACACGGGCTCTGATCCGTATCTGGCACAGATCATCGATTACCAGTTAACGGAGATTGCGCCGATGTACGCCGAGGCAGAAGTGTTCATTCCGGAACCGCATGTACTGCTTGTTGATGAGAAGAATCCGGCGGACATCAAAGTGATCGGAAATTTCTGGATCATGGGCTATGATCTGGACGGGACGGTATTGATGACACAGTGCGGCGGGGAGATGCCGGCGGTGTTCCATTTTGAAAAGGATGAAGCAGACGGAAGCGTTCATCTGAAGGCACAGGATTTCGTGGAAGTGGCTGGCGACGGTGCGCAGTACGCTAAGGATATCAAGAAGTTCTGCGAAGGTTACGACGGTTTGGAGGAGCAATTCTACGGAACCGATAACGGAAAGGGCGAGGCCAACACACAGACGCGGATCGAGTTCATCAGGCAATATGTTTCCGATAACAATTTGGATATCACGGCTTTTCAGGATTACGGCTGGGATCCGGTGTCGATAGAGTAGAAGTGAAGCAAATGCGTCGGGCATTTGCGGAACGATATGGCAGCTTCCGAAGGAAGTTGTCCTGCGAAGCAGGATTGAGCGCAGACTACCAGTCTGCGCTCAACCCTTTTTAAACTATGAATTCTGAAAAATGACCCCCTAACCCCGTAGGCCATGCTCCTTCGGAGACATGGCAAACCCCAAGGGTTTATTTCTCGAGGCTGCGGTAGATGATGGCTGCAAGAGCTGCACCAACCAGGGGACCTACGATAAAGATCCAAAGTGCTGCGATCGGATCCGTGTAGCCGCCGATTGCTGCAAATACCGCAGGTGCAATACTTCTTGCGGGGTTTACGCTGGTACCGGTCAAGCCGATGCCGAGAATATGTACAAAGGTCAGCGTCAGGCCGATCACAAGGCCGCCAAAGGAGCCGTGATTTGCCTTTTTGGAAGTAACACCCAAAATGGTCATGACAAAGATGCAGGTTAAGATGATCTCAACGAGAAGTCCTGCAACAACATTGCCATTAACACCTGCAAGCCCGTTAGAGCCAAAACCGCCGGTCATGTCCGTGACGCCGCCGAGGCTGAAGATCAGGGCAAGCAGTCCGCTGCCGACAAAACCGCCTAAAATCTGTGCGACCACATAACCGATGAATTCGGTGACGTTGATGCCGCCGGTCATTAACACGGCGAGCGATACGGCCGGGTTAATATGGCAGCCGCTGATGTTGCCGACACAATAAGCCATGGCAACGATCGAAAGACCGAAAGCCAGTGCCGTCAAGAGATATCCTGCGCCGGATGCGCTGTCACATCCGACCAGCATTGCCGTTCCACATCCCATAAAGACGAGTACGGCTGTTCCGATGAATTCCGCTACATATCTTTTCATGATGAACCCTCCCTCTGATAGGTCTGATATGGATTGAAACAATTTTATTATAGATGATTTCCAACATATTGTCATTAGTTGTATCCCCCACTAGAATTTGTTATAATAAATAAAGCAAACACAAGGGGTTGTATATGAAGGCGCATGGCAAGGCGATCAAGCGAACCGTTATTGTGCCGATGCTGATCTGCATTGGTGCTGTTTTTATGTCCTGCATGCTGGCTTGTCCTGCCCATGCCTATGAGAATATCGTGATCGTGATCGATCCCGGACACGGCGGACCCGGAATGGAAGGGGAAACCGACAGCGGCGCCCGTTATAACGGCGTCATGGAGAAGGATGTCGACTTGATCACCGCGATGGCACTCGTTGAAGAACTGTCGCAGTACGGTAACCTGACGGTCTATATGACGCGAACGGAAGATGTGCATATGGAACTGCAGGACCGGGTTGATTTTGCAAAATCAGTTAACGCGGATTATCTGATCTCCATTCACTATAACGCAAGCGTACATCACCGCTTTTACGGCTCCGAGATCTTTACGTCTGCTTTCGGCGAAGAGTATGCCAAGGGTGTTTCTCTGGCGCAGACCATCATGAGCTGGTGGGTTGAGGACGGGGCCGTCAGTAAGGGTGTTAAGACGCGGATTGGCAAGAAAGGTGATTATTACGGTATTATCCGCATGGGTCGTGAGGCCGGGATCCCGACGATCATCTTAGAGCACGGATATCTGGATATCGATTCGGATTTTGCCAAGTACGGGACAGAGGATGCCTGGCGGCACATGGGCGTGCTGGATGCGACCGCGATCGCCGATTATTTCGGGGTCAAAAAGGGCGTTGTACAGGCCAATGTGGAAGCAAAGCTGACTGTACCCGTTCCCACCGGGCGGGTGGATGATGACCAGACACCGCCGGAAAATGTGTCTGTTACGATCGATCATTATGATCCCGCTACGCGTGTCCTGAAATACACGGTCAGCGCGACGGAGCCTGACAGCGCGCTGCTCTACTATGACCTCAATACGCAGACGCTTGCGGAGGATGAGGATAACGGCTTTATGAAGATGAGTGTCTGGGAAAACGGTGCGGAATCCATGCAGGGCACCTATACGGTCCCGGACGGATACAACGGCGCGTTTGTCGCGCGTGTCTATAACAATTACGAGAAATTCACGGATACGGAACCGATCACGATCCCCGCGGAATTTCTGCCCAAAGAAGACAATGCAGATACCGATGCGGTGCCCGGGGATCCTTCCCACATAGGTGGTGACGGAACGGCCATTACAAGCATGCCGCAGGTCACGCTGCAGGATGGGAGCGGTGCCACCTGGACGCTTGAGGGTGCACTTGCCGAAGCCAAAGGCGCAGCAGGTTTAATCGTTGATCATGACGGGATCAACGAGACGGGAAAGAAGCATTATGCCGGGATGATCATTGCCATTGTCGTAGCCGTTTCCATGCTGGTCGCGGCGATCGCCATGGCTGTGGTTACCAGTTCCAGAAGTAAACGAAAGCGGAGAAGGCCTGACAGGTATGACCGTTATATCAAATAATAAAACGAAGGAGCATGAGAGATGAGTACGGAAGAAGTAAAACAGGAAGAAGTCAAAGCGGAAAGCATGGACGACTACAAGGATGATCTGGAGAAGTCTTTCCGGCGTGTCGAGGTCGGTGACATCATCACGGGAACGGTCATTGACGTGACGGAGGAAGCGATCTACGTGGACTTAAAGTATTATGCACAGGGCGTCATCCCGCTTACGGAGATCACCGAAGATCCGACTTTTGTCGCTGACGAGCATTATCATGCAGGCGATGAGGTGCAGGGTACGGTCGTAAAAACAGATGACGGACAGGGCAATATCGTGCTTTCCATGAAACAGGCGTTCCAAATGCTGTCCTGGGAAAAACTGAAAGCATGCAAGGACAATGAAACGGTATTGCATGTTCATGTAAGCAGCGCGGTAAACGGCGGCGTGATCGCATTTGCGGAGGGCCTGCGCGGCTTTATCCCGGCTTCCCAGCTGTCCTTAACCTATGTGGAGGACTTAAATACGTTTGTCGGTAAGGATCTGGATGTCAACGTGATCACGATCGACCAGGAGAAGAACAAACTGGTGCTTTCCGCAAAGAAGGTTGAGCAGAAGAGAAAAGAAGAAGAACTGAACTCCAGAAAGGCACGTCTGGTACCGGGCACGATCTTTGAAGGCCGTGTGGAATCGATCATGCCTTACGGTGCTTTTATCGATCTGGGGAACGGTTTATCGGGGCTTCTGCATATTTCAAGAATTTCCCAGAAGCGGCTGAACAATCCTTCCGAAGTTTTAAAGGAAGGACAGGAAGTCAAAGTCAAACTCCTGAACGTTAAGGACGGCAAACTTTCCTTATCCATGAAAGAGTTCGAGGAAGTGACCAACGTGGAAGCAGATGCCGAGGAAACCTTTGAATATCATGATGAGGGCGAAGCAACGACCAGCCTTGCCAGCCTGTTTGCAAATATTAAACTGTAGGATGTATTTTACGAGAGCATACTTATGAAAGACGGATTGATCTTCGATGTGGACGGGACGCTTTGGGATTCCACGCCGGTTGTGGAACAGGCATGGAACCAGGCGCTCCGTGATTTTGGAATAACGGATGTTACTATTACGGCGGACCGGTTAAAGAAGTTGTTCGGTCTGCCGATGATGGATATTATTGACCGTATTTTGCCGGGCCGGCCGCAGGATGTGAAGGAGAAGTTCGCGCCATACTGTTTCCGCTACGAGCACGAATTTCTGGAAAAAACACCGGGTGTTCTCTATCCGGAGCTGGAAGAGACTCTGGCGAACCTATCAAAGAAACATCCGTTATTTATTGTCAGTAACTGTCAGGCCGGCTACATTGAGCTGTTTTTTGAAAAGACCGGGTTTGGGCAATACTTTTTGGATCACTTATGCCCCGGTGACACGGATCTCTTTAAGGCCGACAATATCCGTCTGATCGCGGAACGCTATCAGCTGCGCAATCCCGTTTATATCGGAGATACGCAGATGGATGCGGATGCGTGCATGGATGCTGGCGTTCCGATCGTCTATGCATCTTACGGGTTCGGTATGGTCGCAAGACCTGATTTTATCATTGATTGTCCGAAGGACCTGTGCAGTCTCTTCTAGTGATTTTTACAAAACTGGCTTACATAATTCAACTAACATCTCTGGGGAGGGAGTGAATCCATGAAACTGACTTTCATCGGTGCGGCGCACGAAGTGACCGGCAGTTGCCATTATCTGGAGGCCTGCGGCAAAAACATCCTGATCGATTGCGGTATGGAACAGGGGCAGGACATTTATGAGAATGTGGATCTGCCGATCGAGGCATCCATGGTCGATTACGGATTCCTGACGCATGCGCACATCGACCATTCCGGAAAGCTTCCCTATATTTATTCTAAAGGTTTCCGGGGTTCGATTTTTGCGACGGATGCAACCGCGGATCTCTGCTCGATCATGCTTCGAGACAGTGCGCACATCCAGATGCAGGAAGCAGAGTGGCGTAACCGGAAGGCGAAGCGTTCCGCGCAGGTCGAGGAATTCGTTCCGCTCTATAACATGGAAGATGCGGACGGTACGATCAAACGCCTGGTACCCTGCCATTACAATACGGTCATCGATGTCTGCGAAGGCATTCAGATCCGCTTTACGGATGTCGGGCATCTGCTCGGTTCCTCTGCGATCGAGGTCTGGATCGATGAAGAAGGTGAAAAGAGAAAGATCACCTTCTCCGGTGATATCGGCAACCAGAATATGCCGCTCATCAAGAATCCGGCTTATGTGGAAGAAACGGATTATCTGGTCATCGAATCCACGTACGGCAACCGGATGCATGACGGAAAGCGTTTAAATTATGTGACGGAATTAGCCGCCATTCTGAATGAGACCTTTGCCAAGGGCGGCAATGTCGTGATTCCGAGCTTTGCGGTCGGCCGCACGCAGGAGATGCTCTATTTCCTGCGGCAGATCAAGGCGGAAAAGCTCGTAACGGTCTGCCCGGATTTCGAAGTATACGTGGACAGCCCGTTGGCCGTGGAAGCGACGACGATCTTTAATAAAAACATTTACGAGTGCTTTGCCGAGGAAGCGCTGGAGCTTGTAAAACAGGGGATCAACCCGATCACATTCCCGGGACTGAATCTGTCGATCACGAGTGAAGAAAGTAAAGCGATCAACTTCAGTAACACCCCGAAGGTGATTTTGTCTGCATCGGGTATGTGTGAAGCAGGCCGTATCAGACATCATTTAAAGCATAATCTCTGGAGAGAGGAATGTACGATCCTGTTCGTCGGCTATCAGGCGGTCGGAACGCTCGGACGATCCATCGTGGAGGGCGCGCAGGAAGTGAAGCTCTTTGGTGAGACGATCGAAGTCAGGGCCAGGATCATGACGCTGAAGGGCCTTAGCGGACACGCCGACAAGGCGGGCCTGACGGATTGGGTAAGAGGCTTTAAGAGTGATATCACCCGCGTCTTCGTCGTTCACGGCGATGATCAGGTCACCGATGAATTTGCGGAATACCTGCATACGGAATATGCGCTCGATGCCTATGCACCGTATTCGGGCACGAAGTTCGATCTGGTGACGGATACCTTCGATGTGGAAACGGTGGGTGTGCCGATCACAACGAAAAAGAAACGCACGATCTCGACCGTTTTCGAGCGCCTTATGGCAGCAGGGCAGAGGCTGCTTACCGTCATTGCGCATAACGAGGGCGGCACGAACAAGGATCTGGCGAAATTTGCTGACCAGATCAATGCGTTGTGTGATAAGTGGGATAGGTAGTATAAAGCGTTCGAAGGACGCTTTGTACTACGTAACACCGGCTCATTGCCGAAGGCAATTTGCATGAGCCGGGATTCCCGTAATACGTAGGACAAAGAAGAGGTAAAAGCATGAGCTACGCTGACAAAATATTCATTGACATGTGCAACGACATCCTGGAAAACGGCTGTTCCACGGAGGGCGAAAAGGTGCGCCCCAAGTGGGAAGACGGAACCAGTGCTTATACGATCAAGAAATTCTGTGTGGTCAACCGTTATGACCTGCGGAAGGAATTTCCGATCATCACACTCAGGCGTACGGCGCTGAAATCCGCGACCGATGAGCTGCTGTGGATCTGGCAGAAGAAGTCCAACAACATCCATGATCTCTCCAGTCATATCTGGGATGAATGGGCGGATGAGGACGGCTCCATCGGCAAGGCCTACGGCTATCAGATGAGCGTGAAACACCAGTATCCGGAAGGTATGATGGATCAGGTCGACAGAGTACTGTATGACCTTAAGAACAATCCGTTTTCCAGACGGATCATGACCAATATCTATGTCCATCAGGATCTGCATGAAATGAATCTCTATCCCTGCGCCTACAGCATGACATTTAATGTGACGCAGCGCCCGGGCGAAGATAAGCTGACCCTGAATACGATCTTAAACCAGAGATCGCAGGATGTACTTGCAGCCAATAACTGGAATGTGGTGCAGTATGCGGTTTTGACGCATATGTTTGCACAGGTCAGCAACATGAATGTCGGGGAATTCGTGCATGTGATCGCGGATGCGCACATTTATGACCGTCATGTGCCGATCATCCGTGAACTTATAAAAAGAGAGCCGTTTCCGGCTCCGACTTTTCATCTGAATCCCGACGTGACCGATTTCTACGCATTTACCAAGGATGACGTGAGTCTTGAGAACTATCAGC
>JAFYDQ010000072.1 GCA_017544705.1 Lachnospiraceae bacterium | reverse complement strand
GGAAGTTGAAAAGGAACTGAAAGACGCGGTCGGGGTCCTTCTCCGCCACGAAATGAGCAAGCCGCTCGCGGCGGAATCCATGCTCGAACTGCTCGTCGGAGCGGAAAAAGGGTCTTGAAGATCCGGGTCCGGATCATTAAGATATAGACATTACGAGGCAGCAAAACGCTGCCGTACATCCTCAGGGAGGCAGAATTATGGATCTATTCATCAAAATCGCACTGCTCATCGTGTTTTTCGCCGTCATGATCTTCGTCGGGCTCTATTGCCGGAAGCATGCGACGGACGTGAACGGTTTCGTGCTCGGCGGCCGCTCGGTCGGACCGTGGCTCACCGCGTTCGCGTACGGCACTTCCTACTTCTCGGCCGTCATCTTCGTCGGCTATGCCGGTCAGTTCGGCTGGAAGTACGGCATTGCCGCAACCTGGATCGGCATCGCCAATGCGTTCCTCGGTTCGCTCCTCGCCTGGGTCGTCCTCGGACGGCGCACGCGCGTCATGACGCAGCACCTGAATTCGGCCACGATGCCGCAGTTCTTCCATGCGCGTTTTGATTCGAAGGGCTTAAAGCTCGGTGCAAGTATCATCATCTTCATCTTCATGATCCCTTACACCGCTTCCTTATATAATGGTCTTTCCAGACTGTTCGGAATGGCTTTCAACATCGATTACAGTGTCTGCATCATCCTGATGGCGATTTTGACCGCGATCTACGTTATCGCCGGCGGCTACATGGCGACTGCGATCAACGACTTTATCCAGGGTCTCATCATGCTGGTCGGCATCGTTGTGGTCATTGTGGCGGTCTTAAAAGTCAAGGGCGGCTTCTTAATGGCGCTCGACGGCCTTGCAAGGATCTCGGATCCGGCGGTTACGGACACACCGGGTATCTTCGCAAGCTTTTTCGGCGCAGATCCCGTCGGCCTGTTCTTTGTCATCATCTTAACTTCCCTTGGAACCTGGGGCTTACCGCAGATGGTCCAGAAGTTCTACTCGATCAATGATGAAGGCAGCATCCGCAAAGGCACGATCATCTCGACCTTCTTTGCGATCGTTGTTGCAGGCGGCTGCTACTTCCTCGGCGGTTTCGGCAGACTCTTCTCCGATCAGATCGATATCGAAGCCGGCGGTTTTGACTCGATCATCCCGACGATGCTCTCGGGACTGCACCCTGGCATCATTGCCATGGTCGTGATCTTAGTGCTCTCTGCCTCCATGTCGACACTTTCCTCCCTGGTAATGACCTCGGCATCGACGCTGACACTCGACTTCTTAAAAGGCACCTGCATTAAGGATATGTCGGAAAAAGCACAGGTTCGCATGATCCGCGCGCTGATCGTTGTATTCATCGCCATTTCCTCGGTGATCGCAATGATCCAGTACAAGAGCAACATCACGTTCATCGCACAGCTCATGGGTGTTTCGTGGGGTGCCATGGCCGGCGCATTCCTTGCACCGTTCATGTACGGCCTCTATTCCAAAAAAGTCACAAAAGCCTCCTGTGCGGTCTGCTTCATCTTCGGCTCCGTGCTGATGATGGCAAACATGCTCTTCAGAAGCGCATTTCCTGCGATCCTCCAGTCCCCGATCAACTGCGGCGCTTTCGCCATGGTAGCGGGCCTTGTGATCGTACCGTTCGTGAGTCTCTTCACGAAAAAACCGCCCAAAGAGGAAATCGATGCATCCTTTGCCTGCTATGAGCAGAAGCGCAGTATTGCACAGAAAACCGCATTGGGCGATTAAAATATCGCGTGATATTTATTTATTCGGCGCAATAAAATCCTACCACCAGGATTCACAGTCACACATCAGCGGATGGTCTTCCGCCGCCGTGTGCACCCAGGTGACATAGCCGGTGGAGGTATCGCGCTCCACGTGATTTTTACAAGTCTCACAATAAGGAAAATGATCAATTACCTCACCGGTCGGCAGAAATTCGCGGCCGGTGAGTTCATATCTCATGGGATCTGCCGCATCGCTCGGCACCTTGTACTCGATCAGGTTCCGGATGCCGTGCTGGTGCAGACAGACATTTTTATGCACATTCCCGTAAACATAGGAATAAATGAAACGCTCTCTCTCCTGCCCCTCTTTCACGTCAAACACCGATGTCCCGTAGTCGCTGTAATTCGCGCTTCCCGCCATCTGCGCCACGGTCGGGGCAAAATCAAGGGGCCAGACGGGTGCGTCATTGACCGTAAATCCTTCGCTCACGCCCGCAGGCTTGATCAGAAAGACCGGATTGGCCAGCTCGCCGTCATAGACCTCGTTGCCGTGATCGGCCGTGATGATGATCGTGGAATTATCATAAACACCCTGCTTTTTCATCTCATCCAGGTATTTTTCAGCCATGCGGAGTGCCCCGCGTCCGATATTGCTCTCGTCATAGGTTCCTTCCGTCGGATTGCCGTCGGCATCCAGGTCAAACGGAGCATGTGCGCCGTTTAAGTGGATCAGGCGGTAAGCCTTGGTGCCCGGTGTGACGCTGACACCCTGCGCCTCCAGATTTGACAGGAATTCCGCGTTGTCGCAGGTAAAGATCGAATCCGTCTCCTCCGCATAGGTCAGGTTCTCAAATTCCAGACCGTGCAGCCAGATATAAGGCTTCACGATATCCGGCATGTATTTGCAGGCGACCATGCGGTATAAGTGCTTAAACATCGTGAAATTGCTCTTGAATTTCAGGTCGACCGTCTTAAAATCAATTGATTTTGCCTTGATGCGCTCCGGGATCAGCTCGATATGCGAACAGTAGATGCCAAGATCGTAGCCCGCATCCAGCAATTCGTCGTAAAACATGCGATCCGCCGAGATCGTATCCAGCCACGCAGCCGTCGAGGACTCCTCATTCCGGTAAATATGCCCCGTCACAAGCGGCACGATCCCGTACTGCGTCTCGTAATTGGTCCCCGAATGATTGGAGAAGAACGTAAAGCCCGGCAATTCCTCGGTAAACTCCGGCTCCTCCGCCAAAATCTTCTTAAAATAATCACTGTCATAAGAATCCAGGATGAACACGATGATGTTCTCGTGATCGCCGATCTCATAGAGCCCGTCGCCCGTAAACACGGCTGTCTTGCCGCTGATCGAATTGCCTTCATTGATCGCAGGGATCAGGAGCGATACCAGCGCCACGCTCTGCATCAGGATCAGCAAAACCGAGCCGTAGAGCGCGATCTTCTCAGCGATTCCTCCCTTGATCACAAAGAACGCGGTGATCACCGCAAAGATCACAAGAAAGATCAGCAGATGCACAAGCATCTTCGGCCGGTAGCCTGCCCAGTCGATCTCCTTACCGTTGATCGTGCCGACGCCCATGTTTAAGAAATTGGCCTGCACGTAAATGCTGATGCCTGCCGCAAACAGTAATCCCGTAAAAATCACTTCAAGCTTGTGATTTTTACGAAGCAGCAGCCCGATGCCCACGCAGATGACGCACACGGCGATCGCAAAAAGCACCGGCATCCATAAGAAACTCAGCAGCCCGAAGCCAAAATCCCTTCGGTTGATCAGAAACATCTCCACCGGCGCGTAAAAGCATACCGTAAAGCTTAAGAATAAAGCGCTGCAGATCAGCGGCAAATGTACCTTCCATCCGCCTGTTTTCTTCACTTCCTGCTTACCCGTTTCCTGCTTGATCTCTTCCATTTCTTTCAGATTTCCTTCCTAAATAAATATGAACTTCATCTATTTGATGATCTGATCCATCTGGCGCACCGTGCCCATGGCATCTTCCGCATAATAATCGGCCCCGATCTCATCGGCGATGGCCTGTGTCAGGACCGCGCCGCCTACCCAGACCGGGATCGTGATGCCCGCGGCATGCAGTGCATCGATGGTTTTCTGCATGTTGACAACCGTTGTCGTCATCAGAGCCGAGAGCCCGATGGCTTTAGGTGCATATTTTTTGTACGCATCGACGACTTCTTCCGCTTTCACGTCCTTGCCCAGATCGATCATGTCATAGCCATAGCTCTCAAGTACGACTTTGACGATGTTCTTTCCGATATCATGGATATCACCCTCCACCGTGCAGATGATGACCGGCCCCTTCTTCTCTTCATCAGAAGCACTGAAGGTCTCCTGCACCACCTGGAACGCGAGCTTCGTGGTCTCGGCGGCCTGGATGAGCTGCGGTAGAAAGATCTTGCCGGTCTCGTAATCCTTACCGACCTGATTCAGCGCCGGAATGATCACGTCATTGATGAGCGTCATGGCATCCGACCGTTCCAGCTCGGCCTTGGTCTGGGCCTGCACCTCGTTCTTCATGCCCTTTTTGATCATGTAGGAGAGGTCGAATCCTGCACCGGCCCCCGCCGCGGTTTGTGCTCCTGCAGTCCCGCTACCGGAAGTTCCTGCTCCGGCATCTCCCGCTCCGTTCCCTGCACCGGCGCCGGAATTGACCGCATTAGTCGATATTCCGCTTGCATCCGAAGCATTTGCGTACTTATTTATATAACAGGTGCTATCTTTATCGTAATTCAGCAGTAAATTAGCGGCATCCACGCATGCCATCATCTGTGTATCCAGCGGATTCATGATCGGCAGATCCAGTCCCGCATCGATCGCCATCGTTAAGAAGGTCCGGTTCAAAAGTGCCCGATACGGCAGCCCGAAGGATACGTTGGAAACCCCGAGAACGCAGTGATGGCCCATTTCACGCACCGCTCTGACAGCCTTCAGCGTCTCTGCCACTTCCTTTTGCTGCGCGCTTGCCGTCAGCGTCAGGCAGTCGATAATGACATCTTCCGGTCTGATCCCTTCTTGACCTGCACGGTCAATAATCCGTTTTGCAAGCTCTACGCGCTCTGCTGCCAGCAGCGGGATCTCCTCTTCCAGCGTCAGTCCGATCACCACGCCACCGTATTTCTTCACGATCGGCAAAACGTTATCCAGTACCGCGGGCTTTGCATTCACGGAATTGATGAGCGGCCGTCCGTTATAGATCCGGCATGCCGCTTCCAGCGCGTCTGCCGATGAAGAGTCGATCTGCAGCGGCAGATTGATCACTTCCTGCAGCATCGGGATGATCTTGACCATCATCGCCGCCTCGTCAATGCCCGGCAGGCCGACGTTCACATCCAGCACCTCCGCGCCGGCATCCTCCTGTCTGATGCCCTCGGCGATGACCTCATCCAGGTGATTTTCCTTCAAAGCCGCCTGCATCTTCTTCTTGCCGGTCGGATTGAGGCGCTCGCCGCACACGATCACGTGCCCGTCAAACGTCACGGTCCTGGTCGCAGACGAAACCTTGGGAATATAAGGATTGGTGCGCACATTAACCGCTTTCGGACGATTTTTATGCAGTTCCCTGATAAAATCGGGCGTCGTGCCGCAGCATCCGCCGCAGACCGCTAACCCGTTCTCCATATAATATTTCACATCTTTGACGAATTCTTCCGGCGTCAGCTCATAAACCGTCTCGCCGTGCTTGAAATTCGGCAGACCCGCGTTCGGCTGCGCCATGACCGGCACATGCGAATATTGCAGCAGATCCTCGATGATCGGCGCCAGTTCCTTCGGCCCCAGCGAGCAGTTGACGCCAAGCATGGTAACGCCAAGGCTTTCCACGATATTGACGAAAGTCTCCACATTTGTGCCTGTCAGCGTCCGCCCGGTTTTGTCAAACGTCATCGTTGTAAAGATCGGCAGGTCGGAATGCTCTTTTGCCGCCAAAATCGCGGCCTTCACCTCATAGACATCCGTCATGGTCTCAAACAGGATCGCATCCACGCCCGTACCCGCAGCCTCGATCTGCTCGGCAATAAGTTCGTAGGCCTCTTCAAAGGGCAGCGTACCAAGTGGCTTTAGCATCGTGCCGATCGGCCCGATATCCAGGACAATGTAGCTGTCCTCCGTCCTACCGCATGCCTCCTGCGCTTTTTTCGCATTGTCGATGGCTGCTTTGATCATTTCCGGCACGCTGTACTTGGCATCCGCCATTTTCAGACGGTTGCAGCCAAACGTGTTCGTCGTGATAAAATCAGCCCCGGCCTTCAGATAGTTGCTGTGAACGGTCTGGATCAGCTCCGGCTGATCCAGATTCAATTCTTCGGGAATCTGGCCGGCCTTCAACCCCGCATTCTGCAATTGTGTGCCCATGCCCCCGTCAAACAGGAGGAAATCCCTGTTCAGACGCGCCAATAGGTTGTTTTTTCGATTTTCACTCATATCTCTTTTCCTGTTTTATGCTCCAGATCGGCGATTTCTTCGATTCCCGCTGACTTCCGATGTATTTTCTCAAGTCAAGGCAAAAATATGGCAAAATCAAGTCCGCGCGAAGCATCGCGTGCCTGCGGCACGGAATTCGCAGGATTCGCGCTTGATGCAGTGTTCACAGCGATCCACAGGGAAGGCATCTCCTGCGCCGGAAGCCGCCGCAGGCGCGAAGCCGACGAGGCCCAGCATTGATTTTTGCGGAAGGAAGAGACCGCCGCCCGTATGTGTGATGCCGATCCGCTTGTCGGCGCGGATCGCCTGCATGAGCGGCACATTATAAGTCACGTCCAGATCTCCGTAGCCCGGTGCATACCGGAAAGTGTGCGGCCCGAGGCCAAGTTCTTCCGTAAAGTCGTCCGTCAGGCACTCCAGATACGCCGAAGCCGCCGCATCGAGTACCACGCCATGGCTCATATCCATCGACATGACGCGCTTTGCGTAACGCTCGTACGCAACGCCCAAAGTCGATGCAATCACGCAGATCTGCGTACAGCCGGCGAGAATTGCCTGCAGGTCCGCTGACGGAAGGGTCAGATCAAGCTCTTCGATGCGCACAGCCCCCGAGCAGACCTCATCGGAAGGGAATGTCCCACCGGAAGAGGAAGTCTCACCGGAGGAGCCAAGATCGATGGAAGAATCCCACGAAAGCGCGTACTTCTCATAACACGCCAGGAACTTTGCTTCCTGCTCAAGCTCCTTAAGGCAGGAAACGATCTGATCAGACAAAACAAGAGCCCCCTCCATCTTATGGTCACCAAGATAGGAAAGGGTCCTCTTTTCAAATATTCTCCGATTGATCTCTCCCATGGCACATTTACCGGATGATATTCCTGATACTGTCGCAGATGGTCCTTGCGATCCGTGTATTGTTCATGGTGTAAATATGCACGCCGTCCGTGCCGCGCGCCATCAGATCGATGATCTGGCTGACACAGTAAGCCATGCCTGCGTCAAACAGCGCGTCGGGATTGTTCTCGAAGCGACGGATGATGCGCTCGTAACGCTCCGGCAGGGTGGCACCGCAAAGTTCCACCATGCGCTTGATCTGCGCGCCCTTGGTCACCGGCATGATGCCCGGCGTGATCGGCACGTCAATTCCTGCGATCGCACAATCCTCCGTAAAACGGTAGAACATCTCATTGTCGAAAAACAGCTGGGAAAGCAGCACAGTCGCGCCCGCATCCACCTTCTTCTTCAGATTGCGGATCTCACTGACACGGTCCGGCGAATCCGGATGGATCTCCGGGTAGCATGCACCGCTGATGCAAAAATCATAGTTTTCACGAAGATATGCCGTCAGATCGCTTGCATGCGGGAAAACGCCCTTTGGCGCCGCATTCGGGTTTTCATCCCCGCGCAGCGCCATGATATTCTCGATTCCCGCATCCGCGATCGCTTTTGCAAATGCGTCGATCTCCTGCTTGTTGTAGCACATTCCGGTCAGATGCACGACCGGCTCGATCTTGTAATCGTCCTTGATCTTCCTGGCGATTTCGATCGTCTTATTGTTATTTGAACTGCCGCCCGCCCCGAACGTCACGCTGATAAAGTCCGGCTTGCATTCCGCCAAAATCGCAAGCGTATCGTCTATATGCTCCAGCTCCTCGTCTTTTTTTGGCGGGAAGATCTCAAAAGAAATGACCTTGTTCTGCTTCTTTTCGTATATTTCTGTTAATTTCATGCTTCATCCTCCATAAAGGGGTTCCGAAGCAATCTTACCATAAAATCGGAAGTTTTCCTATGTTTTTCTTGTTTGAGTTTAATACTCCTCGCCGTACGGCAGCACGAAATACGAAACGATCCCGTTATTTAATTCCGTCGAATAAGTTACCTCAAGATCAACCTGATTGCGCATGGGATGCAGCACATCGTTGTTGTAGGCGAAAGTCTGGGGCACCATGACTTTTACGAGCCCGGTGATCTTCTCCGCATCCTCCGGCCACGTGTATTGCACCGTGCCGTTACCGCCCGTCTCAAACTTTGCCGATGCCGCCATCTCGTATTCGCCGTAGGTCACGATCGGCTCCTCGCTGTACATGCCGTAATCATGCACCGTGATCGACGTGATCTGCGAAGGTTTCAGATCGCAGGCAAAATCATCCGCGTTAAATCCCGCACTCTTTAAGTACGCCATCGTATTGCGGTCACTTGCATACACATAGTAGCCGCTCAGCAGATCGTAGTAACTTACCGGATCGTAGGAAGAAAGACGCAGCAGCGGGATTTCTGCAAGATCCGAAAGTTTGCGCTCCTCAAGGTCCTTCGCATAGGCATTTAAGAAGGCTTTCACGTCAATCTGCATATTGTCAAAGGCCTGCGTGTCATCCCACGTCCTGGCCGACAGGATCCGAATCGCATCCCAGTCGATGAAATCATCCACCTGATAGAGGTAGTCGCGGTAAGCAGGATCCTCATAAATGCGCTCCGTTGCCGCATAAATCCCGTCAAAATCAGCCTTGTATGAACGGTACACCTCTCTTCCGGATTTCAGCTCATAGCGGATCGTGAAATAAAGCGGCTCTCTGTCCGGCATATCGATATATTGCATGGAATTCTGCCGTCTTGCGATCGCGGAACGCTCCGGATCCAGCGAATCGATCCCGGCTTTTGCAAGTGTGAGCACCGCATCGCGGTCGGACAGATCAATATCCTTAAGGATACTTTCATAATCCACATAACCGTAACCGCCCTTCTCATCAAGCTCCATATGCCCGATCTCGCCCTCAATCCCGCTTAAGCGGACCGACGCCCGGCTGATATCGGCTTCCTTTGGCAGATACCGGTCATAGCCGAACAGGTCGTACTGGAAGATCAGCGAGATGAACGCCGCCACCGCAAGGCTTGCCAGAAGCTGCACGGGATGGCGCCAGATACCCTTAATTTCCTGCTCAAAAATCAGTTCCAGCACGATATGTGCCAGCACGCCGATGATCAGGAACGCCGCCCAGTACCAGATCGCGGGTAGGTTATTAAACATAAAGGACACATACACGCCGCCGGCAAGCGCAGCCGCAATGACTAACGGGATGCGGATCAGGGGCTTTGAAATGCCGTGACAGAGTGATTTACTCGTTGACTCAGACGGTCGTTTTTTATAAAGAATGAGCCCGATCCAGCCTAAAACAAGGCTTTCTGCGATCAGCAGCACAAACCGCAGTGCCAGGTGATCGTCCGTACGCTGCAGCATGATGATCTGCACCGGATTGATCAGCATATAAAGAATGCTTTTGGTATAAGTCAGATTCCAGTAGGTCTGAAAGCAGGCACTGCTGTACCCCTCGATCAGCATTGTAACAAAGCTTACAAATCCCATCAGGGTTACGCCGCCAAGGATGCCCACAACCAGCGTTCCTGTCAGCATGATCGCGATGATCGCGACATTATAGGCGATCAGAAAGCCCACCAGATTGACCAGACAGGTAAATAGGAAGACACCTGTTATTTCTTTGATCCAGTAGCCCTTGACAACAAGGATCACAAAGGCCAATGCATTGACCAAAATCTGCAGGAGAACGCCCGGCACAAGGCCTGCCACATATTTTGCAAGGTACAGTTTCTCCCTGCGAACCGGGAGGCTATGGAACAGGTCGATCGACGGTTTGCTGTAGACAAAGAAGAAGCATAAAAACGCCGTGGCAAACCCGATGACCATCATGATGACGCCGCCACCGCCGTATCCGCCGTTCTCAAAGTACATGATGAGGTTGTCGATCATGCCCTGCGGCAGCATGTAGCCGTTTAATTCCATGGCATCGATCATCATTAAGAGACTGACCGGCATATAGAGCATGACCAGAAAAGAGACCACATAGACCCAGATCCGATGTTTACACTCTGTTTTTAGGAGATTATTCCATAATGTTTTTGATGTCATAGCCGACCACCTCCGTTTCACTGATAAAGATCTCTTCCAAAGAAAGCGGAAGGACCTCGGCAAATACCATCGGAACCTGTTTCATCTTCTCTTCAAGTTCCGCTAAGGATCCGCGGACCGTATAAGTATATAAGGAACCTCTCTGATCCTGCGTTAAGACCGTCTGGCCGTTTAAGAACGTCTCCCGGTCCGACTCGTTTTCAAAGACGCACTGTACTTTATGGATATTGAGCTTCATATCGTCCATGTCTCTTGAGAATAAAATGCCGCCCTGGTGCAATAGACCGACATGGTCACAGATGTCCTCGAGCTCTCTTAAGTTATGCGAAGCAATGACCGGCGTCATGTTGCGGTCCGCCATATCCGCCGCAAACAGCCGCTTTACGGCCTGGCGCATCACGGGATCGAGCCCGTCAAACGTCTCATCGCAAAGCAGGTATTTGGTATTCGCGCAAACGCCTAAGATCACGGAAAGCTGCTTTTTCATACCCTTCGAAAAAGTCACGATCCGCCGGTCACTCTTTAAATTAAATTTCTGCATCAGATCCGCGAACCGTTCATTGTCGAACTTCTCATAGATCGATGCATAGAACCTGCGCATCTGCTCCGGCGTAGCCGACGGGAAAAAGTACTGTTCATCCGAAATGTAGAACAGATCAGCCTTCACCGCCTCGTTCTCGTAAACATTGCTTCCGTCGATTGCGATCTCGCCGGCATCCGGTTTGATAACGCCTGCTATCATGCGTAACAGTGTGCTTTTCCCGGCACCGTTCGTGCCGACCAGACCAAAGACGTTGCCGTCTTCCATCTGTGCCGTGATGCCTTTGATCGCTTCTATCGAATCAAATCGTTTTGAAACATCTCTGATCTCAATCATGCATCCTCACTCCCCTTCTTGATTTCTGTATTTTCCTGATCACTGGTTTTCCTGATCTCCCGGATGATCGCATCAGTGCTCATGCCAAGCGCCATCAGCTTGCGCACGCTGTCATGAAACGCACCAAGCGTTTCCGCCGATTCATCTTCCATCCACTTGTCCTTACCCGATACGAAATTGCCTCTGCCTTTGACGGTATAGATAAATCCCTGCCGCTCCAGCTCCTGATAGGCCTTCTGTATCGTGTTCGGATTGATGGACAGATCGATCGCCAGATTCCTGACGGATGGGATCTTATCATCGGGTTTTAGTACGCCTTTTACGATCAGCTGTCTGAATTTTTCGACGATCTGTTCGTAGATCGGACGCTTATCCTGATAATTGATCTGTATCATGGCCTTTCCTTTCTTAATTAATTGTCTGTTCCTGATTTTTCCGTATCAGGCATGTAACATCATATCATGTGTACTACCACATATAATACACATAGTATACCGATTGTCAAAAACTTTGTCAACACCAAATATATTTTTTTATTTACAACAAACCACAAGATATGGTATATTTTTGCTTGAGAAAAAATAGCAAAAACTATTTTTTTTTGCCCAAATATCATACTTACTTTGGAGAAGAGGAGGGAATATGAAACTAATCTATCAGGTTGATGACAAACCCAGCTTCGGACAGACCTTGGTCTTTGCCCTGCAGCAGATGCTGGCCATTCTTGCTGCGACCATCGCTGTTCCCGCCATCATCGGCAATAACATGTCTGCTTCGGCAGCTCTGTTCGGTGCCGGTGTCGGTACACTCGTGTACCTCGTATTTACCAAATTTAAGAGCCCCGTGTTCCTTGGCTCGTCCTTTGCATTCATCGGTTCCATGTTTGCTGCCTTTGGAGGAGCGGCATCCATGGAAGCAGGCTATATGGGCCTGATCATCGGTGCATGCTGCGCAGGTCTCGTATATGTCGTGATCGCGCTGATCGTTAAGACCGTCGGCGTTGCATGGATCAACAAGCTTATGCCCGCAGTGGTCATCGGACCCACGGTTGCGATCATCGGACTTTCCCTGGCCGGAAACGCGATCGGCGACCTCACCAATTCAGCCGGAAGTGTTGCGACATCCCCTTATGTCTGCATCATCTGCGGTCTGGTTACCTTATTTGTAACAATGTTCTGTGCTGTTTTCGGTAAGAAAATGATGCGCATGATCCCCTTCATCATCGGAATCTGCTGCGGGTATGTCGTTGCTACGATCTTTACGCTTGTCGGCAACGCGACCGGAAATGAAGCACTGATGGTGGTTGATTTTTCCAAGTTTGCAAGCATGCAGCTGATCCCCGACTTCACGTTCCTGACAGCGTTCAAGGGCGTCGGTGCGATCGACGGTGCATATATCGCAACTGTTGCGGTTGCTTATGTTCCCGTTGCATTCGTTGTATTCGCAGAGCATATCGCAGACCACAAGAACTTATCTTCCATTATTGAAAAAGACCTGCTCGAAGATCCGGGTCTGCACAGAACGCTTCTTGGCGACGGTGTCGGCTCGATCGTCGGCGCTTTCTTCGGTGGCTGCCCGAACACGACTTACGGCGAATCCGTCGGCTGTGTGGCAATCTCCGGTAATGCTTCGATCGTAACGATCCTGACAACCGCGATCATGGCGATCGTTGCTTCTTTCGTAGCACCGTTCGTAACATTCCTGTCAACGATCCCCTCCTGTGTCATGGGTGGTGTCTGCGTAGCTCTCTACGGCTTCATCGCAGTATCCGGCCTCAAGATGATCCAGGGCGTTGACCTGAACAAGAACAAGAACCTGTTCGTAGTATCCGTGATCCTGATCGCGGGTATCGGCGGCATGGTATTAACATTCGGTGCCGTAACGATCACATCTGTAGCATGTGCCTTAATCCTTGGCATCATCACAAACCTGTGCTTCAAGAATGCGGAAGACGGGGAAGAGAAGAAATAGCTTACTAACCGCATAAAAAGCCCGCGGGCATGTCGCTCGCGGGTTTTTTTATGTTTTCTCGATTTCACGTGTATGATTTCGGGGACGCTTTCAGGTGGTTTTCTTATTCTTCTGATTCACATGTATGATTTCAGCAATCCCGTCAGGTGATTTTTGATTTTTCCGGTTTCACCTGTCCCGGATTCAAGATTTATGCAGGTGGATTTTGATTTTTACGGATTCGCATGATCGGGCATCGAAATTTCAACGTGTGATTTTTGATTTTTCCAAAATCACATGATACGGACCCGAAATCCCTACATGTGATTTCCCATCAATAGGGATTTCACATGTATCGGGGCGGGAAAATGCGTAAAAATCACTGAGCCGCTTCCTTCTCGTAGAGGTCATCTCTGGTAATGTTCTTGATCCACTTCCCGGAGAAATAGTTCTTCAAAACCCATGGCCATTTCACGAATTCGTCCGTACACAGCAGGAAATAAACCCACATGACAGGCAGTTTGAAGACGAAGGCGGCAAGGAACCCGACCGGCAGGGCGTAGCACCACATGTCGATCGTGTCGCAGATCATGCCGAACTTCGAATCACCGCCGGCACGGAATACCCCCGCGATCAGCGTTGTATTGACGGCCGAGCCGATCACGTAATAGGTGTTGATGAGCATC
>JAFYDQ010000071.1 GCA_017544705.1 Lachnospiraceae bacterium | reverse complement strand
TAGTAGGCCTGCATGAGCACGGTCATATGACCTTTTGCGGATTCATGCGGATCATACAGATCACCATTGAAATATGCCACCATATCTTCGATCGGTTTGACATCCTCTGTGATCCAGTTTTCCTCCGGCATGCTCACATGCTCCCTGCCGGCACCGGCAACATAGGAAAAGATCGGGGTCTTCATATCCGTGATCCTGATCTGACCGTGTGGAACAAAAGCAGGGATCGCGATCATAAAGGTTTTATCAGAGGTAAAGGTCTGTCCGTTGACCGTGATCGAGACGGTCGCGCCCAGTTCTTTATTCTCTCCCGGTGTGGTGTTGGCAAAGCAGAACAGTTCCTCATATGGAAGCGCATACGTCTCTTCCGTGACCACATAGTCATGACGATAGAAACAGCTCTCATAGAAAAAGTTCATGACCGGATGATCTTTAGAGCAGATCAGCTCCACCTTTGCATCTTCATCTGTGATCGGTCTCTCGATCGGACGCAGAATGTACTTTTCAAAATATCCCATAATATCTCCTCCTTTTTTCTATACGGGGAGTCTTTTGCACTCCCCGGAAAGTCTCTTTACTAATAATTCTCAGTTCTTCTCAAACCGGAATACATTCCATGATAATTTCTTCAGCACGGTGCTTAAAATGCCGTTCTCGACTTTTGCGTCACTGACCGGCCTTGGGCAGTGCAGCGTCTGATTGCCATGAGAGTTCCGTTCCATGGTTCCGTCATCTGCCATCACCAGGTTCTCAACTAGTTTATAGTCACCGAATCCGCGGACATCCAGCGTAAATTCATGTTCATCTTCCCAGTCTCCGTTGATAACGAACACATTCAGTTCGCCTTTTTCTTCATCATATGCAGCGGCGGCCGTCACATACGGAACATTATCGATGTCAGCATACTGGTTCTGATCATCGATCGCATAGGAATCCACATGATAGGTATCTGTCTCCGTGACCGGCATGATGGATTTACCTTTTGCCCACTCGTGCAGCTGTGTCATCGTATAGTAAGAAGCACCCTTCCAAACATTGTCATGATTGCTTGCGCAGTACATGCTTAAGCCTCCGGTTGCGCATCCAATCTTGACGCGGTCAGCATGACGCAGCATCAGAAGGCCGATCGAAGCATTTGCAACGGCCGACACGACTTCACCCGTCAGCATCGGCGGTCCGCCTGCTGCCATATTATCCGGATCATGATGGATAAACTTCTTAGCCGGATCAAATTGATAGAACGTACTTGCCGGCAGTCTGCCGTTAAGACCCCAGGACGCTTTCTTTGGCTCTCTCCAGGAGCTTGCATATTCATCCAGAGAGATCATCATCGTATGTTTTGAGCGATACTTTGTTTTCATGTAATCGCTGAGCGCGATCTCGGTCCGGATGTAGTCCTCATAAGCATTCACGCCTGCCATCAGCGCGCCGATGTCGCCGACCGGTGCAGAATGATAATGATGCAGGGAAATATAATCCACACTCTCGTAGCACTCCTCCAGCACTTTTCTGTCCCAGTCCGGATAATGGGAAAGGAACGGGCAGGATGATACGCATGCAACCGTCTCAATAGATGGGTCGGTAAACTTCATGACCTTGGATACTTCATGTGCCAGGATGCCGTATCCTTTTGGATCCTTTTCGTAGGATGCGATCTGCCACGGGCCATCCATTTCGTTACCAAGGTACCAGACCTTAACTCCGTAAGGATCTTTATGTCCGTTTTTGATACGGAGATCGGACCAATAGGTCTCGCCCGGGAAGTTGGTGTATTCCACGATGTCGATCGCGTCGTTCAGATCACCTGTCCCAAGGTTGATGGTGTACATAGCTTCCGCACCGATCTTCTCTGCCCACTGCAGATATTCATCGTGTCCTACATCGTTCGGAATAAACTGTCCCCATGCAAGGTCGAGGTTCTGCTTTCTTTCCTCTTTTGGACCGATGGAATCTTTCCATCTCCAGCCGGAGACAAAGTTGCCGCCCGGCAGACGGACTGCCGGAACACCGGCTTTTTTCAAGCCTTCGATCACATCGCCCCGGAACCCCTGTTCATCGGCCGTCGGATGTTTTGGGTTATACATCGTCCCATTCACCATGGAGCCGATCGGCTCCAGGAAGGCGCCAAACAGACGCGGTGAGATATCACCGACTACGTAAGATGGATGCAGAGTTACTTTTGATTTTTTCATAACTGCCCCCTATCCTTAAAAATGAATATCATAGATACATGGTATTGTTTTCAGTTTCGTTTCATCATATGGCACGTCCAGAGACTCTACTTCATCCGGCTCAAACACTTCTTTGCCGTATGCCGTGCACATAGTGTAGGAACCATAAGCATATCCCAGACCATTCTGGATCATACGGTCCAGATCCTGCAGCAGGATGATGCCGCCTCCGCCAACAGCCTTTTCCGGATCTGCCAGCGTCTCGTTTTCTTCACAGAAACAGAACAGATTGAAATGGTCGTTGATCGTAATGTGGAAACAAGGTTCCTCTGCAAATGGATAAGTTTTTGCGGTGCGGTCGAATCGGTCCACAAACCCTTTCAGTCTTTCTTTCTCTGCCGGATCTTCTTCTGCTTCCATACGACGGCGGAAACTTTCCGTGTCGACTTTTGGCAGACGGTAAAGCGTCGGTTTGTAATAAATGTGCATTTTATTGAATCCGGAGCTGTACTGCCAGATGATCCTCCGGCCGGCCATGCGGTCCGTAAAAGCGTGGCGTTTTTCCGGAAGTGCTTTGTTTAAATGCTGGATCGCTCCGAAGACCGGTGTTACTTTGATCAGCCTCTCCGCTTCTTCCAGCTTTCCCTCC
>JAFYDQ010000070.1 GCA_017544705.1 Lachnospiraceae bacterium | reverse complement strand
GCAGTGTCCGTTGCAGCAGGCGGGCGAAAATGATATAATACAGTCAATTTCACAGAGAAAGAGATATGGTGCCGCTGTCGTCTGAAACTTCAAGATGGCAGGGGGTACAAGGGAAACAGGTGTAAAACCTGTGCGAACTCGTCACTGTAAGTGCGGAGTGCCACGCAAGCGGCCGCTTGGAAGGGCGGTGCGTAAAAGTCACTGGAATCCATAATTCATTCCGGGAAGGCAGAGCGTGACATGCTGATGCACGAGCCAGGAAACCTGCCATATGTCTGGTACAGGAAATGATTTCCGGATCACGAGTAATTGATCGTACCGTACAGACAGGTCCGACGGCCTGTCTTGCTTTGGCGCATAGGACTCATTCCGGTATTTCGGGATGGGTTTTTTATTTGTGATGATCAGCCGATTGCTTTCTCTGTGGCAATTATATTTTCAGGAGGCGAAAGATCATATGAAAACAAAGTTATTGGCAACCGTTTTGACGCTGGCACTCACTGCAGGCCTGCTTGCGGGATGTACCGCGGAAGAGGTCGCAGAGGTGACACAGGAGGTATCGGAAGCAGTCGAGGAAGCAACGCAGGCAATGCCGGAGGCAGCTGAAGAACCAACCGAAACGGAGAGCGAAATGAGTGATGAGGAAAGAGCACAGGAAGTCGCGGATCTGATCGATGCGATCTATGTGCAGGAGAGAACCGATGAGACCGATGCGCTCTGTGCGGAGGCAAAATCAAAATGGGATGCACTGACGGATGCCCAGAAGGAAATGGTGGAAGGCGAAGATGCGGATCCGGATTATTTCGGAAGAGATACCGGCGATGCTTCGAAAGATGATCCGCTCAATGCGGATGATATCGGGGAGAATGAGATCCTTGTTGTCAGCTTCGGGACGTCCTTTAACGACAGCCGTGCAGAAGATATCTCCGGTATCGAAAAAGCCATTCAGGCAGCCAATCCCGACTGGAGTGTGAGACGTGCATTCACGGCACAGATCATCATCAACCATGTGCAGGCAAGAGACGGCGAGAAGATCGATAACGTTGAGCAGGCGCTCGACCGTGCGGTAAGCAACGGTGTCAAGAATCTGCTCATTCAGCCGACCCATCTCATGCATGGCGCAGAGTATGACGAGCTGATCGAAGCGCTTGACAAATACGCAGACAAATTCGAAAGCGTAGCAGTGGCAGAGCCGCTTCTTGGCGAAGTCGGAAATGATGCGAGCGTGATCAACGACGATAAGAAAGCGGTCGCGGAAGCGATCACGGCGGAAGCGGTAAAGACGGCAGGATATGATTCTTTGGAGGCGGCGGAAAAAGACGGTACGGCCTTTGTCTTTATGGGACACGGCACCGCGCACACCGCCAAGGTCAGCTATTCCCAGATGGCTACCCAGATGGAGAAGCTCGGATACAAAAACGTGTTCATCGGAACCGTTGAGGGAGAACCGGAAGAGACGGCCTGCGAGAATGTCATTGAGGACGTAAAGAGCGCGGGATATAAGAACGTTGTTCTCCGCCCTCTGATGGTTGTTGCCGGCGATCACGCCAACAACGATATGGCAGGCGATGAGGAGGATTCCTGGAAGAGCCTGTTTACGGCATCCGGTGCTTTTGATTCCGTGGATTGCCAGATCGCAGGTCTCGGCAGGATTCCTGCCGTGAAGGAACTCTATGTGGCGCATACGGCAGACGCCCTTGCCGGAATGGAAGCAGCGGATAGCAGAGACAAGGCAGCAGGTGCTACAGATCTGAAGGACGGTGAATACCAGGCGAAATTCACAACCGACAGCTCCATGTTCCATGTGAACGAAGCTTATGATGACATGGGAACACTGACCGTTAAGAACGGGGAGATGACGATCCATATCAGTCTGGTATCCGATTCGATTCTGAATCTCTTCCCGGGAACGGCGGAAGATGCGCAAAAAGACGGCGCAAAGCTGCTTCAGCCCACAAAAGATGAAGTAAAATACGATGACGGCACTACGGAAACCGTAAACGGATTTGACGTGCCCGTGCCGTATCTTAACAAGGAATTTGATCTTGCCCTGGTCGGAACCAAGGGCAAGTGGTATGACCACAAAGTGAAAGTCGATTCTCCGAAGAACTGACCATAAAAGCATGAGAAAATATCCGAAACGGATCCTTACAATTGCATCAATTGTACTTGTAAATCTGTGCGTAACCTCCTGTGGGAAGGCAGCAGACGCTGATTCCATACAGGGGGTTACTCCTGTCTATTCGGAAGGGACGGAAGCGGCGCCTGATGCTTCGGCGGATGCGGACACGGCATCTTCTTATTTCGTGGGTATTTCGGTTTCCGGCGGCACCGGAAAAGCCACGATCGAATCGCCGGTTACGATCACCGAAGCAGACGGAAAGCTTACAGCTAAGCTTGTGTGGACCAGCAAGAACTACGATTACATGATCGTTGACGGCGTGCGCTATGAGGATGAAAATCCGGACGGTGCCTCCACCTTTACGGTTGCGATCGATAACGTAACGGACCCGCTGACGGTGATCGCCGATACGACAGCCATGAGCAAGCCGCATGAGATCGAATACGTGATCACGTGGGGTGAGATTACGGGATCGGACGCCGGTGCGGAAATTGGCGCGAATAAAAGCGGAAGCACGAACCGCGCCGCGGTAGAGCAGGCTCTTTCGGATGCGGGACTGACGGTTACGGACACGGTTCCTCTGCAATATGCATCAGGCTTTACGATCGATCGGTACGAGGGCATTGACTATGTGTGTGTGCCAAACTCCGGAGATTATCTGGTGATTTCTGAGGGCGGGACGGTTCCGGACGGTCTGCCGGATTCCGTTGTGATCATAAAGCGGCCGCTTACGCACGCTTATCTGGTATCCACATCCGCGATGGACCTGATCAACACCTGCGGGGCGCTTGGCGATATCAGGCTTTCCGGAACAAATGCGGGCGACTGGTACATCGATGATGCCAGAGCAGCCATGGAAAACGGGCAGATCCTCTATGCCGGCAAATACCGGGCACCCGATTACGAACTGCTGCTGGAAAACGAATGCGATCTTGCGATCGAAAATACGATGATCTACCATGAGCCGGCCGTCAAAGAAAAACTTACGGAGCTTGGCATCCCGGTGTTTGTGGAAACCTCCAGTTATGAAACGCACCCTTTGGGACGTCTGGAATGGATCAAACTCTACGGCGTGCTGTTTGGAAAAGAAGCCGAAGCAACGCGCTATTTTGACGAGCAGATCGGGAAAATCGGACCGATGCTTAAGGAGCAGCAGGACAGTGGCAAAACGGTCGCGTTTTTCCATGTCGCGGCAAACGGCATGATCAACGTGCGAAAGAACGGGGACTACATCACGAAGATGATCACGCTCTCCGGCGGGCACTATGTGCCGGAAAATACGGGGGAGAGTGACAACGCGCTGTCCACGATGAACATGCAGATGGAAGATTTCTACATGGGCGCAGCGGATGCGGATATCCTGATCTACAACAGTACGATCGGCGGGGAGATCAAATCGGTAGCCGAACTGACGGACAAGAACCCGCTGTTCCGTGATTTTAAAGCCGTGAAAGAAGGACAGGTCTACTGTACGAGCCGCGATCTGTTTCAGCAGATCACGGGCATGGCCGAATTCATGCAGGACTTAAGTGACGTCTTAAACGGCACAGGGCAAAACTACACCTATTTAAACAAACTGGAATGAGAAGAAAACGTTACGGAATCTATTTAGCGGCAGTCACACTTCTGATCCTTGCATTTTTCTGGATCAGCCTGATCCTCGGAAGCTCGGACGTAACGGGCGGCGAGGTTTTCAAGATCCTTTCGGGAGATCAGAGTGACCAGCTGCACGTCAACATCATATTGCAGATCAGGCTGCCAAGGACCCTGGCAGCGATTTTGCTTGGCGGTGCGCTCTCACTGGCGGGGTACCTCCTACAGACGTTTTTTGCCAACCCGATCGTCGGTCCGTATGTGCTCGGCATCTCCTCTTCGGCAAAGCTGACGGTGGCACTGGCTATGATCTTCTTTTTATCGAAGGGCAGGGAGATCGGTCTTGGCATGATGGTCATATCCGCCTTTGTCGGCGCGATCACCGCCATGCTGTTTGTCCTGGCTCTTTCCGTAAAAGTCAGAAGCATGAGCGTTCTTGTCGTATGCGGGATCATGATCGGCTACATCTGCTCTGCGATCACCGACTTTGTTGTGACTTTTGCGGATGATTCCAACATCGTGAATCTGCATAACTGGTCGATGGGAAGCCTGTCCGGGATCAACTGGGATGAGATCCGCTCCATCGCGATCATCGTGGCCGTGAGCCTGTGCCTGACCCTGCTGATCCTTAAGCCGATGAGTGCCTACAGGCTGGGGGAGGCTTATGCCAAAAGCGTCGGGGTCAACATTCCGCTCTTGCGCATCCTGCTGATCCTGATCTCCAGTCTGCTTGCGGCCTGCGTGACAGCGTTTGCGGGCCCGATCTCGTTTGTCGGGATTGCCGTGCCGCATCTGGTCAGGAGCTGCCTGAAGACGGATGAGGCCCATGTGATGATCCCCGCATGTTTTCTTGGCGGAGCGCTCATCACAACACTTTGCGATGTGATCGCAAGGACCGTTTTTGCACCGACCGAAGTCAGCATCAGCTCGGTCACGGCCGTTTTGCTGGTACCGGTCGTTATTATCATGATGCTGCAGAGAAACAGAGGAAAAGCCTGAATGCCTGAAGGAAACGGAATGCATACGGAACAACTGCATATCGGTTACCGGTCGGATCTGATCCGGGATATCTGCCTCAGTGTGAAAAGCGGTGAGATCGTGACGCTGATCGGGCCAAACGGCTGCGGGAAGACGACACTCTTAAAGACGCTGACCGGGGAACTGAAGAGCCGCGGCGGTGTGATTTTTCTGAACGGACAGGACCGTTCCGCTTTAAGTGCGTCCGAGATCGCAAAGCATGTGTCGCTTGTGATGACGCACAAGATCCGCCCGGAACTCATGACCTGCCGCGAGGTTGTGGAGATCGGCCGCTATCCCTACACGGGGCGGCTTGGGATCTTATCGGATACGGATCACATAAAAGTCACGGAAGCCATGCGCTGGACGGATACGGAAGAGCTTGCCGGCGCGCAGTTCGATCAGATCAGTGACGGGCAGAAGCAGCGGGTTCTCCTTGCACGCGCGATCTGTCAGGAGCCGGAGATCCTGATCCTGGATGAGCCGACTTCATATCTGGATATCCGCTATCAGATCGAACTGTTAAAGCGGATCGAGGCACTTGCCAAAGAAAAACGGATGGCCGTTCTCATGTCTGTGCATGAGCTTTCGATCGCAAGGCGCATCGCCGATACCGTGGTGGCGCTCGGTGAAGGAAAGGTGCTGAAGATTGGTCCGCCATCCGAGGTCTTTGCGGAAAGCTTCATTCGCAGGCTTTATCATATCGAAAACACGGATCTGTCGCTGCTTGGGGAGGAACCGTGGAACCCGGCCGAGGCAAGTACCCATACCTTCCGATCGCGCGGGAAGGCGAAGGCGATCATGATCCAGGGGACCATGTCAAACGCCGGAAAGAGTGTCATCGCAGCCGGGCTGTGCCGGATCTTTTCGGATATGGGATACAAGGTTGCACCCTTTAAATCCCAAAACATGGCACTCAATTCCTACGTGACCGCGGAAGGCCTGGAAATGGGCCGGGCGCAGGTGATGCAGGCAGAGTGCGCCAGGACGAAGCCGATGGCTGCAATGAATCCGATCCTGTTAAAACCCACGAGTGACAAACGCTCGCAGGTGATCGTAAACGGAACCGTTGTCGCTAACAGGAAGGCAGCGGAATATTATCAGGAAAAACAGCAATACATCCCGGACATCCTGCACGCATACGATCAGCTGTCGGAAGCATTCGACATCATCGTGATCGAGGGTGCCGGCTCGCCGGTTGAGATGAACTTGAAAGAAAACGACATCGTCAACATGGGGCTTGCCGAAATGGTTGATGCACCGGTCCTTTTGGTCGGGAATATCGATCCGGGCGGGGTGTTTGCACAGCTCATCGGTACGCTCGATCTGTTAACGGATGAGGAGCGTACGCGCGTGTGCGGCCTGATCGTCAATAAGTTCCGGGGAGATTTAAGCCTTTTTGCTGACGGTATTAAGATATTAGAAGAGCGCGGAAGAACGAAAGTCGTTGGTGTTGTGCCGTACCTGAACGTGAAGCTTGACGATGAGGATTCGCTTTCGGACCGCCTGAACAATACCGGAAAGAATGCAGGGGATGCAATTGATATTGCGGTCATCAGGTTAAAACATATTTCGAATTTTACGGATTTTGACACGTTTGATCAGACGTCCGGTGTTCGCGTCCGCTATGTAGAAGATGCATCGGAACTGGGCGATCCGGATCTGATCATTCTGCCGGGTTCGAAGAATACGATCGATGATTTGCAGGCTCTTAAGGATAACGGCCTGGCGGACGCGCTGATCCGGTGTGCAAAAGAGGATCATTGCATCATCGGGATCTGCGGCGGCTACCAGATGCTCGGAGAGCGCATCGCGGATCCGGACGGCGTGGAGAGCGGCGGCAGTATCCGGGGACTTGGCCTGTTGCCGGTTGAAACTGTGCTTGCAAAAGAGAAAAGCAACGCAAACGTGACGCGCGAGATCACCCATGCGACCGGGATCCTGTCGGGACTTACCGGGTGTGAAGTGAGCGGGTATGAGATCCATATGGGTAAAACGAAGCCCATCGGTGCGGTCACGGAATTTACTTCCGATGGCAGCGGTTACTGCATGGGAAATGTGTATGGCACTTACCTGCACGGGTTCTTTGACAGTAAGGAAATCCTGTGCACCGTTTTGCAAAGCATCGCTGCCGCAAACGGGAAGACGGTCGATCCGGCAAACGTTACGGACTATGCGGCTTATAAAGACCGGCAGTATGACCTGCTGGCAGCCGCACTCAAAGAACACCTGGATATGGATCTGATCTGCAAGATCATGGGACTGAATAATGACAAGGGATGAATTATTTTCCATAAAAATCAAACAGCCGGACGAAGAGACCTACCTGCGCACCAAGGCAAGATGGGATGCGATCGCAAAACCGTTGGATGGGCTTGGGGATTTTGAAGAGCTCATCTGCAGGATCGCAGCCATTCAGGGCAGCGTGACGCCCGGCCTTACAAAGAAAACCCTGCTCATCATGTGTGCGGATAACGGGATCGTGCGCGAGGGCGTATCGCAGACCGGGCAGCAGGTCACTTATGACGTGGTTTCTCTTATGGGAGAGAGAAAAAGTTCGGTTGGGATTTTGACGAAGAATTATCCGCTGTCGATCGTTGCCTATGATGTCGGGATCGCAAGCAATGTGACACCGGAGGGTGTCGTGGATCGCAAGGTCCGTCCCGGCACAGCCGACTTTTTGCAGGAACCTGCCATGCAGCCGTCGGAATGTCTTGCGGCGATCAAAGCCGGGATCGATGCGGTGGCAGATCAGAAAAAGCAGCATACCGACATCATCGCGACCGGTGAGATGGGAATCGGGAATACGACCACGAGCACCGCGCTTCTGTGTGCGATCACGGGTGCGGATCCGGCGGAATATACGGGCAAAGGTTCGGGTCTGACGGATGAAGGGCTTCTGAAAAAGACGCAGGTGATCCGGGAAGGATTGCGGCTGCATCTTGGTTCCAAGGCCGGCAGTGCCCTGATGACATCGGAAGAAGTTTTTTCGGCGTTATGCTGTCTTGGCGGGCTGGATATTGCAGCGCTTTCCGGTGTATTTATCGGATGTGCGATGCAGGGGATCCCTGTTGTCATCGACGGCCTGATCAGTGCGGTGGCGGCACTTTGTGCAGAGAGACTGGTACCCGGATGCCATGATTTTTACATTGCATCGCACATGGGAAAAGAAAAAGGAATGGAGCGGGTATTTGCGGAACTGAACCTGCATCCCGTGATCAGCGCGAATCTGGCACTCGGGGAGGGAACCGGTGCCGTGATGATTTTTCCGCTTCTGGACATGGCCCTGTCCCTGTATGAGAGCGGAACGAAATTTGCGGCTACAGACATCGGACAATATGAGAGGTTTCAAAAATGATGACCGTGATCATCGGTACGCCGGATAGCGGGAAATCGGCACTGGCGGAAGAACTGGCCCTGCAGACGGGGGATCCATACAGATATTATCTGGCCACGATGAAGGTTATGGATGATGCGGCGGCGGAGCGCGTTGCAAAGCACAGAACGCAGCGGGCCGGCAAGGGTTTTGTGACCGTTGAGCGGGAGAGGGACATTTCGGATCTGGCGGAATCCCTCGATCATGCGGCGCAGGCAACGGTGCTTTTGGAGTGCGTGTCAAATTTGGTCGGCAATGAAATGCATGATGATCCGCAGTGGGCGAACCTGAAAGATGAGCGCTTTGCGGAGGCGGTGGTTTCCGATATTGTGCATTTGGCGGAGCGGGTCCATCATCTGATCATCGTGACGAATACTTATGCGCAGGAGGACAGCGGCTATGATGATGACACGTGCCTCTATGTGAATTTACTGGACAAGGTCAATGAGAGACTGATCCTGATCGCGGACCGCACGATCGATCTGCGTTGAGGTTGCAGGATAGAGAGGAAGTTTGATTTGAAGATTTTGAGATGGCTTGCGGTTTCGTTTTCCATGTATTCGAAGATCCCGATGCCGCGTTTTGATTGGAGGGAGGAGGATATGGCAAAAAGCCTCATCTTTTTCCCGCTTGTGGGTGTGATCATTGGCGGGCTGCTCTTCTTTGTGAACGCGGTTTCACCGTTCTCCGGTCTGCCCGTTGCGGTCAGGATCATACTGACGCTTGTTCTTCCGCTGCTTGTAACAGGGGGCTTTCATACGGACGGTTTTATGGATACCGCGGATGCCCTGCACTCCTATGCGGAAACGGAGAAGAAGCTGGAGATTCTGAAAGATCCGCACGTGGGCGCTTTTGCCGTGATCGCGGTGGTCAAACAGCTGCTGCTTTGTGCACTGGCCATTACGGCGATTCTTTTATATCCGCAAACGAACCGGAGCACGCTGCTCCTCCTTGCGCTGACGTTTGTGTTATCGAGAGCCTTAAGCGGGCTCACATCGATCTTGATGCCAAAGGCGAAGAAGGACGGCATGCTGGTCAGTGAGACGAAGAACGGAAAGGGCGCGACCGTTGTCGTCCTTGTGATCTGGGCACTGGTTGCAGCGGGCCTGATGGTATATCTGCATTGGTTTTACGGCTGCGTGATGTTAGCCTTTATGGCGGGATTCACGTTATATTACCGGTACAAAATGCGGAAGGAATTCGGCGGCGTGACCGGTGATACGGCAGGCTGGTTCGTAACGGTTTCGGAGACACTCATGGCCCTGGCGCTTGCAGTCGCACTCTATATATACCCGCTTGTTTCATAAGATGAGATGCCCGCTGATTAATGGATGTTGATTAGTGGTTGAGGATGGAATCTATGGCACATAAAACAGTCTATCTGATCAGGCATGCCGTAACAAACGGCAATGCGGAAGGAAGATATATCGGCCGCACGGACGAACCTTTGGCGGGCGGGGGTGGGCCCCAAACCCGGCCCCCAAAGGTCCACCCCTGCCGCGCCCCAAAGGTCCACCGTGTTGCGGCAAGCCCCATGAAACGGGCTGTCCAAACCGCGCAGATCCTGTTTGGCGGGATGGAACTGACGAAGATTGATGAACTGAGAGAGATCGATTTCGGATATTTTGAAGGGAGAAATCACAGGGAGCTTAACGGGGATCCTGTTTATCAGGCCTGGATCGACAGTAACGGACAAGCCGACATTCCGGGCGGTGAGAGAAGAAGTGATTTTGTGCAAAGATCCTATGCGGGTTTTATCAAAGCACTCGGTGATCCGCAAAAGGACGAGACGATCGCCATTGTATGCCACGGCGGCAACATCATGGCAGTCTTAAGCACGCTTACGGGAAAAGATTATTATGATTTTCAAACAGGCAATTTAAGCGGATATTGCCTGGATCTGGAGACAGATGATGAAGGAATACATGACCTTACATATACTCGCATTGCTCCTTGGGACCCTGCTTGATTGTCTCATCGGCGATCCGCATTTTCTCCCGCATCCCATCCGGGGCATCGGGCGGCTGATCACGTGGACGGAGAACAGACTGCGGCCGGAGACGGACGCTGCAGAAAATAAGGAGACGGACGCTGCAGAAGAAACGGAACCTGACCCGAAGTGCACGCACAGAAGAGGCATCCTGCTGTGGTTTACGGTCATCTTTGCCGTGCTTGCAGTGACGATGTCTGTCATGGTGGTTTCCTACCTGGTAAACAGATGGCTCGGCTTTGCCGTGGAAGTGATCCTGACCTGTTATATCCTTGCAGCCGGGAGCCTGAGGCGGGAGAGCATGGCGGTTGCAGCAAAGCTTTTAGAGCAGGACTTAACCGGTGCAAAGCAGGCGCTCTCCATGATCGTCGGGCGAGACACGGCGCCCCTTAGCGAAGCGGAGGTCATACAGGCGGCCGTGGAAACGGTTGCAGAAAATACTTCGGACGGTGTGATCGCACCGCTCCTTTATACGGCGCTTGGCGGTCCTGTGCTCGGCATGGTCTATAAGGCAGTCAACACGATGGACTCGATGCTCGGATATCATAATGACCGATACGAGCACTTCGGGCGTTTTGCGGCAAGAGCGGATGATGTCTGCAACTTCCTTCCGGCAAGGATCAGTGCCCTATGCATGATCGCATCGGCGGCGATCCTCGGACGCATTTCAGATATTTACAGCGGCAAAAATGCATACCGGATCTGGAAGAGAGACCGCAGGAATCACACGTCCCCGAACAGCGCGCAGACCGAGAGTGCCTGTGCGGGTGCGCTTGGATTAAAACTTGGCGGCGCGCATCTGTATCAGGGCGTGCTCGTGGAAAAGCCGACGATCGGCGATGCGGTGAGGGAAATTGAGACTGCGGACATCAGGCGTGCCAATGGTCTGATGTTTGTAACGGAAGTAGTTGCAGTCCTGATCTTGACCGGGCTGCTTACCGCGCTGCGCTTTCTCAATTAGTTTTTAAAAGTCATGAAGGGAACCATAGATGAAACACGGCGGAGATATTTACAATAACCGGGTGGAACTTGATTTTTCCGTGAACTTAAATCCTCTCGGGACACCGGATGAGATTACGGCTGCGATCAGGCATGCGCAGGAGCGGATCTCCTGCTATCCGGAATACACGCAGAATACAGTGCGGCGCATGATCGGTGCGGCCCTGCAGCTTGATCCTGCATCCGTTTATGCGGGGTCGGGTGCTTCGGAACTGCTCATGGCCGCGGTGCGCGCCCTGCATCCGAAGAAAGCCCTGCTGTTTGAGCCGGCATTTTCCGGATATGCGCATGCGCTTGCCGGGACCGACTGCGAAATTGTCCGCCCCCTGTTAAAAGAAGAAAACGCTTTTGCACTGACAAAGGAAGATCTTACTGCACTTACCAAAGACATCGAACTGGTCTTTGTCTGTGATCCTGCAAACCCCACGGGCGCAAACGTGCGGGATGAAGTGCTTACAGAACTGCTTAGCAGAGCAGCGCAAAATCACACGGCGGTGATCCTGGATGAGAGCTTTTTCCCGCTATCCGATCAAGCGCATGACAACGGAAAGGGACAGGCGGCCGGCGACCGGGCAGATACGCTTACCAAAGAATTCGAAAACCTCATCATTCTCCGCTCGCTCACAAAACTCTTTGCCATTCCGGGGATCCGCGCGGGATATGTGATCGCATCCCCGGACTTTATCCGCCGGCTTACTGCACAGCTTCCCGAGTGGAATCTGTCTGTTGTGGCGGAAGAAGCGATCCGGGCAGGCATGGAAGTTCTTAGCAAAACAGACTTTACGGAACAAAGCATTCGCATGATCCAAACAGAGCGCGCCTACCTTGCTGCCACCCTGCGGGAATACGGTCTTACGGTTTATGAAAGCCAGGCACCGTACCTCCTGTTTGCGGGACCGGATGACTTATATGAGAAACTGTTGCAGCAGGGGATTCTGATCCGCGCGTGCAATGATTTTTACGGCCTGAAAAAGGGAACCTACCGGATCGCCGTACGAGACCATGCGGACAATGAAAAACTGGCAGGGGCCTT
>JAFYDQ010000010.1 GCA_017544705.1 Lachnospiraceae bacterium | reverse complement strand
TGCCGATCGCCAGGGAAAAGATCTTCTTCCAGACCTATGAGGAGAGCAGTTTCTATTACGTGATCCACCAGCCGGAGGAACTGTGGGAGCATGAGGTTGCGATCTTTGATTATTCGAACCAGTATATGTGCGCCTATAATCTCTGGATGAACAAGCGGACGACGCCGGTCGTATGCTTTGTGGATAAGAGTGATTTTACCGAATTAAAGACCCCATCCTTAATGCTTGGTGATAACCCGACGGAAGAATCCAGGGATTATCTTGACGAATACGTGCTGCATACGATCCACGGCCTCATCAATCCCAAAACGATCACTTCCGTGTTCCTGATCGGTGACGGGTTCGACGAATCCTGGTGTAATAAGACCCTGAAGTACCTGTGCATGGGCAGGCGTGTGTTCCAGGGACAGAACCTCTATTCCAAAGGGGCCTGCTATTGTGCAAGGGACCGGATCGCACCGACAGAGATCAATAAGCAATACGTATTCCTCGGGGAAGACAAGCTCAAATGCAATGTCGGCATGCAGATGAAAAAGGGGCAGCAGGAGGAGTATTTTGCGCTCGCGGATGCCGGCGAGAACTGGTATGATGCGAAGAAAGAATTTGAGTGCATTCTCGACGAAGGAAATTATGTAACCTTACGATCACACCGCTTGACGGAAAAGACAAGCAGATCGTTTCCATAGAATTAAACGGACTTCCGCAGCGTCCGAAGCGCGCCACAAGGCTTCGGATCAAGGTGGAGATGACGTCGGAGACAACGATCAAGATCAAGATCCAGGATCTCGGATTCGGGGAAATGTATCCGTCAAGCAGTAAGGTGTGGACGAAGGAGATCGAACTGGAAAAATCAGATCTATAGGGAGATAAAATGGCAGAACTGACGCTGTGCATCGGCACATTGGCAAGCAGACCGTATTACATCTCAGGTCTCGGTGTGAATGTATATTCCATCGAGGAGCTGTGCTATTGTCTTGCGGAAAATGCCTATATCCTCGACCATGACCTGATGGATAAAAAGCTCTGTGATTTTCTCGATAAGCAGCTGCATATGAAGGATCTTGCGCTGAAGCTGCGCGAGATGATCGAAGAGAACAAGAGCATCGGTGAATTTGTGACCACGATTTTGACGGAAACCGGATATTTAAGTGATGATGAGATCCGGGAAGTCAAGCAGGTCCTGCTCGATAACGCGATGATGAGCTTTGCGGGAAAGCATAAGGCCCGGGGCGACAATCTGCTCAAAAACCGCAAGTACACGCTTGCGATCGAAGAGTACCAGTACATTCTGCAGAATATCGATAAGGCGGAGGAGACGGAGATGTATGCGGCGATCCTCCATAACATCGGAACGGCTTACGCTTATATGTTCCTGTTTGAAAAGGCGGCGTTCTACTACCGCGAGGCCGGCGACTTAAGCGACAATGAGGAGAGCCGGATCTCTTATCTGATGGCAACGCGTATGACGATGCACAAGGAGCAGTATGAGAAGCTGCTGTTGCGCCATGGTTATGATGAGGAATTTCTCGGCAAGGTCGATAAGCGGATGACGCAGAGCCGCTACAGTGCGGAGCATTCGCCCTACCGCGATGCGATGGATAAGATCAAGGAACTCAAAGGCAGCGGAAAGATCAACGAATACTATCAGGCGATCGATGAGACGCTGAGCGAATGGAAGCAGGAATACAGGCGGTGCATGAACGCACTGACGTGATTTTTGCGCGCGGGGAGCATACAGGGAGATAACGATGGCGAATTTCTGGTCAAAAATAAAGGAAAAACTTGGCTTTGCGCCGGCAGAAGACGACGGGATCGACTTTGCCTTAGGGTTGTCGGAAGGCAGGGACTCCGCGTCGATGGATTCCGTGCTCTCCCGGGAGACGGTAAGGCGGTCTGATCTCAATGTGCTCGATTACCGCGACAGGGAGCGGTATGTGCGGGCCTGCTGTGAGCAGATGACGGCCGCTTCCAAGGAAGTGGATGTGCAGAAGGTCGAGTACCAGACCGTGACGGAACGGCTGACGGACCTGGAAGAGATCGCGCAGCTCCCGCCGTCGGACCGTGAGGAGATCAAAAAGCGGGCGAAGAAGATTTTAAAGATCGAAGAGGATGAATCCCATTACAGACGCCCGGTCAGCAAAATCACGGAAGTCCAGTACCGCGAAATGGAGCGGCAGGAGAATGAGATCCCGGAGGTCTTAAAGACCATGCAGGAGCGCGAAGACTATCAGATGACGGTTCGGCGCGACATGAACCTGTTAGAGGGAGAAAAGAGTGCGCTTGCCTACCAGTGCAAGGAGGATGCTCAGAAAGCGAAAAACACCAAGGGCTATATCGTGATCATTCTGGTTACGGCCGTGCTGGCATTTGCGATGCTCTTGTTCCTGCAAAAAGCACTGCGTATGGATGTGGCGGTTGCCTACTATGTGCTGACGGGACTGACCGCGATCGCGGTGACGGCCTGCGGTGTCAGTTTCCGGAATGCGCAGAGCGATCAGACCTCTGCCGAAAAGCAGATCAACCGTGCGATCAATCTGCAGAATTCCGCAAAGATCAAGTACGTGAACATCACGAACCTGTTAGATTTTATGTATTCGAAATACCAGGTCCGCAATTCCTATGAATTGTCTTATATGTGGGATAAATATAAAGAAGAGAAGGCTGCCAGAAATCACAGCGAAGAAGTGGCACAGCAGCTGGAGGATGCAAGACGCAGCCTCTACGCATTGCTGTCGCATTTCCGTTTAAAGGATCCGTCTGTCTGGGTGTACCAGCCGGGTGCGCTCGTATTTGACGAAGAAATGACGGAACTCCGCCACAGCCTGATCATCCAGCGCCAGCGTCTGCGCAAGGGCATTGATTTCAACCTGTTCAATCTTGAGGATTCAAAGAAGGAGATTGAGAAGCTCGTGAAGGACTACCCGAAGTACGCAAGAGAGATCCTTGCCATCGTAACCCAGTATGAGTGAATTCAGTTTGCGGATTCTTTCAAACGCTTCTCGAAGTCTTCGAGCATCTTGCGGACGTGCGGGGAGATCGAGACGAATTCGCATCCGTATTGATAGTGCTCGCGGTCAATGGCACTGCTGCGGATGATGCGTACGTCCGTGATGATCTGCGGCAGGTCCGGCGCAAGCTCCAGATTCGCAATGAAATAGTAGCCGGTCGGCAGAATGCATTCCGAAATGAAACCAATGCCTTTCGCTGAAATGTCCGTCACCTCGATCGGTGAGGAGATATCAGTGATGGTGTTGGTATTTTCTTTGTAAAGGTCGGAGATCGACAGCTTCAGGCCGAGGCCTAAGCGCTTCGCATTTCTTTTTTCTTTCATCTTGGTTTTTTCCTTTTTTATCTCTATGATGTCTGCGAATTTTACTCGCTTTCCTATTATCTATTTACTCCAAGGAGGTTAAGCAGTGCTTCTGTGGCCTTGGAGATATGGGCGCCGCTCTTTTGCAACAAGAAGAGTGGCCGGGGCGGCAGCAGAGGTGAAAATCTGCATTCGATCAGGCTGCCGTTTTCGATAAAGGGGATTGCATAATCCTTCGGTATACATCCTACCCCTAAATTCTGCAGGGTGAACTGAGCGATCATATCCGCACGCTCCAGTTCATATGCCGGCTGCATCTTGGGGAGGTGCAGCGTTTGAAAGTGTGCGCTAAGATGCTGGCGCAGGACACTGCCTTCCGGCATACAGATCAGAGGCAGGTGCGTTAAAAGCTGGTATGGCAATTCCTGGGATCTTAAGTAGGAATAGCCGACACCCGCAACGAAGATGTCTTCGATGTCGGTTAATTTCGCCGCGGTAAGCTTGCTCTTCTCCAAGAAAAGTTTGCCACCATCTGCAGATGCGCCTTCCAACCCGTCCGGTAAGTTTTCGACCAGTCCCAGATCGACATTGCCTTTGGAAACGGCGGTGGCAATCGGCGATTCCGCCGCGGATCGCTGCTTGGAACCTTGCGCCGCATCTTCCATCGGCAGCAGGTTTACACGGATATTGGGATAACTGCCGCGAAACTGTTCCAAATGCGGCAGCAGGAAGAATTTGATCGCATAATCCGTGGCACCGATCGTGATCTCCCCGTCATTTAAGTCGAGGATCTCGTGCAGCTTTTTCTCGCCTTCGCCAAATGCGTCAAAGCCTTTTGCGATATGCGAATAGAGGATCTCGCCTTCCTTTGTAAGCCGGATCCCTTTGCCCTGCCTGACGAACAGCTTAACGTTAAGCTGCTGCTCCAGCTGCTTCATGGACTGACTGACGGCAGGCTGCGTGATGTGCAGTTCCTTCGCCGCGACCGTCAGGGAAGAAGCGGTGGCCACATGATAGAATACACGGTACAATTCCCAATTTCTTACCATAACAAGATCATTGTAGCATGTATAGAAACTGTTGACAAATAACAGTTGAAATGCTTAAATGAAACTATATAGTCAACATAACATGGGATTACTATGTGATTACGGGTGTGATAAGGAAGAATGATCGACATACACTGCCACCTTTTATACGGTGTGGATGACGGTGCCAAGTCCTTGGAAGTTTCAAGACAGATGCTTGCAGATGCGGCCAGACAGGGCATCACGGATATCATCGCGACACCGCACTATCGACAGGAAATGTTCCTTTACAAATTGGATGACATAAATTCCGCTTTCCGGGTCATCCGCGAAGAAGCGAAGCAGTGGAAGATCCGGATGCAC
>JAFYDQ010000069.1 GCA_017544705.1 Lachnospiraceae bacterium | reverse complement strand
TACTGCCGCAAGTGACACGGACACAATTGCTGCTACGATCTTTTTCTTCATAATACGCCTCCTAAATGATAGTAGAAATATGTATCACAGAAAGCGGCATAGAAAAACTCATTCCGGAATCCCGAAATGAGTCTTGAACACACCAAAAACACAGGTCACTTCGACCTGTATCAACGGTACGACCAATTACTCGTGATCCGGAAATCATTTCCTGTACCAGACATATGGCAGGTTTCCTGGCTCGTGCATCAGCATGCCGCGCTCTGCCTTCCCGGAATAAACAGTAGATTCCAGTGACTTTTACGCACCGCCCTTCCAAGCGGCCGCTTGCGTGGCACTCCGCACATACAGTGACGAGTTCGCACAGGCTTTGCACCTGTTTCCCTTTTACCCTCTGCCATCCGTTCGTTCAAGATGACAGCGGCACCATATCTCTTTCTCTGTGAAATTGACTGTATTATATCATTTTCGCCCGCCTGCTGCAACGGACACAGCCGGCAGAACTTTTTCCTCTATAAACTTAACCCTGTCATAAACCCGCGGCTTGAATGTGCCGGTGATCCCTACGGATATATTGGCTTCTTGATTCACATAGATGATATTTCCGCTGTCACCGATCGCTGCATAGACCGGCCGGTCATCGAACGGCTTGTACCAAAGGTATCCGTAGTTCATGAATCCGAAGCGTTCGTCAAGCTTCAGATGCGGCGTGAGCATGTCGTTGATGTATGCTTCCGAAACGATCCTTTTGCCGTTATATTGCCCGCCATTTTGAACCATGGCACCGGTCACGGCCATGTCTTTTGCCGACATGCATAAGCCCCAACCTGCGGTAGCGCTGCCCTTTGGATCCACGTACCACTCGTATTTCCTGGGATTTTTATTCATGAAAAAATCAAACTGGTCTTCTTTCGAACTGTCTCCGTGCGGAACACGCGCGGGAAGTCCCAATGGCACAAACAGATTTCTGTTTGCAAAATCAATACATTTCTCCCCGGTTGCCCGCTCAATGATCCCCGCAAGGATCTGGATGCCAAGCGTCGCATACCGGAATTCTCCCGTGATCCCTTTTCGGCCGCCAAGATAATCCAGTACCGTTAACGTCCAGTCATCCGAGGTGCACACCTTTTTCCACGGTTCTGATTTTCCCTTATACGGAGCAGTCATCGTAAGCAGATGCCGGATCGTGACCTCATAGATCGTCTTCTCTCCGCGTTTCACGCTGTAATCCGGAAAGAAATCCATTACCTTCTGATCCGGGCTCCGGATGCTTCCCTTATCCAATGCGATCCCGGCAAGCAATGCCACAATTCCCTTGGTCACCGAATTGACATTCATCGCATCCGCGGTTTTGAATCCGTGCCAGCACGCATCAAGGATTGTTTCGCCGTCTTTGATTGCATAGATCTGACAGATGTTGCTCTCGTTTCCGGTATTGCCTGCAACATATCTCTGAAGCTGTTCTTTGTTCATTTACCTCTCCTTAGTCTTTTTCGTAGAACACAATATCCATGCGTTCGTTTATTTTATCGATCCTGCCGGTCTGATGATAGCCCAGTTTTTCATAGAGATGAAGATTGCCCTTTTCCTGCAAAATCGTATCCAGACACCAATTGTCTGATCCGTATTTTTCCTCCACAGCGAGGATTGCCTGCGTGGCATAGCCCTTGTTCCGGTATTCCGGCATGATCCATATGGGAGAGATCCGCTTCCTGCTGCCGTCTTTCTTATCTGCAACGCGGATCACACCGACCTTCTCATCATTGACCAGAATGAAATAATAAGTGGTCCAGGGCTGCTCAAATCTTGCCAATACTTTATCCATGCCTTCCGCCGCGGGACTCGTATCATAATCCTCATATTTCTTAAGAAGATCGGAGAAGGCTTCAACCTGCATCCGCCAGACCGTCTCCACATCCTCACGCAAAGCGCATAAGCGGCATTCCCGCCCATCGAATGACCGGATACGCCGACACCCTTTTCAAAATCGATCAGATCCGAAAGATTTTTCTTGGCGTACGCCAGAGCAGCCTCATTATCCTTCACCCACTCAGGCAGCCGGTCCATTAAAAATCTGCAGTACTTTCTCTGTGCTGCGTCAAACTTCTCTGCCAGTTCTTCATCACTGCCTTTTTCCTTCGTCAGTTTCAGCATCGCAATAAGCCCGCCGAGTTTTGGCTCATACATTCTTTTTGCAAGCGTCTGATCAAAAAACAGAACGGTTCCGTCATCAAATTCCGTACAAAGCGCTTCATGGGAATGGTTCACACAGATCACAACATATCCATGCAAAGCAAGGTCGATGCAAAGAAACGAATTGCCTTCTCTGTATGAATTATAGCCGTGATTAAACAGGATCAGCGGGAACCTCTTTCCCGCTATTCTTTCTGCTCCGACATAGCATTCAGACCGGTTCGCTTCCGGAAGATCCTTTACGCTTTCTTTAAGCACAGGATAATAAACCCTTGCCGCATCGCTTCGCATACCGCCCTGCTGCATGACTTCTTTCCTGACATCTCTGACCGTGTATGTAAAAGTCCCGACCGCATATTCTCCGGTCGGCTTCGGTA
>JAFYDQ010000068.1 GCA_017544705.1 Lachnospiraceae bacterium | reverse complement strand
TGTGTGTCAATAAAGTTGACCGGCCGGAAGCCAGATGCGTGGACGTTGTCGATGAAGTACTGGAACTGTTCATGGACCTGGATGCAAGCGATGAGCAGCTGGACTGCCCGTTTATTTTTGCATCGGCCAAGACCGGCCAGTCGGGGCTGGATTATAAGAACATCACGCCGACGATGGAGCCGCTGTTTGAGGCGATCCTGAATTATATTCCCGCGCCCGAGGGCGATCCGGATGCCGGCACGCAGGTGCTGATCTCCACGATCGATTACAACGAGTACGTGGGCCGGATCGGGGTCGGCAAAGTCGATAACGGCGTCGTGAATGTCAATCAGGAAGTCGTGATCGTCAATGCGCATGAACCCGACAAGCAGAAGAAGGTGAAGATTTCCGCCCTGTATGAGTATGACGGGCTGCAGAAAGTCAACGTGAAAGAAGCCGGGATCGGTGCGATCGTGGCGATCTCGGGCATTGCGGACATCCATATCGGCGACACGCTCTGTTCACCGGATGATATCCGTCCGATCCCGTTCCAGAAGATCAGTGAGCCGACCATCGCGATGCAGTTCATGGTCAACGATTCGCCGCTTGCGGGTCAGGAAGGAAAGTACGTCACGAGCCGTCATTTGCGCGACCGTCTGTTCAAGGAACTGAACACGGACGTGAGCCTGCGCGTGGAAGAGACCGATTCGACGGAATGCTTTAAGGTGTCCGGCAGAGGCGAACTGCATCTGTCCGTGCTCATCGAGAATATGCGCCGTGAAGGCTACGAATTCGCGGTCAGCAAGGCGGAGGTTCTCTATAAAACGGATTCCAAGGGACGCAAAACGGAACCCATGGAACTGGCATACGTGGATGTGCCGGAAGAATTCTCCGGGACCGTCATTGAAAAGCTCGGCCAGCGCAAAGGCGAGCTGCAGAACATGACCCCGATCACCGGCGGTTATACGAGGCTGGAATTCTCCATTCCCTCCAGAGGCCTGATCGGTTACCGCGGGGAATTTCTGACCGATACGAAGGGAAACGGGATCATCAACACGATCTTTGACGAATACGCGCCGTATAAGGGCGATATCCAATACAGAAAGTAGGGCAGTCTGATCGCTTTTGAAGGCGGCGAGGCCGTGACCTACGGACTGTTCAACGCACAGGAGAGAGGAACGCTCTTTATCGGACCGGGCGAGAAGGTCTATGCCGGGATGATCGTCGGACAAAACGGCAAACCGGAGGATGTGGAGATCAATGTCTGCAAGACGAAACACTTAACCAACACGAGAGCGTCAGGCTCCGATGAAGCACTGCGCTTAACACCGCCCAAGATCCTTTCTCTTGAGCAGGCGCTGGAATTCATCGATACGGATGAATTACTTGAGATCACACCGGAATCCTTGAGGATCCGCAAGAAGATCCTGGATCCGACGCTGCGCAAACGTGCTTCGTTTAAGAAGTAAGCAGTGGTTGACGATGTAAAATGAATCTGCTATGATACGTAGAAGGATAGAGGTCGCGCCTGATAAGAGTAGCGATGCGGATGCTGCCGAAGCATACGAAGCATGGTGAAAGGAGATGGCGCCGAAAGTTATGGAAGCGGCGTTCCATGCTTGGGCATACGTTTAAGAAATGTATGACTGTCATCGGTTTATAAACGGATGGGGAGCTATCGAAACGCAATGAGAATTGTATTTTGAGCCGACCCGTTTGCGGTCGGTTTTCTTATGCGTACACCCGCATATAGGAAACAACCGCTTCGCGGCATGCGGGTGACGCGACGGGCACTGCGAGTTCATCGCATGCCCGATTGGAAAACCATGTTGAAGGAGGAGTAAAAATGGCGATTTTTACGGGAGCAGGCGTAGCGATCACAACGCCTTTCAAAGAGAACGGAGAGGTTGATTATGATCTGTTTAAGGAGCAGATCGAATACCAGATCGCAGGCGGTACCGACGCGATCATCGTATGCGGTACGACCGGCGAATCGAGCTGCTTAAGTCATGAGGAACATCTGGAAGTGATCCGGTATTGCTGCGAGGTTGTGAACAAGCGGATCCCGGTTGTTGCGGGAACCGGAAGCAACTGCACGGAGACGGCGATCTACCTGTCACAGGAAGCAGAGAAATACGGTGTGGACGGCGTTCTGGTCGTATCCCCGTATTACAACAAGGCTACACAGAAAGGACTTATCGAGCATTTCACGATGGTTGCGAACAGCATTAAGGTGCCGATGATCCTTTATAATATCCAGAGCCGTACGGGCGTCAATATCCTGCCGGAGACGATCGTGCATTTATGCAAAAACGTACCGAATATTGTCGGCGTCAAAGAAGCATCCGGCAACATTTCACAGGTTGCAAAGATCTTACAGCTGGCTGACGGGTGCGTGGACCTGTATTCCGGTGATGACAATCAGACCGTGCCGATCATGGCACTTGGTGGCATCGGTGTGATCTCCGTTTTATCCAATATCGCACCGCAAAAGACGCACAACATCTGCCAGGCGATGCTTGACAATGATGCGAAGAAGGCGGCGAAGCTTCAGCTCGAAGCGATCCCGCTGATCGATGCACTTTTCAGTGAAGTGAATCCGATCCCGGTTAAGAGAGCACTGGAATTCCAGAAGAGAGACCGCGGGATCTTAAGACGGCCCTTATGCCGGATGGAAGATGCACATGCTGCCGTTCTGGAAGCGGAAATGAAAAAGTACGGGTGTCTGTAAGAACCTTGATGGGAGAATAGAGATGACACGAATGATCATGCACGGCTGTAACGGCCGGATGGGACAAATGATCACAAAGCTCGCAGCAGACGATCCGGAGATTACGATCGTTGCCGGGATCGATATCAACAATGCGGTGCAGAATGATTATCCGGTATTTGCTTCGATCACGGACTGCAATATCGAAGCCGACGTGGTGGTTGATTTTGGCGCAGCCGCAGCAACGGATGTGCTGCTTGACACCTGCGAACAAAGGGGGCTTCCCGTGGTAGTCTGCACAACGGGCTTAAGCGAAGAACAGATCGCACATCTGAATGAGACGAGTACGAAAGTCGCGATCCTGCGCTCCGCAAATATGTCGCTTGGCGTGAACCTGCTGATGAAGCTTCTGCAGGATGCCGTAAAGACGCTGCAGCCTGCGGGCTTTGATGTGGAGATCGTTGAAAAGCATCACCGCATGAAACTCGATGCACCATCCGGTACGGCTTTGGCGCTTGCCGATGCGATCAACGAAGCGGCAGCAGAACCTTATGAATATGTTTATGACAGAAGCAGTGTCAGACAGAAGAGAGGCGCGAAGGAACTCGGTATCAGTGCGGTGCGCGGCGGTACGATCGTCGGCGACCATGACGTGATCTTTGCCGGGGAAGATGAAGTGATCACCTTCTCGCACAGGGCATACAGCAGAGCGGTGTTTGCCAAGGGCGCACTGGCTGCGGCAAAGTTCCTTGCAGGGAAAACAGCGGGACTGTATGATATGAGTGATGTGATCTGCAGTTGATCATGCAATGAGCCGGGATTCCATTTGGATTAGCCCTCATACAATAATCGCTCGTATAAAGAAACAGACGGGGTTGAAAAACCGGAAGGGAGTGCGAAATGATCGATATGAACAAAATCAATGATGAAGAACTGGAAGGCGTTAACGGCGGAACCGGAAGGGGAATCGGAAAGCGTCTTGTTGCACGTGCCGAAGGCGCGGGATACGGCGGAACGGAAGGTGCCGTATTTGATGGCGGAACCGATACGGAGACGCCGGCCGAAGAAAAAATGACATGGTGCGATACATGCCACACACAGGTCAGATACAGGGAATTCAGCGGCGGCAGACGTAAAGGCGTCTGCGGACACTGGGTATAGGATCACATGGTCCGTAACGCAAATTTCAGAAAACAGGCAACGCATCCGCAGGAAATGACGGATGCGTTGTTTTTTTGTGCACGCAAAAACCGTTGAATCACGCCAAAAAACAAGGTATGATACAGATATGGAATTCAGACCCTGTATTGATATTCATAACGGACAAGTAAAACAGATCGTCGGCTCGACGCTGCACGACAAAAGAACCAAAGAGAACTTTGTTTCAAAGCAAGATGCAGCCTACTACGCAAGGCTCTATAAAGAAGACGGCTTAACGGGCGGACATGTGATCCTGCTCAATCCCAAAGGAACACCGGAATACGAGGCGGATATGGCAGCGGCCATTTCGGCTCTTCAAGCATATCCGAACGGCCTGCAGGTTGGCGGCGGGATCGATGATACGAATGCAGCCGCATTTCTTGCGGCCGGTGCAAGCCATGTCATTGTTACTTCCTATGTATTCAATAATGGGCAAATATGCTATAATCGACTCGATAAACTGCGCACAGTGGCGGGTTGCGAACACATCGTACTGGACTTAAGCTGCCGCAGGGTTCCGGAAGGCGGTTACAGGATCGTCACGGACCGCTGGCAGAAGTTTACGGATGCGTTCCTGACGGCGGATCTTCTGGCGGAATTGTCCGCATGGTGCGATGAGTTTCTGGTGCATGCGGTTGACGCGGAAGGAAAGGTGAACGGGATCGAGGAGGAAGTGGTTCGGATCATAAAGGATTCGCCGATTCCCGTTACCTATGCGGGCGGCATTTCCTTCCTGGCCGATCTGGAACGGATCCGTGAACTCTCGGACGGGAAGGTGAATGCCACGATCGGCAGCGCGCTGTCGCTGTTTGGCGGCACTCTTGATTATCAGGAGGTACTTCAATGTATACGATCATGGTCGTAGATGAGAATGAAAACGAACTCGTTGTTGCCGAGAAGGCGCTGGAGAAAGATTATCAGGTCACACTGATGAACAACTCCAAGCAGGCGCTTGCACGTCTGAATAAGGCAACGATCATGCCGGACTTAATGATCCTTGATATCGCAATGCCCGGGATCAACGGCTTTGACATGATCATGCGCATGAAGACCAACGATAAGATGAAAGACATTCCTGTGCTGTTCTTATCGGGGGATAAGGAGAATGCAACCGAACTGGAAGCTTATCGTCTGGGCGCGGTTGATTTTATCCGAAAGCCTGTTGTCGCACAGCTGCTTAAGAAGCGCGTGGAACTGCAGGTGAATCTGCTGGATACAAAGAAAAACATGAGCGCGTACAATACGCAGCTGCAGCAGAATGCAAACGCGCAGGCACAGAATGCCTACCGTCTGCATTATTTTATCATCGGCATCATTACGGATCTGATCGCAAGCAAAGACGGTTACACCGGGATCCATTCCGTTTCTGTTTCCAGATACATGGGGATCCTTCTTAAGGAAATGCTTTTATCGGGCGTGAATTACGGGATTTCTTCGGAGGATTACGAACTGATCCTGCTGTCCGCACAGCTGCATGATATGGGCAAGATCGGCGTTCCCGATGCCGTCTTGCAGAAGACCGGGAAATATACGGATGAAGAATTCATGCAGATGAAAAATCACACCGTTTATGCGGCAAACGCCATTCAGAAATATGCCTACCTTCTGCCCGGTTCCAAGTTCATCACCTATGCTTATCAGATGGCCAGATCGCATCATGAACGCTTCGACGGGAAAGGATATCCGGACAGGCTGCAGGGTGCAAACATTCCGATCTTAGCCAGGATTCTTTCGGTCGCAGACGTATATGATGCGCTTGTTTCCAAAAGAAGTTACAAACAGCCCGTGACACATGAGCAGGCTTACAATATCATCACGCAGGGCGCAGGTGTCCAGTTCGATCCGCAGGTCGTGGCCGCCTTCCAGCGAGTCCACACGGACATCTACGAAGCTCACTGTCAGCTCACAGCCCAATTTTCGTAGATTCATTATTCATGTCATAAGAAAAGAGGCAGATTACGTTTTCCGAGCATGCTCTTTGACGCATGCCCGGAAAAGTATCTGCCTCTTTAAAATATAATCTCTTTAAAAATAAAATGAAAAAGACTCGCAACGAAAAGTTGCGAGTCTTTCATAATCCGTGTTCTAAAGTACTGCTTATTCCCCTAACATAAGAATATCCCAAAAAGTATATCTATTTTAGTAGAAAAGGTACATTGTAAACGACTAGATTATAATTTGGTTACGTTTGTAGCCTGAGGTCCTTTTTCGCCGTTTACGACATCGAACTCAACTGCCTGACCCTCGTCAAGAGACTTGAAGCCTTCCATGTTCAGTCCGGAATAATGTACGAAAACGTCGTTGCCGGATTCATCAGAGATGAAGCCGTAACCCTTCTGGTTGTTAAACCATTTAACGGTACCTTTCATTGTACATACCTCCGTTAAAACTTGAATCGCGGGGGCATTATTACCCACCAAATTGAAGTGTAGCATACAAAAAATCAATTGTAAATAAAAAGTTAGTATGGTTTTGTGCAGATTTACGGCTATTGCACTTTTCGTTCGCTTCATGTAAAATTTTACTTTATAGGGGTAAGGGGATAGTATGCCCTTTTTGCATTAGCCAGGGGAGCCGGAGTATTATTTCAGCCATGAGTATCCTAAAGAGTAAAGATCAGGTGGGAACAGAACGTTTCCAGGAAGAGAAGCCCAAGAAGACCACCAAGAAAACTTCCAGGTATACGGTGCTTCTGATCCCGGATTCGACGGATCATTCCAAGACCTTTGAGCTGACGTTTGATCACATCCTGCGCATCATCGTCGGGATCATCGCGCTCACGCTGGTCTTAGTCAGCCTTCTGATCTCGTCCGCCATGAAGAATTATCGTCTGGCACATGACGATACGGACAAGATCAAGATCGAACAACTGAATGAAGAGATCGAGCGCCTGAAGGAAGAAAAGGCAGACCTGTATGAACAGATCGTTTCCCTGACCGGTGTCGTCGCCAAGAAGCAGGAAAACGAGAAATCCATCGAGCAGGAGAAAGCCGCGGCCGCCGTGCCGAACGGATATCCGGTGGAAGGCTTCGGGCTGATCGTACAGGATCCGACCGTGGATGTCGGCGAGAAAGTCAAGGGCCGGGTTGTTTTCAATACGATCATCGGTACCGCGATCGTGGCCAGCGGGGACGGAACCGTGGCCGTTAAGTCCGAAGACGAAGACTTCGGCACGCAGATCATCATCGATCATGAGAACGGATATCAGTCCGTCTACCGGTGCTCGGGCAGCGTCAAAGTCAATGTCGGAGACTATGTGAAACGCCAGGAAGTATTGTTTGTCATTAAGGAAGATGATTCTCTGTTCGCATATGAGATCTTAAAGAACGGCGAAGAGATCGAACCGCTTGATATCATGGATATACAAGGATAGAACAAGTTTTTACAGGGAGGAAGAAACATGTTTGGTTTTCTGAAGGAAAGAGATGATAAGATCAATCTCGATAATTACACGATCACTACGGTCGTAGGTGCCGATACGGTAGTAGAAGGAACCATCATCACGAAATCATCCGTCAGGATCGACGGAACACTGATCGGCGGCGTGTCCGCAGAGGGTGTCGTGATCTTATCCAGAAACGGTAAGATCAAGGGTAACATCATGGCAGAGAACATCGTTGTTGCCGGCGTGGTAGAAGGAAATATGCAGATCAGAGAGAAAGTCAATGTCGAGCCGACCGGTGAGATCTACGGTGATATCACGACCAAGAGCCTGCTCATTGACGAGGAATCCGTATTCCAGGGCAACTGCTACATGAACCGTGAGGTGCCGGAGAACGGCGGAAGAGGAAAGAAGAAACCAGCCAAATCCGAGAAGATCGTTGCACCTTCCGAGGCAGCGGCAGCGGCAATGGGAAGACTCGGGATGCCCGGAAAAGTGAATGGGAACGTACAGCCGATGGATCCGAATGCGGATGATGAAATTTCCCTTCGTCCGAACACCGCTCCGTTGGATGATGATGACATCGATTTTGTAGAGGTATAACAGATGCCCGATCGTCTCAAGATTGTGATTCTGGATGACAATGATGAAAGAAGGTATCAGATCCGGGATATGCTCCCGGACTATATTGATGCTGTCTTTGCGCCCATCCGCGACAGTGCGAAGAGCCTGATCAAAGGGGAAGCTTCCGGCAAACGTACGGATCTTGTCATCATGAATGCGGATGACGAAACGGGATGTACACTCTCTCTGTTTACCTGGATGAAGACGGAAGAGGAAGCACTTTTTTCCGTTCCCGTCCTGCTGCTTTGTGAAGATGCCTTTTCAGACAGTGTTTTGGCGTTTCTGGAAGCCGGAGATGCCGAATTTTACGAGGGTGAAGTGGACCCGGACCAGCTGTTCATGCAGATCATGGACATGATCGAAACTGCGGAAATGGCACCGGACCCTGTAGCAGAGCCATCCTATACCGAAAAGGATTCCGCAAGGATCCAGGGGCATTCGGTTAAGCCCGTCGGGGAGGATGAAGATACGATCAGGCGCAGCATCGTTCTGCAACACGAGGAACAGTTACAGCAGCTTGACCAGGCGATCGAGAGAGGCCGCAAAAAACAGGAACAGATCAAAGAACTCATGGCGCTTGCCATGCAGTATAAAGAAGAGAACAGTACGGCGGAAGAAAAGCCGCCCAAGGAAAAACCGTTACATGAATTAAACGGCGAGAGTGCGCTGAAGGTTCTGTCCGAAGCGGAAGATCAGGAACCGGAGGAGAAAAAGCCCACGATCGTCGTTGTGGATTATGATGTCAGGAACCGGAAACTTTGCGAACTCTTTCTGCAGCGGGATTATCAGGTCGTATCCATTACCACGGGTATGAATGCCATCGATCATTTTGTCAAGAACAAGGCAGACCTTCTGATCCTGAGTACGAGCATGCCGATCCTCGACGGCTTTAAGATCTTAAACAGTATCCGCTGGCAGCCGAACGGCAAGAGGGTGCCGGTGATCTTTATGGCGGAGGGAGATCCGGATGAAGTCCGCAGGAAATGCCAGAAGGAACATGTTGTCGGCGTCCTGACGAAACCGGTATCCAAAACCGCGCTCAGGCGCTCTGTGGATGCGGTTCTTGCCACGCTCGCATCCAGCCGCCAATAATCCGTTTGAAAGGATATTTGATGCGTAAAAAGATCCTGATCATTGATGACGATATCATGACACTCCGGAAACTGAAAAGGTCTCTGGAGGATTATTTTGAGATCCGGCTGGAAAATGCGGGATCCCGTTTTGTGGAACATTTATCGGAATATCATGCCGATCTGATCCTGCTGGACATTGAGATGCCTGTCATGAGCGGACCGGAAGTTTTTGATACCCTGCAAAAAGCGGGATATCCGTCAGTTCCGGTGCTCTTTTTATCCGATCTGCCAAATCCGTCATCGATCCGCGACGCCATGGGAAGAGGTGCCAAGGGGTATCTTCTGAAAACGGCTTCCAAGGCGGAGATCGTCAGCAGGATCAAACAGATTTTTACGGAACAGGCGGGCTTCGATGATAAAACACATATCCTGGTTCTTGGCAATGACGTGACAACCATGCGGATCGCAAAACTGGATCTGGAAGACGGCGGCTACCGGGCCACCTGTGTCTTTTCCGTTATGGAGGCATTGGATATCCTGCGTCAGAAAAACGTGGATGCCCTGCTGATCACGGAACCGATCCTAAACGTCAGCGAACAGGAGATCTACGAGACGATCTGCAAAAAACTTTCCGTCAGATCCTTCCCTGCGGTCTATGCGCTGGATTCTGTTTCCAAGGAATCATTATTGGACAAGGTGGGCAAAGCAGTTGGCAGATAGAGACAGACAGAAAAAGAGCGGAAACGCAGTGATCATCGTACTGACGATCTCTGTTTTTTTCATAGGACTGATATCGGGGATGCTCCTGATCCATATCGCAAATGCGGCAGGCGATCAAAACGATGCTGCCGATCTGAAAAAGGATCCAACGACAACGATCAATGTAGGCGGCGGCACGGAATACGTGCAGGTCTATGTACCGAAACGTGAAGTACGATACGGTACGATCCCGATCCACTCCTACAACAAAGACGGGTTCCGGCTCGATAACGGCTTTATGGCCTATTTTGATGAAGAAGGGAATAAGATCTCCCATCTTGGCGTGGATATCAGTTATCACCAGGAGAAGATCGACTGGGAAGCGCTGAAGGAATCCCCCTGTGAATTCGTGATGCTACGCTGCGGATATCGCGGATACACCGAGGGCGGTCTGGTCGAAGATGAGAAGTTTAAGGAATATGCAAGTGCTGCAGTGGAGGCAGGCTTTCCGATCGGCGTGTATTTCTTTACGCAGGCCCTGACGGAGGAGGAAGCGATCGCCGAGGCTGATTTTGTCATGGACCTGATCGGGGATTTTCCGATCAGTTATCCGGTCGTGATTGATACGGAGTATGTCGCCAGTGAGAATGCCAGGACCAATCAGGCCGAGATGACGGAACAGGAGCGTACACAGCTGCTGATCACGTTCTGCGAACGCGTTAAGGAACAGGGGTATTATCCGATGATCTATGCATCGGAAAACTGGCTGAGGCGGGAACTGGATGCTTCCATGATCCAGCCCTATGAGATCTGGGCGCCGCAGTATCTTGAAGAAAATGATTTTATGTATGATTTTACCATATGGCAATATACGGATTCCGGTAACATCCAGGGAATCGACGGCGTTGTCGATCTGGATATCAGCATGGTGGATTACGCATCCTTCGTGCCGGCGATGCGAGAAGCGGTCGTCGGAGAAGGGGAGATCATAGAGTTACCTGCTGAAAACGAACCGGACGGAGAGGAAGTTATACAGTGAACGAGGCGGGAATTTACGGGATCCTGTGCAGACAGCTTGCAGTGATCATGCGGGCAAACGTCAGCCCTTTGAGCGCACTGAAGATCTGCAGGGATCAGATGGACAACAGAAAACTGAAGAAGATCGTGGATGGCCTTGTTACCGATCTTTCGGGCGGCGATAAGCTTTCCGATGCGATGAAACAGAGAGAAGACCAGTTCCCGATGATCGTGATCGCGGCGATCGAAGGTGCGGAAAAAAACGGCGAGTGGGAGAAGATGCTCCTGTGCCTTGCCGATTATTTCGAAGCGGAAGCAAGGCTTAACGAGAGCGCAAAAAGAGCGGCGCTGCTGCCTGCCATGATGGCGGTTCTGTGTCTGGCCCTGTTCGGCCTGATCATCCTGCAGGTGGTGCCAAGGTTTCTTGCCATGTTCAACGGGATCACATACGAACTTCCGCAGCTGACCAAACGGGTGCTGTCTGTCAGTGATTTTGCGCGCCAATACGGTCTGATCGCGCTGCTTGCCATTGCAGGGATCGTGATCTTATGGGTGCTTCTTTCCCTAAGCCGCATCGGGAAAAAATTCAATGCCATGCTGCGCATGCATCTGCCGCTGACCGGCGGTGTCAATCGTAACATGCTTTATGCGCAGTTTTCCAAAGCACTTTCCACACTTTTGAAAAACGGGATGTCCATGCAGGAGGCGGTCCGCGTGATCGAAGATTCCGTGGGGAACAATGAGCAGGTACGGTCCGAACTGCAAAGAACCGCGCAGCGTGTCGCGGACGGCATGTCTTTATCCAAAGCCATGGCGGATTCTTCCGTATTCTCCCCCATGATCCTGCAGATGACGGCGATCGGGGAAGAGAGCGGAACCCTAACGGATATCCTGGATGATATGGCGGATTATTTTGAACGCAACATGATGCGTCTTGCCCGGAAGAAAGAGATCATTCTGGAAACCTTTTTCGTGGTGCTGCTCGGAACGGTCATGTGTATCGTGGTCGCGGCAATGGCGCAGCCGATGCTTGAATTCTATGACATGGTCAGCGGGATGTAGAAATGGATACGCTTAGGGACAGACGCAGCTTTCATACATTGATCTTATTTACGACGGTCTTTGCGATCGTCGCCAGCGCTTTTTTTGTGCTGCTCTTTTGTGCCAAGAGCATGATCGTTGCGACGCAGCTTTTAAACCAGCGGATCGAGCTTCGCGGTGCGGTCGGTCTTTCCGATGCGGAGGAGACCGTAAAGGAGATCCTGAACGAGCAGGCAAAAAAGGCCGCATATGAAACCTATACACAGACAGCCGCAGCCCTTATGAAACCGGGGGCGGCTTCCATGAGCGAACGGGAAGCACTGAAACTCTATCAGGAGCGCTACGCGGGTATGCTGAAGCAGCAGTGTACGGTGAGCGCACTGGAAGAGGAACTGAAAAACCGTTATGTGCCGGAAAAAGGGACGGTTGTTATGGATGATTCAAACCCGCCGGAGTTTTCGATCGTTACGGATGATGAGACCGGTGCGATCTTATCCTGCAAGCTGGAGCAGGTGACGTTTGTGTACCGGTATGCCGACCGGTATGAGAAACAGAGTACGGTAGACTATACGTTCCAGGTGCCGGAGGCGGTCTTTTATGACGGCAACGATCAGCTGTTTGAGTATTCCATGATCGGCAGGAAGGGGATTTATTTTACCGGGAATACTTCTTCCGTTGTGGGCAATATGTTTGCCGGGACGCATTCGCCGGAGGAGTACAGAAAGGCGGAATCCGGATACGGAGAACGCGGGATCTACGGCGGGATCAATGTCATGGCAACGCAGCTCGGGATCGAAGCGGATACCGTGATCTCCACGGGTGAGATCAATCTGAAGGGCGCTTTTGTGGCATTCGGAACAGATGAGAAGCCGATCGAAATCTATACCGGGCAGATCAATGAGATCGCGGGATATTTCCTGCGGACCAATTATACGCTGACCGGGGAAGCACATGAGAGAAACGGTGCGGCCTATACGGAAGCGGTGGATCTGATCAATGCGGCTGCCGGCCATATCGATGATTTCAATTATTACTACGATTCGGAAAATGACGAATTATACACCGGAAAATACAGAAAGATCCTGTCCAACACGGATGTGTCCTTATCGGGTGATTTTACCGGAACGGTCATGACCAGCGGGAATGTGATCATTGAGGCGGACTGCAACGTGGAAGGCTTCATCTATGCGGGCGACCGGATTTACGTGCAGGGGAATGACAACATCGTTTCCAACAGGGATGTCATGCGTGAGATCATCCGGGAAGAGTGCGAGAGAACGGATGCGGATGCGACTTTTCTTCTGAAAGAATACCTTGGCGGCATTATTTATAAAGGAATGACACCGTGTCCGGAAGAAATGGTTGCATACCAAATCACGAGGTGATAAAATGACATTAGCACCATAATGTGACGATAAGGAGCAGATGATTTATGGATCAGAAAATTGAGATCACGCTGTTTAACCATTTTGAGATCAAGATGGACGGTGAGCCGATTCTTACCAGTTTAAGCAACACGCGTAAGACGAAATTGTTCCTGTCCTATCTTCTGTTGTATAAGCAGAAAGCCATTTCCCACAGGGAATTGTTCGAACTGTTGTGGTCCGGTGAAGATTATTCCAATCCGGGAACGGCGCTTCGTACGCTGCTGTATCGTTATCGTGCCCTGGTGGATAAGATGGAGATCGAGCCGCTGCGCAATTCGATCATTTCCAGGAGAGGTGCTTACCAGTGGAATCAGGAACTCGATGTTTCCATTGATATTTTTGATTTTGACGACTATTCCAAGATCGGCCTGAACCAGTCCATGAGTGTTTCCAAGCGGAAACAGTGTCTGCAAAGGGCGATCGATCTCTATACAGGACCGTTGCTTCCCGATTCCGGGGAAGAGCACTGGGTAGTTCCCAAAGCCGTATATTACCGTGACCTGTACGTACAGGATGTGTTAGCCTATATTTCCCTTCTGAAGGAAGAAGGGGCCTATGAAGAGATCGGTGCGCTCTGCAGAAATGCACTTGCGCTTGCAGGACCGGCCGATATGATCTCTTTGGAGGAAGAAGTTGCTCTTGCCAGAGGAAAGATGGGAGAGGAACTGAAGCTCCGCTATGAGTCGACGCTTTCCAGTCTGGTTAAGATCGAGCTTGTGATCGGTGACGTGCAGAAGAGCATGGAGACCGAGGATTCGGAGAACTCGGCATTCGTATGCGAATATGATGTGTTCAAGGATATCTATCATCTGCAAAGACGCCTGCTTGCCAGGACCGGTGATACGATGTTCTTATCGCTTTTGTCCATGGAACGGAAATCTGATGATGATTTCGAGCCCCTGCAGCATGAGAAGGTCATGACAACGTTGCTCGATATCATCCGGCACGAACTTCGGTGCGGTGACAGTATCTGCCGCTTTTCGGATAATACCTACGCGATCATGTTCCCGGCGGATTCTTTTGAAAACGCGATCAAGATCATGGAGCGTGTGAAATCATCCATTGCGATGAATTGTAAGGAGAAAGACGTTTTGATCGTCTATCGGATCCGCCCGCTGAAGAATGCGAAGGAGTAAGGCCGATGCCTGAAAGGAAGCGACTTACCATCGGTGTTTTGATCGGTAATGCCAACTCGATGCATTCGGTCAATACACTGCAGGGAATCAGACAGGCAGCCAAAGAAGCCGGGGTAAATACCGTGACTTTTCTTGGCGTGCATACGGAATATAAATTCAAGGAATTCTATGACGAAGATATCAGTTATGATTATCAGATCATGACGATCTTCGATTATGTGGATATCGCAAATGTCGATGCGCTGATCATTTCTTACGGCGAGATCGTTGTCTTTCTGCAGGAAGCAAAACGCCGCCATTTTCTGGACAAATACGTCAATATTCCCAAGATCCTTCTGGAAGAACGCGTTGAAAATGATATTACCCGCTACCAGATTTCCGATAACTACAACGGCATGCGTTCCGTTGTCGAGCATCTCGTAAGGGATCACGGATACCGGCATTTTGTCTGCTTAAGAGGACCCATCGGCAATAAGGATGCCGATGAACGTTTCCGTGCTTTTGCGGATGTGCTTGCGGAATACCATATTCCCGTCACGGATGAGATGGTACAGGTCGGTGACTTTACGGAGGCCGTTGTGCCGCAGGTGGAATATTTATTTGATCACAATTCCAAGATCGACGCCTTTGTATGTGCAAACGATACGATGGCAACAACGGTCTATAAGGTCTGCAAGGAACGCAGGGCAGAGATCTTCCGAATGACCGACCGTGCCAGAGAGTGGATGATGAAAAGCACGCTACGGTATAAGATCGGTATCGACATTGAGTCCGGTGAGGGCATTGCCGTAACCGGATACGATGATGCGGCGATCGCCTCCATCATGGATCCGTCCCTGACCACCGTCGCACAGAACCAGTTTGCGATCGGCTATAAGGCGCTTTATAACCTGCTTGACCTTCTCGGGGCGAGTGAGAGTAAGGATGGCGGCAACATCGTGCTGCAGACGGAGTTGATCCGCCGCAGCTCCTGCGGATGCCTGGAAACGGATCAGGGTACTTATGAACCGATGACGCCGCATGATAAGCAGAACCCGGAATTTTACGTGATCAAACTGGCAGAGCGTGTGAAGGATGCGATCATTGTGTCCGATGTCAGTGAAGGGATCGCGGACAAGATCTATGAGACGATCTATGATATCCTCTATGCCGATATCATCATTTATCTCGGATATGTGAAAGAGTCCTTAAGCATCAAGCATGTCGTGGAACAGCTGCGCAACCTGATGAACGGGCCTTATGCGGAATACATTTCCCCGACGGCACTGACCAAAACCTATTCGGATTACTTATCTTCCGTGATCCGCAAAACGGAAGACCATAACGAAGAGGTGCTCTTAACGGAGATCATGCTGGAGGGTGTCAAGTATCTGCAGGGATTTGCGTATAAAAACGTAACGGATACGCTCTATGAATTTGAAAATGATGCATGGTTCATGTCCATGATGGCAAGGGACATGGTCAATCATGTTGATTCCGAAAAAGATATGTTCCGCAATGCCATCAGAAGGTTCAAGAACCTGAAGATGGGCGAGACTTATGTCTTTACAATGAAGGAACCGATGATCGTGGAGGCGGATGAAGAATGGAAATGTCCGGATTCCCTGTATCTGTCTGCTTATACTTCGGCGGACGGTTCCCGTTATGAATCCTATCACAGGTCGGATCGACCGGAACTGACCAGGGAACACAGCTTTGCCGCTTTTGCCGAAGAGCGCGGTCATGAACAGTTCCATCTGACGCTCCTGCCGATCTATTCCGACAGGATCCAGTACGGCCTGTTGGTATCGGAGGTTTCTCCTTCCGATGTCAAGAGTCTCTTCAACGTCAGTGTGCAGCTTGGAACGGCGCTGAAGTACAATGAACTGAGCAGAAAACAGAGAGAAGTGCAGAATACGCTGGAAGCGCTGGTTAAGGAAGTCGAAGATAAGAACAGCATGCTGCGTTTCATTTCGGAATATGACGCCTTAACCGACTGCCTGAACAGACGCGGATTCATCGAGCGCGCCATGAATCTGAAAAATGACAATCCGGGACTTTCCTGTGTGGCGATCTTCGCAGACCTTGATCATCTGAAAGAGATCAACGACAAATTCGGTCACGCGGAGGGTGATTTTGCCATCCAGACGGTTGCAGGATTTATCCGCAAGACGGTAGGATCCGATCAGATCCTGGGACGCCTTGGCGGAGACGAATTTGTGGCGATCGCCGTACTGAAAGAGGGAGAGAGTGCCGAGCAGCTCTGTGAAGCGATCCGGAAGACCGCGGAAGAATTCAACGCACAGTCAGATAAGCCGTTCTATATTGAGTGTTCTCTCGGTTATAATGCGTTTGTCTGTGACACCGCGCTGGACATTCAGGATGTGCTGGATGCGGCGGATCGGGAATTGTACAAAAGCAAGAAAAACCGGAGAGAAACTTCGGTACGAAATACAAACTAAAAGGAGCGTGATTCA
>JAFYDQ010000067.1 GCA_017544705.1 Lachnospiraceae bacterium | reverse complement strand
TTGACATTCGCTCCACGGAACTATCTTGCTCTCATGCATAGAAGAGTACTGAAGGACGCTCACACATTCAATTCGCCTGCGGCGAAAAGTGTTCGCGGTGCAGACAGGTTCTTCCCGCAAGCGGGCCCCTCCTATCAGCAAGTAACCTCACGCTTCATCGCTATCAATGTCACAGCAAATGCTAGTATACACGATGTTTAACGGCACTGCAAGAGAATTTTATGAAAAATTGTATTTTTTTCAGTACAATTTCAACCCTTCACGGAAAAGTCAAAAGCATCCACAATATCTAGGTATTCAGCAGAACAATGGCCACAAGGACCAACGCAACGCCGATCATACCATCCCACGTCAGTCGTTCCCCGTAGACGATGATCCCGAGGACGGTTGCCACGACCGGTTCGATGGATGCCATGATACTGGCCTTCCCGTTTTCCACACCCTGAAGGCCCCATGTATAGAACATGTACGGAAGAACGGTCGCAACGATGGCGATCCCCACTGCGAGCAGAAGGTCGTTTGCGGTATTGCCGGATAAGATCTGCCTTATGATCTCTCCGGGCGGCTGCAAGACCATGGTCGATAACAGCGCAAAGACAAACGTATATAACGAGATCGTCAGGGTATGATAGCCCCGCATGAGTGCGTAGCGGCTGAAGATCGAATAGAGCGCATAGCCAAGGCCCGCACCCAGACCGATCAGAAGTCCTTTCGGATGCAGCACCATGCCGCCCGATGAAAAGACGCCCGTGACAAACACGCATCCCGCAAATGCGATGAACATGGCTAAGATCTTGCGGCCCGTGATTTTTTCGTGAAACAAAAGAGCGGATAAAACCACAACGATCACCGGTGCCGTATAGAGCAGGATCGCCGCAACGGACATGGACGTATTCAGGATCGTCTGAAAATAGCAGAAATTGAAAAAGGTCAGAGAACATATCCCGGTACCGATAAAGCACCAGATGTCTTTCAGCCGGATCACAAAAAGTTTCTTATTATATAGAAGAAGAAACAGGCCTAAAATGAGCGTCGCGAAAAAAACACGGATCTCCACGATCTTCATCGCATTTAAGTTATCCGCGTTCAGTCCTCTGACAAAGAGGCCCATGGTTCCCCACAAAATACCGGCCAGCAGGATACTCCCGCCGGCCGGTGTCAGAATCCGTTTCTGTTGTTTGTTTGGTCTCTTTTGTTCCATTCGCGTTGATAACGGATCAGTCATGCGTTTCCTTTTGGGATTCCTCGAACAGATCCTGTACTTCCTTCGAAGGCTCCTTGTCGCACAGCGTTACGATCACTGCAACGATCAGGCTTACAATGAATCCCGGAACGATCTCATAAAGACCGGTCGGCGTCGAAAGGAATGCATACCACAGGGCATCTACCAAAAAGCCGCTCACGATACCTGCGATGGCACCCTTATAGGTAAAGCGCTTCCAGAACAGGCTTAAGACGATCGTCGGGCCAAATGCCGCACCGAACGCGCCCCATGCGCATTCCACCAGAGCCATGATCCCGCCGCAATACGGACTGCTTGCGATGAAGAACGCCACAACGGCAATGATCGCAACCACGATACGTCCTGCCCAAAGCATTTCTTTATCCGATGCATCCTTACGGAAGATGGGCTTATACACATCCGATGAAAAAGCGGATGAGGAAGCAAGGAGCTGGGAATCCGCCGTACTCATGGAAGCAGCTAAGATCGCGGAGAGCAGGATACCTGCAATAAAGAGCAATACACCGTTTCCGCTAAAGATCGTGCGTACCATCGTGATGAATACCAGACTCTGTTCGCCCTCAGGCAGAGCAGTTCCTAAGAATTCATGACCGACAAGACCCACAACCGTAGCCATCCCTAAGATAATCGTCGTCCAGATCGAACCGATGACGCGGGACTTCTTCATTTCCGCTTCCGATTTGATGGACATATAACGGATCAGGATATGCGGCATACCCATGTAACCGAGGCCCCAGCCGAATCCGCTTAAGATATCTGCCATCGACTTCCAGTCGAATTTTCCGCTGCTTAATAAGTTGTAATAGTTCTCCGAAGTTTCCACGGCCGCCAAAGGCGCAAAGCCCGCATTGCCCATGAAGATCGCTGCGACGATCGGAACCGCCATCAGTGCCATTAACATGAGCAGGCCCTGGAAAAAGTCCGTCCAGCAGACGGCATTGAAACCGCCGAGGAACGTATATAACAGGATAATGACCGTTGCACCGATCATGGCAACCGACTTATCCATCCCGAAGACCTGATTGAACAGGCTGCCGCAGGCAACGATCGAAGACGCTGCGTAAACACAATATGCAACCATGAAGATCACGGCGCAGATGATCTGCAGAGCCTTGCTGTCCGATAAGAATCTGTTGGTCAGATACTGCGGGATCGTGATCGCATCATTTGCGCGGATCGAAAATCTGCGCAGTCTCGGTGCCACAAAGACCCAGGCACAGATCGTGCCGAGCAGCAGACCTACCGAGATCCACACCTGTCCCATACCGTAAAGGTAAATGGAACCGGGCAGTCCCATGAGTACCCAGGCACTCATATCAGAGGCGCCCGCCGAAAGTGCGGCAACCATTCCTTTCATCTGTCTGCCGCCTAAGAAGTATCCTTTTTCACCCTCCGATCCGCTCTTTCCTTTCACAAAGAAATAGATGCCGATGCCGACAACCAGACACAGATAGAGCACAAATGCCAAAGCTTCCGTGTTAAACATTTTTCATTCTCCTCCCACAACTGAATTGTTTATCGTAGTAACGTATTAAAACTATTGAACAGTTTATCGAATCAACACGGAAAAAGCAAGGCATTTTCGCATTTTCTTGCAATTTACGCAAATCCTTACTATATTAAAGAAAGCAAAAGAAACGAAGGAGTGCGCCATGTGGGTTGCCAATCGTTGGAAAGATTATGAAGTGATCGATACCGGAAACGGGGAAAAGCTGGAGCGATGGGGGAAATATATTCTGCTTCGTCCCGACCCGCAGGTGATCTGGGCAGCCGATGGCAACGATCCGCGCTGGAAACGCTTAAACGCGCACTACCACAGAAGTGCCAAGGGCGGCGGCGAATGGGAATTCTTCGACCTGCCGGACCAGTGGAGCATCTCCTACGGGAATCTGACGTTCCAGCTGAAGCCTTTTTCCTTTAAGCATACGGGACTCTTTCCCGAACAGGCGGTAAACTGGGACTGGATGGGCGACTTGATCCGGGCCCGTATTTTATCGACCGAAGGTCGAGCTGTGAAGATCCTGAACCTTTTTGCCTATACGGGCGGTGCAACACTTGCAGCCGCATTGGCCGGAGCCAATGTCACGCACGTGGATGCTTCCAAAGGAATGGTCCAGTGGGCCAAAGAAAACGCAGCCTCTTCCGGTCTTGCGGATGCACCCATCCGCTGGCTCGTGGATGACTGTGTGAAATTTGTCGAACGTGAAATCCGAAGGGAAAACAAATATGATGCGATCATCATGGACCCGCCATCCTACGGACGCGGTCCCAAGGGTGAGATCTGGAAGATCGAGGATTCGATCTATCCGTTTGTGGAACTTTGCACAAAACTGCTTGCAAAAAAACCGCTCTTTGTGCTGATCAATTCCTATACCACCGGTTTACAGCCGGCGGTTCTGTCCTATATGCTGCATAAAGCGGTCGTATCGAGATTTGGCGGCTCGGTGGAAGCCGGCGAGATCGGCCTGCCGGTATCGTCAAACGGCCTCATCTTACCGTGCGGCGCCAGCGGCAGATACACGGGACCGGCCTAAACTGTATTCACAGGATCCCCGCAAGGAATACAAACCAGTCTATGTGAAAGATCATCTGCAACAGCAGTTTGATGACCCACTGCAGGAGCAATATGGCAACCATCACATAGATCGCGATCTCAAACCGTCTGTAAAAGAGGCGGTTTTTTTGATCCTGACTTTCCCTGCCGGTATGCGTCGAAACGATCCGATACGTTATAAACCCCATCCAAGTCACGTACAATCCGAGCAGATAAAGCGGCACGGGATGATACAGGAGGCTTTTGACCACCTGTCCGCTTGCCAGTGCAAAGCAGGCTCTTGTGATCCCGCAACCCGGACAGTAATATCCCGTAACCCTGTGAAACGCACAAAGATCGCGCCCGTGAATGGAATCCAGGGCGCCGCTGTTTAAGAAAAGGGCTGTGGCAATGCCGCAGCCCAATCCGATCCAACCTAAAACATAAAAGATTCTTTCCGGTTTCGAAATATTCATTATAAATCGATGTCATCCATGATATCTTCAAAGCCCGGGATGAATTCATCTCCGTATTCTTCCACCAGGCTGGAGCCTGCTGCCGAAGAGATTCCAATGATCAGGCCGAGAATGATACCGATGGCACCCGTAATGATTCCGGTCAGTGCCATGCCTCTGCCGCTGAATGCCTTAACCATGGCAACAATGCCGAGTGCAACGGCTGCTGCGCCAAGCGCGAAAGCCGTCCATCCCATACAGCAGCAAACCAAAGATACGATACCGCAGATCATGGAAGCGATCGCAAAACCTTTCTTGCCGCCTTCCACAGGCGCTGCCTGTGCATAATTTGCATAGGAATTGGCATTATTGTATGTATTGGTCTGCTGGGGTACGGGCTGCTCGTAGGTGTATGCAGGCTCCTCAACCACTTCCGCAGTCTCCGTCACGTTTTCAACCGTTTCCGCAGTGAAATCTCCTGCATCGGCAGCTGCTGCCGCAGCTTCTACGGGAGCACCGCAGTTCTCGCAGAACTTTGCGCCATCTTCCATTTGTGAACCACAATTTTGACAAAACATAATCTTTCCTCCCTGCATGTTTACTTCAAAGCAAATCTATTCTAACACCGACGCGTCCATAAAGGCAAGAACACTTTCCATAAACGCGTCATCCAGTTCGTTACATCCGGCCGGGTCCGGATCCATGACACCTTCCTGCACAAGGACACGCATCCTGTTGGCTGAACCGCTAAGCCATATCCCGACATGACCCGCACGGCCCTCTTCATCGATCATCAGATAAGAAGCCGCAGGATCATCAATCTCCTCCTTCTTCGCATAAAGGCTCGCTTCATACGGGACCACCCGGTCTTTTGCTCCCGCAACGATCAGTGCCGGAATCTTGGATTCGGAAAGCGCTTTTGCGGCGGATCTGTTTCCGTCCTGCCCGAACAAAACCAGGTACTGCATGGCAAGCCCCGGGTAACCGGGATACGCAATGACTCCGGCTTTCTTCTTTGCCATTTCCATCATCTCCGATAAGGGCTTATCAAAGGCGCAGATGCTTACGATCCCGTCAATCTCCGGATGAGAAGCCGTGACAACAGCTGCTGCATAGCCACCCATGCTGTGTCCGTAAACGATCAGCGGCAGTTCTTTGAGCTGTTCGTCCTTCCGGACAAAATCAAGTGCGGCGTCAAGATCCAATGCACCTTGTGTCAGGCCCCTGACGCCCCAGCCTTCGCTTGCCCTGGTTCCGGTTCCGTCAAACAGCAGGACCGTATACCCGTTTTCCACAAACCGGATGGCCTCTGCAAGATGCGTATCGGCACCGGCTCCAAGTCCGTGAACAATGACGATGAGTCCCTTGTCTTTATCGCCCGATGTGCTTTGTAAGATCCATCCGCTGAGCCGGTTTTCTCCGGCATAAAAGTTACAAGGGCGCCGCTCACACACCTGTGCGGTCTCTTCCGAATAAGATAATTCCACAGCGGGAATCTGATCCCTGCGGCCAAATCCCGCACGCAGGGATATTGCTGCGACCGCCCAGGATAAGGCAAACCAGGCCGCTGCAACAAGCAGCGTAATTTTCAGTGCCTTTTTCACGTTGCTCCTCTTGTCCAAGGTCCCTTATTGGGCGATAGCAAACGCGATCGCGCCTACGATAACGGCAATATAAATTACCCAAAAACAGGTCATCACGATCCCGAGGATAAAGCCGACCTTGGATGTGATGCTTCCGGCCGTAACCTGGCCACAGGTCATCCCGTTATTCTCTGCCAGATACTGCCGTACTTTCTTCTTTCCGATCGTCCCGAAAATGATCCCCATGATCCCGGTTCCGCAAAGCGCACAGGCCAGAATGCCCATGGTCAGTACCTCTGATGGTTTGATGTTCATATGTTTTCCTCCAATCCGGTTGATTATAAAAAGAGACGGCACCCGCCATCGAGTACCGTCTTCCCTTTTTGTGCTTCTTATGACATTGATGCAACAGCTGCAATTGCAACGATGATATAGATCACCCAGATAACCGTCATAACAATACCGATGATGAAGCCGATGTTGGACATGATGCTTCCGGCCTTAACCTGACCGACGGTTCCTCCGTTTTCAGCTACATAAGCTTTCGCTTTTTTCTTTCCAAGTGCACCGAAAATGATGCCAAGGATACCGGAACCGCAGAATACCAGGGAAAGAATCCCCATGGTCAGTACCTGTGATGGTTGAACGTTCATAACTATCTCCTTCCCGCGACTCATAATCGCATACGAAAAAATAAGCGACCTTACACCGTGCCGATAAAATCGGCAACCGCAAGATCATATTCCTCCCTGTTGTGGAATCTGATCCGCGAGTGCGCACCTTTATCAAAGAAATGAAGGGTCTTGTGCGCCTTGCATTTATTATACAACAACTCTGCCTTTGCGGGCAACGAAAAAGTGTCTTCCCTGCTGTGCAAAAACAGGATGGGCCTTTCAAGTTTTGCGATCCGTTTGACGGGTCCGTCAGCCATCGGCCTTGCGCCGCTGTAAATACGGATCTGCGCCATGACTTCCTGTGCAACCGGAAAGATCGGGTGATGATCCTCGATCATATGACATTTGAACGATTCATAAAACGTCGTATACATGCCATCCGCCACCATACCGGCAAAATAGGCGGGGCACTCCTTTGCGGTTAAGGCGAAGATCGCCGTTGATGCGCCAATGCAGATGCCGTGCAGGAAGATTTGCCGGTTACCGAACTGTTCGTGTAACAGTTTTCCCCAGGCAAGGATATCGCGGTATTCGGCAAAACCCAGTGCAGGGTATTTTCCCTCCGACAGGCCGTGCGCCCTGTTATCGATCACAAGAACATTGCAACCGGTTTCCTGATACGGTTTGGCAAAATAACAGGAATACCGGCAGGCTTCCGTGCGGCCGGGACTAATGATCACGGCCCGGTCGGCACCAAAATCATAATATTCTCCCGCAAGCCGTAAGCCGTCACTTGTCACGGACACCGGCTGCCTCTTGGCTGCATTGGCGCTGTCCCAGGCAAGCGCCTCTTCATACATGGCGCTGTATTCCTCATCGTCCGGGAAACTGCAGACCCTGCCCCACTGCTCGTTCGTCTGTCTGACCAAAAGGGTCTTATAGATCTTT
>JAFYDQ010000066.1 GCA_017544705.1 Lachnospiraceae bacterium | reverse complement strand
GAACGATCGCATCCGTTTCGGTTTCGATCAGCACGCACGAAGTCGCGCCGCCATATTCGAGCATTTCCGCTCCGTCTGTCGGCACAGACCCTCTTGCTCCGAGAATTGTGACTTTCATAAGATCACCCTTTCCCCCTTGCAATGAATTGAATCACATTGTACCACAATTTTCGGTCCAGGGGGACGGGGTTCCCGGGCCACATTTGGGGACGGCGTTCCCGGGCCAAAAAACATCTCCGCCGCAACACTGCCGCCGGCGCACAAAAAAAGCCTGCAACCATTCGGTCACAGGCTTTCTTATTATGAATGGACTTCCGTCAGGATCAGCCTTTCTCAAGCGCTAAGGTTCTGGTCGTTAAGTCGCATACTTCCGACGGTCCGTAGTACTGGATCGCGCCGGGATAGGTGAACGCGGTCTCAACCGCCTACTGATCTCTGTGCGCCGCAAAGTACTTGAACGGCGCGCCGTCCAGTTCCACAAGCGCTTTTCTGATCACGGGCTTGTCTTCCCCGTTTCTTCTCTCGATGTTCATCATCTTGGTGATCGGCATACCGCCTGCAACCCACTCTTCCGCCGGCTTGCTTAAGTTCGAAACCTTGGAAAGGTATCCTGTGTAACCGTACTGAATGAGCATGAATGCATTGTATCCCAAGGAATAGCAGTAGTCTGCGTCAAAGTTTGAAGGGAATGCGCATCTGCCTTCGTAACCGAAGAAGTGATGCAGCGTACCGAATTTTCCTTTGTAGGTGCCTGCTGCCTTTCTCTTCTCCAGCTCGTCTTTGACCAGTGCGGATAAAAGCTTCTCGGATTCGATCAGGGAAACCTGTACGTTACCGTGCGGATCACGCTCCAGGAAGAGCTGCTGCTGAATGAGCTGCGGCAGGATCGCAAATACAGCCATGGATTCCTTCGTCAGGCCTTGCTCGATAAATTTATACTTGGCATCCCAGTCGGGAAGTGCATTGAATTTTTCCGTATTCGCACCGGCAAGAAGCTCGTTGATCTCAGCGATCAGCTTGCTGAACTCGGGAACGAATTCCACGATACCCTCGGGAATGATCGCAACACCGAAGTTATTTCCTGCATTTCCTCTCTTCTCAACCGAATCGGCGATCTGGGAAGCGATCTGGGATAAGGACATCTTCTTGGCTGCCACTTCTTCACCGATCAGGCAGATGTTGGGCTGTGTTTCCAGTGCGCACTCCAGTGCAACGTGGCTGGCGCTTCTGCCCATAACCTTGATGAAATGCCAGTATTTCTTGGCGGAATTCGCATCGCGCTCGATATTTCCGATCAGCTCGGAGTAGGTCTTGGTTGCCGTATCGAAACCGAAGGACGCTTCAATATCTTCGTTCTTTAAGTCGCCGTCGATCGTCTTCGGGCAGCCGATGACCTGGACACCCGTGTTATTAGCTGCCATATATTCAGCAAGAACTGCTGCATTGGTATTGGAATCATCACCGCCGATGATCACGATCGCGGTCAAGCCGTGCTTCTTCGCAACTTCCGTTACAACCTTGAACTGCTCTTCCGTTTCCAGTTTTGTTCTGCCGGAACCGATGATATCAAAACCGCCCGTATTTCTGTATGCATCGATGAACGCGTCATCAAATTCCACATAATCGTCATCGATCAGACCGCTCGGGCCGCCCTTGAAGCCAAGCAGCACGTTGTTCTTATCGGTTGCCTTCAGCGCATCATACAGACCGCTGATGACATTGTGTCCGCCGGGTGCCTGTCCGCCGGACAAAATCACACCGACAACCTGCTTCTTTGCTGCGGAAGTATTCGCACCCTTTGCGAAAGTGATCTCATTCTTTCCGTATGTATTCGGGAAAAGCGCTTTGATCTTATCCTGATCGGCAACACTTGTCGTAGCTTCTCCGTTCTGAACGCAGATCTCGGCGATCCCGTTCCTGAGCATGCCGGGAAGCTTCGGAACATACTCATATCTTGCTTTTTGAAGCGGTGAAAGATTCATAACAATACTCCTTTTCTGTGAAATGTACCTTGCCCGTCCCTTGACGGACCATAGTGTATTCTAAACAATTTTCCCGACAAAGTCAAAGAAATATACATGATCTCCGACGCCGGGCTGACCGTCATCACGATCAAACATATGAAAAAACGCATTTCTTAAATCACGATTTAACCATTTTCCCATCATAGCAAACGGAAATTGATTTTTCAATGCGGTTTCTTCTTGAGAAAATACAGCGCATGGGATAATATAGGTGATATATCAATATGATATATGTCCTCTCTCGCTTCCTTATATTATAAACGAAAGGATTCCGGCAAATGGCTCGAGAAAAAAGAATCGATATGGTGATCTTAGGCCTGCTATCCCACGAAGAGCGCAGCGGCTATGACATCAAGAAACAGATCGACGGCGCGATCAGCTTCTTCTGGAAGGGAAGCTTCGGGAATATCTACCCGGCGCTGAAGGATCTGGAAAGCGGCGGCCTCATTGAAAGAAATGCATCCAATTCCGGTCCGCGCGAAAAACACACCTACCGCATTACCGAAGCGGGCGCCGAAGCACTTAAGCAATGGCTCCGCAACGAGCAAAGCGTGAACGAGCTGCGCTATGAAACGCTTCTTAAGCTTTTCTTTAGCGGATGTGACGACAGGAAGACTGCCCTGAAGAACATTGCTGCCTTCAGAAAGAAGGTGGAAGCGGATCTTGCAATCCTTAAAGGCTATGCAGCCAATCTTGAAAAGGTGCGGGAAGAAAGTGCGGACCATACCTATTATTATCTGACCGCGCTCTTTGGGATCAAGAGCTACGAAGCGTACCTGGAGTGGTGCGAAACGGCCGAAAAAACCATTAAATCATAATTTAACAATTCCGGAAAGTGCCTGTTTATGAAGAAAGATTCAACCATTAAAAATCTGATGTATGCCTTGAAGCAGGTCTGGCTTGCCGACAAACTGCTGCTGATCTTTACCTTATTTAAGAACTCGGTCGAGCAGATCTTCTATGTCTTCTTCTTTGTCTACCTGACGAAATACATTTTCAACTGTATCGAGCAAAACATTCCCTATACGCAGCTGTTCCGCTTCCTGGTGATCGCCTGCTCGCTGCATATCGTGGTCCATTTTATCTGCGGCTGGTATGAAGCCTACAGAAAGGTCAAGACCCCTGCGGTCTACCGGCAGATCTTCCATCGCGTGATGGATCTTTCGGACGATCTGGAGCTTTCCGACTATGAATCCCCGGAATTCTACGATAAATACGCAAGAGCCCTGGATCATTGCGTGGATGATGCCATCGACATCGCAATCAAGACCGGTGTCTACATCGGAAATGTCGTCTCCACGGTCATGTCGCTCATCATCGTGCTCTCCGTGGACCCGGCTTTCTTATTCTTCATGATCGTTCTGATCTTTTTCAGCTTCTATTTCGGGAAAAAGAACGCAAAGGCGCACTTTGACCGGGAAAAAGACATCACGCGCAATAAACGCATCGCCGACTACGTGAAGCGCGTTTATTATGAGAAGAAATACGCGGCCGAGGTCCGGCTCTTTGACATCAATTCCCTGATGTTAAAGCGGCAGGAAGCTGCCGTATCGGAAATGGAGAAGGTTTCCTTAAAATACCGGATGAAATCCGCATTCTATTCCTTCTTGATGAACGGCAGTTATTCGATCCTTGCAGGCGTTGTGGCATTTTTCTATGTGGTGCTTAAGGTACGCTACGGCCATGTATCCGACATGTCCAGCTACATTGCCATGATCACGGCCATGGCCTTTTGCACGGATCAGCTGAAGGCTTCGGTGGAAAACCGGATCTTTATCTCAAGCGAATCCAGAAAATTTAAGAACCTGCAGGATTTCCTGGAGCAGGAAAGTAAAGAAGATGCCGCTCTTGAGCCGGTTCATGAGATCAGTTCCATAGAGCTTAAGGATGTGACTTTTACGTATCCGGGTGCAAGTACTCCCACGATCAGAAACGTGAGCTTTCAATGGAAGAAAGGGGAAAAGCTGGCGATCGTCGGCTACAACGGTGCGGGGAAAACGACCCTCATCAAGCTTCTGATGGGACTCTATCCGGTTACGGAAGGGGCGATCCTCGTCAACGGAACGGACATTGGCCGGATCGACCCGAATGCTTACCGGAAGTGCTTTGGCACCGTGTTCCAGGATCTGCAGGTATTTGCGATGCCGCTTTCCGAGAACGTGCTGATGCGGCGGCAGGAAAATGAAGCAGATTACGAGACTGTCCGGAATGCACTCACAAATGCACAGTTTGATACCAATCACCCCGGCCTTACCCATGGGCTCGATACAATGATCAGCCGCGAATTTGACGAGGAAGGCTTTGTCCCCTCCGGCGGTCAGGCGCAAAAGATCGCGATCGCCCGCGTTTTTGCGCAAAATCCCGACATGGTGATCTTAGATGAACCCTCTTCAGCGCTCGACCCCTTAGCGGAATACAATATGTACAACAACATGATGAAGCTATCCACGGGGAAAGGGGTCATCTTTATCTCCCACCGCCTCTCTTCCGCAAGGATGGCGGATCAGATCTATCTGATGAAAGACGGGCAGATCGTCGAAGCGGGCAGCCATGAGGAATTGATGGCGCAAAAGGGATTCTATCAGGAAATGTTCCTGCTGCAGGCAGAGAATTATCAGGACAGCATCCCGGAAGAAATGCTGAAAGGAGCGGCTGCATATTATGGATAAGTCTGACAACACCGTTTCCGTGAAACGCATGATCCAAAACACCGTCTTCATGGTCCGCTATGCGATGCGCTACGACAAAGCGCTGATCATCAAGATCATGCTCCTTTTCGTATGTTCCGAGACCGGCTGGGCGCTGAATTCCACCTTTATCCTGCGCGCGATCGTCAACGGCCTGACCGGCAGGGAAGCGCTTTCAAAGATCGTCATCATATTGCTGATTTCCCTGGTACTGGTCACATGTCTGGAATGGATCGACCGGCTGATCGAGGAATGGTCCAAAGCCAAACTCATCCACCTAAACGGCATCATCCAGCGCGATCTCATCGAAAACAACAGTAAGATGGATCTGCTCTGCTATGATGATCCGGACTATTATGATACCTATGTGATCGTTGCCAATAACGCCGATAGCATGATCGAGATGACCGTGATGATCGTAAGCCGGATTTTAGCCGGGATCGCGGGCCTTGGCGTTGCTGCCGTTCTGATCTTTGACATCAATCCCGTGCTTGCGGCTTTTCCGGTTGCGGGATTCATCATCAACCTGTTAACACGCTTCAAGATCGAGCGGCTGGAATACCAGTGGGATATTGCCAACAAAAAGGCCCTTCGGAAGGCCGACTACAGCAAACGGGTCTTCTACCAGCCGGAATTTGCCAAGGAATGTAAGTTGACGGACGTGAAGCTCCCGCTTCGCAAGCAGTTTGACGAGGCGCTTAAAGAAGCTTCGGATGCCGGCAGAAAGTATGCGCCCGCCCTAACCTGGGTGTCCCTGATCAACTGGATCGGCGTCTTTACCGTCTTCTCGTTTTTCGCGGTTCCTGCCTATCTCGGATACCTGGCACTGGTCTTACGCTCGATCGCACTCGGGGAAGTGGCTTCCGCAAACAATGCATCCAACTACGTAAGAAGAAACTTAAACCGGATCAATTTCTGTCTGGTCGACTTCCAGCAGATCGGGCAGTATGCGGAGAAATTCCGGAACATGCTGGATTACCGGCCCGCGATCGAAAATGCGGACGGACTTACGCCATCAGGTGACGCGCAGCCTCTGGTCCTAGAGCACATGAGTTTCCAATATCCGCATGCTAAGAAGTGCACGCTTAACGATATTTCCATGACCATTCATCCGGGCGAGAAAATCGCGATCGTCGGGGAAAACGGAGCCGGGAAAACGACTTTTGTAAAGCTCCTGATGCGCCTTTATGACATTACCTCCGGGTCGATCCGCTACGGCGAGCATGACATCCGGGAATATGCGACCACAGAATACCGCAAAAAGATCAGCGCCGTGTTTCAGGATTACAACATCTACGCCGGTTCGATCGCAGAAAACGTTCTGATGCGAAAAGCAACGCCGGATGATACGGACAGGGTAACGAGAGCACTTAAAAAGGCTGATTTTGGCAAAAAGCTTAACAGCCTGCCGGATGGCATCGAAACGCAGCTTACCAGGGAATTTGACGAGAACGGTACCAACCTTTCCGGCGGGGAGAGCCAGAAGATCGCGATCTCGAGGATCTTTGCAAGTGATGCGCAAAGCACGATCTTTATTCTGGACGAGCCCTCATCCGCCCTCGATCCGGTTTCCGAATATAAACTGAACAAGAATCTGATCGAGAATGCCGAAAACGATACGATCATTTTCATCTCGCACAGGCTCTCCACGACCAGAATGGCCGATAAGATCTATCTGTTTGAACAGGGATGCATCAAAGAAACGGGAACGCATGAGGAACTGATGGAATTAAACGGCAGATACCGCGAAATGTTCGACAGACAGGCACAAAACTATATCGTGTAAAAATCAAAAGAACATGCCTTTTATAAAAATCTCAAGGCCGATCAAGATCAAAAGGATGCCGCCGAAGATGCTGGCTTTGCCGGCGATCTTTGTGCCGATCTTTTTGCCGATGGATAGACCGGCCAGGCATATGATGAAGGTAACCGCGCCGATCAGGAGTGCGGCAAGAACTGCCATCGGCGCATCATAATCTGCGATCGTAAAGCCGACCGAGAGCGCATCGATCGAGGTCGCAACGCCCTGTACCATCAGCGCACCAAACGCCAGATCGGAAATAGGCACTTCCCCGCTTTTCCCGCGGACGCCTTCCAAGATCATTTTCCCGCCGATATAGAGAAGCAGCAACAGGGCGATCCAGGGGATCCATTTTTCAAATTTGTGAAAATGCGTCGCGATCGTGTGG
>JAFYDQ010000009.1 GCA_017544705.1 Lachnospiraceae bacterium | reverse complement strand
GAAGACGAGGATGCAGCCGGCAAGCTCGCGCCCCTTTAAGTGCTCGGATAAGATCAGCCAGCCGGAGAGGGCGGCGAAGACAGATTCTAAACTCATTACAATGGTTGCGACAACGGGTTCCGCATACTTCTGACCGACCATCTGCAGGGTGTAGGCGATGCCGCTGGGTAAAATGCCGGCATACAGGATCGGAAACCAGGCAGATGAGATCGCACTCCAGCTTGGCTCTTCAAAGAGGTACATACAGATCAGGGAGAGGATGCCGGAGAACGTAAACTGGATGCAGGATACCTTTACGGATTCCACGGTGCCGTATCTGTCGACGAGCAGGATATAGAAGGCAAAGCCTACCGCACACAGAAAGATCAGAACATCCCCGATATAGATCTCCTGAAAGCCGCCTGATAAACAGAGCAGATACATGCCCGTCATACACAGGATGGTTGCGAGCAGGATCAGAGGCCGGAAGCGTCTCGATCGGATCAGCGTATAGACGGCGATCATGATCACATAGGTCGCGGTTAAAAATCCTGCCCGACCGGATGCCGCAGTCCCCGCAGGATACAGCTCGATGCCGTATTGCTGCAGGTTCGTTGCGATAAAAAGCGGAATGCCGCAGATGATCCCGGCCATGACGGTTTCTTTTTTAAAGAGGGGCTTTTGCTCCACGCGGGTGATTTTGGCGCGCAGGAGCACGAACAGGAATAAAAAGACGCCGGCAAGGAGAGACCTTGTCGCGTTGAATGTAAACGCACTGATGGTGCCGGAGGCGGATGTCTGTGCCACGAATGCCGTCCCCCAGATCAGCGCGGTCAGTAATAAGATCAGTGTGCCTTTCAGATTCTTCATGTTCTATATCATATCTTCCGGCCGCACAGTTTACAAGAAGTATTTCCCAACTTATAATGGTGTCATGATCACAGCATATCAGATTGTCATCATCATTCAGATCGTTGCGCTAGCAGCGGCTATGTTCGGAACGTACTCGCTGTTCTGTTCCATGCTGCGTCCGGAATCCAAATACCTGCTGGCTGCCTGCGTCTGTGCGGTGGCTTACGGGCTGGGTTATCTGATGGAAATCCTGGCCAAAAATCCTGACATGGCATTTGATGCCCTCTGTGTCCAGTATTGCGGACTGGCCTATCTGGCTTTTATGTTTGTGGTTTATCTGATCCGGTATACGCGCATCATCCGTTTTCATTCCGCCTTTTGGAAACTGGTCTTTGTCTATGAAACGATCACCCTCGGACTGGTGTTGACTTCCAGATATCATCATTTATATTACCGTGCCCTTACCTTTGAAGAGAACGGGATCTTCCCGCATTTTCACGAACAGGGGACCATCCTGTTCTATCTGTTTATGGGACACCTGGGCATCCTGTCATTTACGTGTTGTGTGATCGCCCTGCGTGTTGCGCTGACCACGGCTTCCGCAAAACGGAAACGTGCCTTTTGGGGCATCTTTGTGGCGGCGGTTTCTTCTTTTGTGGCCATGATCGTTTCCACGATGGTCGGCTTTGAGGGATATGAGCCGACTTCTGCGATCCTTCTGCTGGTACTCGGAGTCATTGCCGTTGTGAAAACGGCCGGAAGGACAACGGATCCTGTAGAGCTTGCTTATGCACATTCTTATCAGCGTGCGAAAGTCGGTCTGATCGTCCTGAATGAGGAACGCTGTTACCTGGATTCCAATCTCAGCGCGCAGCAGATCTATCCGGAACTTGCAAAACAGGATGTGGGCTCGAATTTTGCGCATACGGAAGAACTGATGGACGCCGCCGGCCGGAATGAAGTCATGCAGATCGGCGAGCGGTACTACAACGTCTATTTCTATCAACTGGGTGATGAAAAAGTCGCATACGGCTATGTGATCGGGGTTTCCGACATCACGGAATCCGAGATGCGGGCGCGGGAATTTGCCGAACTGAAAAAGGCGGCGGAAGAAGCGAGCGAAGCAAAGAGCTATTTTCTGGCCAACATGTCGCATGAGATGCGTACGCCCCTAAATGCGATCATCGGTCTTGCGGAGCTGGCGCAAAAGGATGATTCCGAAAACACGAAGAAGGAGTATCTGCCGCAGATCTTAAGCTCCGGACAGATGCTGCTTGACATTATCAGCGACGTGCTTGATTTTTCCAAAGCGGAATCCGGCAAAGTCGATATCATTCCTGAGGAATACGACCTTGGGGAGTGCCTGAATACGGTCATTAACGTCATCAATATCCGTCTGGGCGATAAGGATCTTGATTTTATCGTGGATATCGATCCGACCATTCCGGACCGCCTGATCGGTGATGATGCAAGGATCCGGCAGATCCTCATCAACTTCTTAACCAATGCCGTGAAGTATACGGACAGCGGTTTCATAAGGCTTGCGATCGACTGGGACAAGCTTGGCAGCGAGTTGCTCCTGAAAGCTTCCGTGACCGACAGCGGCAGAGGCATCAAGCAGGAGGATATCGGCAAATTATTCTCGGTATTCAGCAGATTTGACTTAAAGAACAACCGGAACATTCAGGGTACAGGATTGGGACTTGCGATCACGGGGCATCTGATCAAACTGATGAACGGAACCTACCGCGTGGAAAGTGAGTACGGGAAGGGCTCCACGTTCTCCTGCATCCTGCCGCAGAAGATCGCGG